>JAYVOC010000283.1:0-4773 GCA_043758125.1 Bacteroidota bacterium | reverse complement strand
ATTGGATTCGTTTTCAAGTGCCGTAATTCCCGTTGGTGTTGGAATAACCCTCAAACTATCTCGGTAACGAATGGATGTTATTGTTTCCGTACCCAAAACAAATTGAGTATTTATTTGCATCAAAGGCAGACTCTTATTCTTTCCAATCCATTTGTACTCGCGCGTGAGCGGTTGATCAAAACCAAAACCCATTGATAATGTATCAAGATATACCGAATCATGTGCAGTAATTTCAGAAACAACACGCAACACATTAAATGTTCCGTAGGCCGTTTGAAGTGAGCCCCATCCATCAACATGATTTACTCTATGTTGAGTTCCCGATAATGACCCAGTTCCAGTTAATGAAATTGAAAAGTTGGAATCAGAAGAATCAGCATCATTAAAATTTAAAGGGAAATTATAAATCACATCCTTGTTTGTAAACCCTACCGGGATTTGAAGTGCATTATACGTGGCACCAAATCCTACTTGCTCATATAACGATGAATTTTTATTGTAAAAAACATACGCATTCGTAAGAGGAACTCCAGGAATTAATGATAAATCAGGACCGCGATGAGCAGAATTTGCAGGATTTCCGAGGAACGCTGAAAAATAAATTGAATAAAGTGCGCCAGTACTAGATACTGCTAAAAAAGTATCTACCACTTGTGAATCTGGAACTAAAGCAGTGAAATCCCAAGTGAAATTAGCACCCGTTAGCGTAAGATCCACCGTACTTAATGGCGATGCAGTACTCAACCGAATGGTGTCGCCCGAAACTGGCATGTCGGAGGTTGTAACTGTAATTTGCGACTTTCCCTGAAGTCCAATTAAAAGGAAAACAAGCGTAAATAATTTCTTCATTTTAAGTTTATATGGAATCAAAATTAACAAAACACTTCCAAACTAAATTAATTAATTAAAAATCTTTACATTTTCTTCTACAATTTTAGCCGTGGAGTGAATCTTAAATAACTCAACTATTTAAATCAGCATTATATCGTATTTCTCTTTACATTAGTTATCAAACCTCCACACAGTAACAACATTGGGGGGGGGTAATTATTAATTATGAATTATGAATTATCAAAGCCCCTTCGCTTTTGCTTCATTCCAATAAACGTCCATCTGTTCTAAATTCATATCTGATAAATTTTGGCCGTTTGCTCGTGCTGAATCTTCTAAATATCGAAAACGACTAATAAATTTTTTGTTGGTTCGTTCAAGTGCCTCATCCGGATTTATTTTCATGAAACGCGCATAGTTGACCAATGAAAACAACAGATCCCCGAATTCTTGCTCCGCTTTCACAATATCATTCTTCTCAATCTCCACTTTAAATTCGTTCATCTCCTCCTCTACTTTCTCCCACACTTGTTCTTTGCGTTCCCAATCAAAACCTGCTGCACGTGCTTTTTCTTGAATACGCATCGATTTCACCAACGCTGGTAATGAAACAGGAACTCCTTCAAGCACCGATGTTTTACCTTCTTTCAACTTCAATTGCTCCCAATTACGACTCACTTCCGCATCGTCTTCCACCTTTACGTCTCCATAAATATGAGGATGACGATGTATTAACTTCTCGCAAACGGAATTTATCACCTCAGTAATGTCATAAGCATTTGTTTCAGATGCTATTCGAGCATAAAAAACGATGTGTAAAAGAATATCACCGAGCTCCTTTTTCACTTCTTCTTGCTGATTATTAAGGATGGCATCTCCTAATTCATACACCTCTTCGATGGTTAAATGCCTCAAACTTTCCATCGTTTGCTTCTTATCCCACGGACATTTAGTCCTTAATTCGTCCATTATGGTTAAAAGTCGCTCAAAAGCCGATAATTTTTCTTCCATTGTTGTCATTTTGCAAAGTTATACAAACAAAGCAGCCTTCATTTTCTACCTTTGCACCCGCCAATGCAACAATTCCAAAATGTTTAATCGTTTCCTCGTCATTCTATTTATCGTCTTAAGCCCAAAAAGCAGTTTTGCTAATGGCGATACTTTGACTATTCCAGGAATCTGGTCGTTGGGAGCAAAAGTGCAAACAGGCTACTTATTAGCACATCGTCCATCATTAGTTTATTTGCAGCAAAAGAAAATTTCAAGCTTTGAAATATCGTATCTCAAAAGCAGTCAAGGGCACGATGAATGGCAAAGAAATTACAACGAACCTTTACTAGGATTTGCTTACCAATATTTTGATTTAGGCAATGAAAATTTATTAGGACATGGTCACGCTGTTTATCCGTTGGTGTTATTTCCTTTACTCCATAAACATCATCTGGGAATGAATATCCGTTTTGGAATTGGTATTGGTTATGTGGAGAAGCGATATACGATCGCAGAGAACTATAAAAATCAAGCGATCAGTACGCATATCAATGGAGTGATAACTACCGGTGTTCAATTTAGAATTCCTTGCAACGGGCGAACACAATTTAGTACTGGAATCGATTTCACACACTTTTCAAATGGCGCTTCACGATTACCTAATGCAGGATTAAATATCCCATCTATCAACATAGGCTTTCAACATTTTTTTGGTAATCAGATAAAATTAATTCGTACAGAGCTTCCCGATTACAATCATAAAAAAGAAATTACATTTTATGCTGCTACGGGATTTAAAGAACGAATTCCAGGAGAAACTATTAAAGTAAGTGTTGGTATTTTTACTACTGATATTCATTTTAGAATTACACGAAAAAGTTTTATTGGTGGAGGTGCGGATGTATTCTACGATGCTACTTTGCAAAAACGAGTCTTCGATTTAGATTCCATAAACTATAGCAAGACTGCGGCTAATACAAGAATTGGAATACATCTTTCGTATGGAATTGCAGTCGGTAAATTCAGAGGATATTTTCAACCAGGATATTATCTTTATAACAAACTTCCTGTTTCGGCATCCATCTTTACACGCTTGTCGTTACGTTATTTTGTGAGCGAAAAAATCTTTGTATGCTTTAACTTAAAATCACATTTTGCAAAGGCTGATTATTTTGAATATGGAATAGGATTTAAAATATAATGACGATGAAAAATAAAATATTCTATCTGCTATTTTACATTGCAATAATTACTTTTAGTGGATGCAATCAATTTGGCGATCTTTTTAAAAGCGCAGGTCCAATTACTACTGAAGAACGTCATTTACCAGTTATTGATAAAATTGAAATGTATAATGATGTTGATGTTGTGATTCACCATGACTCTATTTACAGAATGACAGTTACTGCTGGAAGTCATCTCTTAGGTAAAATTGAAACAAATTTTGATGGCACTAAACTTATCATTCGAAATAAAAATAAATTTAATTGGGTTCGAAAATTTAATCCAACTTTAGTTGTTGACATTTGGGTTCCATCTATTTCAAATATGATGATTTTTAACAGTTCGGGAAACATTACTTGCGTAGATACTTTAGTTGCTCCGATATTCGAGTTGAATAGCTATGGAAGTTTAGGAAGTTATAACTTACTATTAAAGTGTGGCACATCTTATTTAAAAATTCACAACGGACCCGCCGATATTAATGTAAGTGGAAATGCAAATTTAAGTTATATCTATGCTGCTGGTGATGGTAAGATAAACGGCGAAAATTATATTGCTAATGAAACGGACATTACTGATGAAAGTATTAATGATATTAAAATTTATGCAAACGATAAATTAAATGTTACGTTGCAATCTATCGGGAATATTTATTACAAGGGAAGCCCAACCCAATTAATTACTAAAATTACAGGTTCAGGAAAACTGATACCATTATAAAATAAATTGTGATAGTACTACAAGACATTACCTTCGAGTTTGGATCAAGAATCCTTTACAGCGACTTAAATTGGCATATCAAACAAAATGAAAAGATTGGATTGATTGGTGCAAATGGAACAGGAAAATCAACTTTACTTCGTGTTATCAGTGGCGAATATTCTGTTTCTCAAGGACAAATTTCAAAACGCAATGAATTAATTCTTGGATTTTTAAATCAAGATCTACTAAGTTATTTATCAGAAAAATCTATCCTAGAAGTAGCGATGGAAGCGTATGAACGTGCGAATGAATTACATCATGAATTGGAACAGTTATTCAAAGACATGGAGCATGATCATTCAGATGAAATAATGAATCGGTTGCATTTAGTGCAGAATGAATATGAAGCATTAGATGGATATAATTTGCAACACAAAGCCGAATCAATTTTAGAAGGATTAGGTTTTTCTACAAAGGATTTACAACGTCCACTATCACAATTTTCTGGAGGATGGAGAATGCGTGTGATGCTTGCAAAAACATTGTTACGTCAACCGAATGTATTGTTACTGGATGAGCCTACGAATCACTTGGATCTTCCATCTATACAATGGTTAGAAGATTATTTGAAAGAGTATGAAGGGACTGTTGTTATTGTTTCTCATGATCGATTTTTCTTAGATCGTGTGGTAAATAAAATCGCAGAAATTGAACACGAAAAAATGACGCTCTATACTGGAAATTACAGCGATTACCTCGAAGAAAAAGAGGAACGCATGGAATTACAGATGAATCAATTTAAGAATCAAGAAAAATTTATCAAAGAACAAGAACGTTTCATTGAGCGTTTCCGTGCAAAAGCATCCAAAGCAAGTGCTGTACAATCACGCGTTAAAGCAATGGAACGCATGGATAGAATTGCAGCTGTTGAAGGACCATCAGCAAGTATTCGTATACGCTTTGCTGTAGATAAACAACCAGGAAAAATAATTCAAAGTTTAGAAATTAAAGACAAACGTTACGATG
>JAYVOC010000282.1:0-6106 GCA_043758125.1 Bacteroidota bacterium | reverse complement strand
ACAACTATGTTGTAATAATGTAAAATCATCTAACAAATTCCTTTACATTTGCGTGACAAATTCTATCATCATGTATACAGGAATGCTTCATAGTCATAAATTAGTTGTAACAATCTTTTTGTTAATCTACTTTATCAAAACAATTCTACTACTGTTAAATAAAAAGGAGGCATTAATTAATTTCACAAAAAAGACGCGCATCCTCGAAATGATTGTAAGTACATTATTTTTGGCAACAGGAATTTATCTTGCAGCAAAATCAGGAACGAATGGTACATGGTTATGGGTAAAAATTGCTGCTGTAGCGATTTCAATTCCAATTGCTGTTGTGGCGTTTAAAGGACAAAAGAAATCGCTTGCGTTAGTATCATTACTTTTAATCATTTATGCGTATGGTATTTCAGAAACCAAGTCTCCTATTTTTAAGAGAGAAAAAGTTGAAATATTAGTTAATGGAGATCACTTAGCTGTCGGTCAGGATGTATATGCTAAAATGTGTCAAAGTTGCCATGGTACTGATGGAAAAGCTGGGATGAGTGGAGCAAAAGATTTGAGTATTTCAAACTTATCTAACGATGAAAAAATTGCAATTATTACGCATGGAAAAAATGCAATGCTAAGTTATGAGAAATCATTAACTAGCGAACAAATTGAAGCTGTTGCAGAATACATTGAAACTTTAAAAATAAAATAAGATCCCTTGCCGCATCAACCAACAGATTTAGGAGTACCGCAGGAGCGTGTAATTTTAATAAGTGTTTCTACTCGTCAACAAGAAGTTGATCAGATAAATGAATATCTCGATGAATTAGCTTTTTTAGCATTAACGGCGGGAGCAGTTACGATTCGTCGTTTTACGCAAAAGATGGATCATCCCGATTCAAAAACTTTTGTAGGAAAGGGAAAGCTGGAAGAAATTATAGAATTTGTAAAAGCAAATAATATTCAAATTGCTATTTTTGATGATGAATTATCAGGATCACAAATTAGAAATATTGAAAAAGTAATTGGTTGTCGCGTTGTAGATAGAACAAATCTCATTCTTGATATTTTTGCAAAGAGAGCACGATCTGCACAATCAAGAACACAAGTTGAATTGGCGCAATACAAATATTTATTACCTCGTCTAACACGTTTATGGACGCATCTCGAAAAGCAACGTGGTGGAATAGGAGTGCGCGGTCCCGGAGAGTCGGAGATTGAAACTGATCGTCGCGTTATCCGTGAGAAACTTAGTAGGTTGAAGGAGAAGTTAAAGGAGATTGATAAACAAAGTGCAACGCAGCGAAAACAACGAGGAGAAATTGTTCGCGTAGCATTGGTAGGTTATACGAATGTTGGAAAAAGTACGGTGATGAATTTGCTCAGCAAGAGTGAAGTATTCGCAGAGAATAAACTTTTTGCGACGCTTGATACCACAGTGAGAAAAATTGTTTGGGATCAAATCCCATTTTTACTTTCTGATACTGTTGGCTTTATTCGCAAGCTTCCGCATGATTTAGTGGAGTCGTTTAAATCAACACTTGATGAAGTGCGGGAAGCAGATATCTTGATGCATGTGGTAGATATTTCGCATATCAATTTTGAAGATCAGATTAAAGTTGTGCAAACAACATTGCAAGAATTAGGTGCACATGATAAGCCAACATTAATGGTTTTTAATAAAATTGATGCATATCATTATGTTGAAAAGGATCCATTTGATTTAACACCTGCAACGAGAGAGAATATTTCATTAGACGAGTTGAAAAGATCATGGGTTGCAAAAGAAAATTATCCATGTATTTTTATTTCAGCAACTGAAAAAAATAATATCGATGAATTACGCGCAGCGCTTAGTGGGTTGATTAAACAAGTTCATTTTATTCGCTATCCACATAATTCACCTGCAAACGAAGAGACTCAATCAACCGAAGAAGAAAACAACTAATTAATTTTAATTGTGTATTTTTCGTTCTGCATTTATCCCCCCACTTTTCATCAAAAGATATTAAACGATTGTAATTTACTATAATTTTTTTTCAAATAATCCTTCCAATTACTTTTGCCTTGATAATGATTAGCATTAAGTAGAGAATCGTAATTCTTAATTCGTAATTTTTAATTTATTTAAGCCATTGATAAAAGAACTAATTCAAGATACGCTTTCAATTTTTTATCCGCAGTTATGCGCTGCGTGTAACGATCTTTTAGTACGTGGAGAAGATACCATCTGTACGAAATGCAATGTTCAACTTCCGTATACAAATTATCATCTCGATCCAGATAATCCTGTTGCAAAACAATTTTGGGGTAAGATAAAGTTGGAATCTGCATCAGCATTTTTACATTTCCATAAAGGAGAAAAAGTACAACAATTGATGCATCAACTTAAATATTCACATCGTCCGGATGTTGGAGTTTATATTGGAAAGTTATGCGGACAATCCTTTGCTGCTTCGCAAGTATTTTCTAAAGTTGATGTGATCATTCCAATTCCGCTGCATAAAAAGAAAGAACGGATTCGTGGATACAATCAAGCGGCATGTTTTTCTGACGGATTAGGACTAGGAATGGGAATTGAATCGCTTCCTCACGGGATGAAACGCTTAAAACATACTGATACGCAGACAAGAAAAAGCCGTTTTGCCCGCTATAAAAATGTAAGTGAAGTGTTTGCTGTTACCGATTCGAAGGCTCTTGAAGGGAAACATATTTTACTTGTGGATGATGTTATAACGACTGGTTCCACGCTTTATGCTTGCGCCAACGTGCTTTTAGAGGTGAAAGATGTTAAGATTTACCTCGCAGCAATTGCTTTTGCTGAACTATAGACAAAATATACGTCTTCAAGAACTATCTTTGCAGCGATAAATTATCATGGCTGAAGAACTTATTATTGCGCCTCCTAATGCAAGCAAAAAGGAGCGATATGAAACAATGCTTCCACAGATCGATAGCCTCGTTGAAGGGGAAAGTGATTTGATTGCCAATCTCGCCAATATTATTGCTGTTTTAAAAGAAGTGATGGGTTTCTTTTGGGTTGGTGTTTATTTTGTGAAAGGTGAAGATCTCGTGCTAGGACCGTTTCAAGGAACATTGGCTTGCACACGCATTGCTTATGGGAAAGGTGTGTGCGGCACCTCGTGGAAAAATGGGGAAGTAATTATTGTTGAGAATGTAGATGATTTTCCTGGACATATTGCATGTAGTTCTTTATCTAAATCAGAAATTGTTTTACCAGCGTTTCTTAACGATAGAGTTTCATTAATTCTTGATGTTGATAGCGATCGGCTTTCAGATTTTGATAAAGTAGATGCAAATTATTTGGGATTAATTATGCGAAAAATTGAATCATTATTAAAATCAACAATCAATCCGTGAAATTAAAACAACTTATTTTTTTTGCGACACTATTTTTAATTGCAGCATGTGCTAATCGTGTTGTGCCAACTGGCGGACCAAAAGACATTCTTCCTCCTAAATTTATTGTTGCGGAACCTATAAATGGATCGGTAAATTTTAAATCACGAGAAATCGTTTTATCATTTAGTGAGTATTTGCAATTAAAAGATTTGCCTAATCAATTACTCGTTTCTCCATTGATGGATCGGAAGCCTGAAGTAAAAGTTTCGAAGAAATCAATTGTAATTAAGTTACCCGAAAAACTTCGTGACAACACAACTTATACTATCAATTTTGGAAAGGCAATTGCGGATCTTCACGAGGGAAATGCAATAGAAAATTTTCAATATGTATTTTCAACAGGACCAATTCTCGATTCTTTAATTTGTTCTGGAATTGTAAAAGATGCTGCTACTTTGCAGATGTTGAAAGACGTTACCGTGATGCTTTATAAGAAGTCGAATTCAATTGCAACATTAGATTCATTAGTGTTTAAACAGAAGCCAGATTATTTCGCTCATACAAACGAAAACGGATCCTTTGAAATAAAAAATATTGCGCCTGGTTATTACAGCATCTTTGCTTTAGAAGATAAAAATGGGAATTATATTCTTGATAATCCTAATGAGGAAAGAATGGCTTTTACAGGAAATACATTAACGATTCCGCAAACCGGCACGATTGAATTGAAAGTTTCGAAACAGCATCCTTCAAAGAGACAATATTTGAAATCACAAATTGGTGATCGTTATCGAGCCACGTTAATTTTTAATGAGCGAATTGATACACTTGTTATTCGTGATCTCGTTACTGGAAATTTATATTCTGGTAATACGGAATGGTCGATTGGAAGAGATAGTTTGTATGTGTTTATGAAAGATACAGTTGCTGACTCCTTGCATTTATTGATTAGCTCGCCTCCATTTATTAACGATACAATTCAATTGAAGTTATCATCTACATCGATAGTAAAAAGGCGATTTACTACGAATAGTTTAAGAGTGGATATTAAAAAATCTCCTGAATTTTCAGGACCAACTTCAAACATTGAATTTGAATTGCCTCGATCGTTAGGAAAAATTGAAGGAACACTAAAATTATTTGTTGATACAATTCCTGTTCCTTCAACTGATTTTTTTGTGGTACGTGATAGTTCTTCAACACGAAAAATTAGTGTAACACATAAGTGGAAAGAAGGATCGAGTTATCAATTGTTAATTCTTCCTGGTACATTTACTGATGTGTATGGATCGAAGAATGACACAATAAATTATCGTTTTAAAATCCCTACTTCTGAAAATACTGCAGCAGTTACAATACACGCAATTAATCTGAAAGAAGGTGGAAATTATTTATTGCAAGTGTTAACTGAAAAGTATGAAGTTGTTCGGCAACAAACTATCAATAAATCTGGCAAATACGATTTCAATTTTATTTATCCCGGTGCATATATAATTCGTGTGGTAGTGGATAACAATAAAAATAATATGTTGGATGGTTCGAACTATTTAGATGGCACACAACCAGAAGAAGTTTTTGTTTCATCTACAGTAACACTTCGTGCTAATTGGGAATTGGAATTAGAATTAAATTGTGCATCAAAAGAATAATTATTATGTCAGAGCAAAACGATCGTATTCATTCTTCTAAAGCTCCTGAACCTGTTGGGGCATATCCTCATGCTCGACGTGTGGGAAATTTGTTATTTCTTTCTGGTGTTGGTCCGCGCGAAAGAGGTGAGAAAAAAATTCCAGGTGTTGAATTAGATGATGCAGGAAATATATTATCTTACGACATCGAAAAGCAATGCCATTCTGTGTTTAAAAATATTGGTTATATTTTGGAAGATGCCGGTTCATCGTGGGATAAAATTATTGACGTTACCGTTTTTCTTACCAACATGAAAGATGATTTTAAGACGTATAATCGTTTGTATGCCGAGTATTTCAAAGACAATCAACCTTGTCGAACAACCTTAGAGATAAATTGCTTGCCAACGCCCATCGCTATTGAGTTGAAAGTTATTGCAACTATCGATTAGTTTCTTTGATCAATTGTCAACGTACCCTGTTTGGCAATTTAGTGCGAAAAAAATCATATAAAGCAACAATTTTTTCCTGTTGATCAAGATTTTTTTTCTTACCTTTATTAATTGTTTGACACAAAATTTAAATAATGCTATTATGAAAAAAGTGCTACTTCTCACTTTCATTTTCATCGCAAACTTTGTTAGAGCGCAGCAATTTTCTGATAAAGAATTTATGCAGATTGCGAATACAGAACGTGATGCACATGTAGGAAAATTAAATCGTAAAGTAGTTGCTGCTAATAACGACTTCGATGTAAAATATTATAATTGCCATTGGAACATTGATCCCAATGTATTGTATATTTCTGGAAATGTTACTTCTTATTTTGTTGTTAAAACAAATTCATTCAATACAATTAATTTTGATTTAAGTATTAATTTAACAGTTGATTCAGTCAAGTATCATCAGAGTTTGATCACTCATTCGCAAAATGGAGATGTGTTAACATTAAATCTTCCTGCAACAATTCAAATTAATAATTTAGATTCCGTTACAATTTATTATCAAGGAACTCCGCCTTCATCTGGTTTTGGTTCATTCATAAAAAACGCTCATGCTTCTCAGCCAATCATCTGGACATTATCCGAACCGTATGGCGCGAGTGATTGGTGGCCATGTAAAAATGGTTTAAC
>JAYVOC010000281.1:0-13344 GCA_043758125.1 Bacteroidota bacterium | reverse complement strand
GATATTAATTTCGGCAACGTTTTGAAAAATTATCTCGAGCTAAATAGTTACGATGTTACATTAGCTCGTGATGGTATCGCTGGTATTGATACATTTGGAACTAAAACATTTGATCTGTGCATTCTTGATGTGATGATGCCAAAGTTAGATGGATTTTCTGTGGCAATAAAAATAAGAGAAGTTGATAAAAAAGTTCCTATTATTTTCCTTACTGCAAAGGGAATGAAAGAAGACATGCTAAAAGGTTATAAGTCTGGTGCTGATGATTATTTAACTAAACCTTTTGATACAGATGTTTTACTCCATAAAATTAATGTAATTCTTCGACGTTCTATGGGTATTACTGAAATGGAAGATCAAACAGATTTTAAAATTGGTTTGTATCAATTCGATTATAAGTACAGGAAAATTTTTGATGGAGAAGAAACGATTAGTATTTCTCCTAAGGAAGCAGATTTGTTGAGGTTATTATGTACCCATAAAAATGATCTTTTACCTCGTCAAAAAGCTTTAAAACTAATTTGGGGTGATGATAATTATTTTAATGGAAGAAGTATGGATGTTTTTGTTACGCGACTAAGAAAATATTTTAAAAAGGATCCTTCAATTGAAATTGTAACATTGCATGGAAAAGGTGTGAGGCTTCTTATCGCTGAATGATAAGTAAATGTATATTAGAAAATTAAAAGGTGATCAAATTTTGATCACCTTTTAATTTTCTAGACGAGATACAAAAATTATTTTAACTCCTTCGTAATTGATTCATCCATCGGTTTTGTGCCAGAGCGATACCGATGAACTAAAATACCATTTTCATTAATTAGAAATTTCTCGAAATTCCAATGAATATCACCTTTAAAATCTGGATTATCTTGAGTAGTTAACCATTTAAACAATGCATCAATATCTGATCCTTTAACAGAAACTTTTGAGGCCATCGGAAATGTCACATTGAATTTACTAGTACAAAATAGTTGAATTTCAGGATTAGTCCCTGGTTCTTGACCTCCAAAATTATTTGCTGGAAATCCAATAATAACCAATTTACCTTTGTATGCTTGATAAAGTTTTTCTAGGTCTTCATACTGTGGAGTATAACCGCATTTTGAAGCCGTGTTTACAACCAGAATTTTCTTTCCTTTAAATTGTGAAAGATCCAATGATTTACCATTGATGTCATTTACTTTGAATGTGTAAATATTATCCGGTGATGTAATTAACATCATAAATGATAAGAGGAATGTAAGCATAATTGGTAGTGTTTATTTGTGTTTGTTTTAAAATTTTTAATTCAATTTATTCTCCGTCTTCAGTTTTCATGTTGAAAATACTTCCAACGAGGTCACTGAATTTTAATGTACTTTCTAACTTTCGTTTACTAATTTGTGAATATTCAGATAATCCATGCAATAAGAATTCTGACATCAATGATATTTCATTTTTGGGAACATTTTTTAAATAATTTTTCACTAAGTCGTGTAAGCCTGTTACTTTTTTTAGTACTTCATCAAATTCATTTTGTGTACCGTTATGTAAAATGTCAACTTCATTTCCTTCGCTAAACCAACCTATAACATCACTATAAGGATTTTTTTGTTTTGATTTTTTTGTGCGTTCTGGATCAGGAAAAAACTTTATAAATTCTGAACGTATTGCTTTCCCAATTAGAGTATATGCAACATTAGAAATTCCTTCTAACTCCCCTTCATAAACCAATTCCACTTTTCCAGTTATAGCTGGTATGATTCCGTAAAGGTCGCTAATTCTTGCAGTGCCTTGCGTTTCACCATTCATCAAAATTCGGCGATGAACAACAGAATATAAATTTTCATACGCACTAATTGTTAATCTGGCAGAAACTCCACTTTTTTGATCAATGTATTCACTTTTTCTTGCTTCGAATGCAATTTGTTCGAGTAATCGATCAACTATTGGTGGGATTGTAATCGAGCTCTTTTGGTCGGCAGGAACTTTTGCTTCTTGTTTAGTAATAATAGAACTTATCTCAACTGATTTAGGATAATGCGTTAAAATTTGACTTCCAATTCTATCTTTTAAAGGAGTTACAATTGATCCTCGGTTCGTATAATCTTCTGGATTCGCTGTAAATATAAATTGAAGATCTAGTGGTAAACGAATTCTAAATCCTCGAATTTGAATGTCGCCTTCTTGTAAGATATTAAATAAAGCAACTTGGATTCTGGCTTGTAAATCGGGTAGTTCATTAATTACAAAGATGCATCGATGTGAACGAGGAATTAATCCAAAATGTATTGCTCGTTCATCAGCATAACTTAATTTTAATGTTGCTGCTTTGATTGGATCCAAATCACCAATTAAATCTGCAACAGAAACATCGGGTGTTGCTAATTTTTCGATGTAACGCTCATCTCGATGTAACCAACTAACGGGTGTATTTTCTGCACGATCTTCTACTAAATCTTTTCCATAACGTGTTATCGGGGACATTGGATCTTCATTCAATTCACTACCAGAAATTATTGGAATGTATTCATCCAATAAATCAGTTAGTAACCGTGATAATCTTGTTTTGGCTTGCCCTCTTAATCCTAGAAATAAAATATTATGTTGAGAAAGTATTGCTGTTTCTAATTGAGGAATTACGGATTCTTCGTAACCTTGAATATATTTAAAAAGTGGTGTTTTACTTCGCAATGATTCAATGAGATTTTCTCTCATTTCTTGTTTAATGGTTCTCGGTTTATATCCAGAACGGATCAATTCACCAAGTGTACGAATTTTGTCAATGTTTATTTTTTTATTCATTTTATCGAACTGTTTTTTTTCTGTTTTTAATATAATCTTCAAACATGAATTCACCTAATCCATTTAAAGAACTATAAAATGCTCTTCCATTATTTACTTGAGTGAAATCTCTAACAAACGATTGTAAATAGGGATCTTTCGCAATCATAAATGTTGTGATAGGAATTTTTAATTTTTTGCATTGCCCAGCTAGATTAAATACAGCATTTATGATTTTCTGATCTAAACCAAAACTATTTTTATAATATTTGTTTCCAATTTTCAAGCAACTGGGCTTGCCATCGGTAATCATGAATATTTGCTTGTTTGGCGTTTTTCTTTTTCTCAATAGATCCATTGCTAATGTAATGCCTCCAGAAGTATTTGTATGGTATGGTCCAACTTGTAAATAAGGTAAATCTTTAACTTCAATAGACCATGCATCATCACCAAAAACTACTATATCCAATGTGTCTTTGGGATAACGTGTTCGAATGAGTTCAGCCAATGCCATCGCTACTTTTTTTGCTGGTGTAATACGGTCTTCACCATACAAAATCATGGAATGCGAAATATCTATCATTAAAACTGTTGCATTAAATGTTTTATGCTCTCTCTCCTGTACTTCAAGATCATTTTCATTCATCGAAAAATCTTCAATGCCATTTCTTACTTGCGCATTTCGTAATGAGTCAGTCATATTAATTTGTTCGGTGGTATCACCAAATTGCCAAGGACGAACATCAGAAGAAACTTCATCACCTTGCCCAGTTTTTGTGGTTTTATGACCACCAAGTCCGGATTTTTTCATCTTGCCAAAAATCTCTTCTAAAGATTGTTGACGAATTGTTTGTTCGGTTTTAGGGGTTATCTCGAAGTTTTCTGGTTCATTTTCTTTTAAAAAGCCATTTTCCTTTAAATCATTAATGAAATCTCCCATTCCATACTCTGGAGTAGTTAAATTGTGTTGACGATCTAATTCTGTTAGCCAACTCAATGCTTCATTCGCATCAGCAGCAGTATATTGAAGTAACTCCATAAAAATTTTCGATAATTTATCGTAGGTGGTACCTTCAGATGGAGGAGTTAAATGGGAAAATCTTAAGCCAAGCATTTTATTGTATAAACAAGTTTAACATAAAGGTATGTGATTAGTTTTGCAAAAGTGATAATTTTGACTCGATTTACACTAAAAATTTCACCTGTAAATTATATTTTAATATTTCGGCTAACAAAATTCAAATTATATTGAAGTAAAATTAATTCGAACATTTATTTTTTATTTAATCTGATTATCAAATTATTATTTAATTTTGAAAGTAATAAACATTCTTGATAGATAATTAGTATTTTTACTTAGATCTTCAATCATTAAAAATTTATAGAATCTTTAATAGCAATTAATTTATGGACAATCAAATTTACAAATTACCTTTCATGAAAAAAGTATTAGTGTGTATATTTTTTCTCGTTTCAAACCAATATTTATTTGCCCAAGCGGATTTAACACTCACAATCAATGATTTTTTAAATTGGAGTCCCTCTGTTATTAATCAGTCAAATATTTCAAATACTATTTTAAGTCTAAGAGAGAAATCTAATAATTTTCAGTTGATTAGTAATGTAGATACCAATGCAAAAATTCTTTATTCACCAGATGGCATGGATAATTTTGGTCCTTATATTGATTCATCAAGTCAATTTAATTTATTTAATTTTTCCCATTGGCAATACATAGATATCTTGGCTTGGTTTGGTGGAAGTGCCGGAACTCCAATACTTATTCCTTCAAAAGCATGGGTTGATGCTGCGCATAAGAATGGTGTGAAAGTAATCGGAACCATCTTTTTTGCTCCTACAGTATATGGCGGAACACAAGCTGCCGTTCAAAGCTTCTTACAAAAAGATATTAATGGAAATTATATTGCATCTTCTCAATTAATAGCAATTGCAAACTATTATAATTTCGATGGTTGGATTTTTAATTGTGAAACACAAATAAATTCTGCAACAGGTGCAGATTTTTCTAGTTTCATAAATCAGTTTGATAGTAGTTACAATGGAGAAATAATTTGGTATGATGCTATGTTGCAAAATGGTTCGATTAGTTATCAAAATAAATTAAATGCGAACAATGCTTATTTCTTTCAACACTCCACTGGATTATTCACTAATTATAGTTGGAGTCAAGCAACGACTGTTGCCAGCTCAAATACCTATGCTTTAGGTTTAGCGCGTAGTCCCTTCGACGTTTATACAGGCGCTGATATGTGGCCTAATAGAACGGCACAACCTGCATTCTCTAATTATACTTGGATTGATAAAATATTTCCAAGTGGAGTTGCCAAAACATCCATAGCACTTTTTGCAACAAATTTCACATTTAATTACGGTGGTTTTTCTACTTTTAATAATGATCCAGCTGATTATGCAAGCTTTTATGCAACGGAAAGAAAAATATTTTCGGGAAATGATGAAACTCCTTTTGCAATAGATAATGCTTGGAAAGGTATTGGAAATTATATTGCAGCAAGAACGACAATTAAGTCATTACCATTTAGCACAGATTTTAATACTGGACATGGACTAAATTATTATTCAAATGGTAATGTTTTAAGTTCAGGTTCATGGCACAATATGTCGCATCAATCAATTCTTCCTACATGGACATTCTACAATTCTGGAATTAACATTGATTATGATTTTAATGATGCGTATAATGGAGGTTCATCCATTATTTTAACTTCTACAACTTCGACTGGTTTTTTTACTATTCCACTTTATTCTACTGACATTGTTGCGCAAACCAGTGGAGTAATAGGTAAATTAGCTTTCAAGTCTTCAACAGCAATTGATTCAATTGGTATTCAATTGCAAAAAAGCAACGCTACATTTACAAACATTTATTTTCATCCTATTGGAAATGGCACATGGGAAAACCTCTTAAGCTCTGTAGTTGGAATTGGAAGTAACGATACAATTGTGGCAATGAATTTATTGATTAATTCTGCTACTCCGTTTACAATAAATTTAGGGGGATTTGAAATTAATTCTAGCCTTACGGGATTAAATACTTTAGCAAATAAAAGCGCTACGATATTAAAAGCTTATCCCAATCCATCAAATGGCGAAGTAACGTTTTCTAATTTGAGTAATACAGACGGCAAATTGTCAATCTTTGATTTGAAAGGAAGTAATGTAAAATTTGAACCTTTGTTAGCGGGTGAACTTAAGAAAATTAAATTCAAAGAAAATGCAGTTTATATTTATGAATTTAAATCTAAATCAGGTTCTACGTCAGGTAAAATTATTGTTAATTAGATAGAACGATTTATTTATAAAAGAATTATTTTGTTAATATTTATACTTTAAATACAGATGATAGAAAAAGAGCAAAATTTGCCTTATTACTTAAAATACTCACAAGTTTTAATTGGATTAGTAGCAACAGTTTATGCTTTGTATATTTCTCAGGATATTATATTGCCGATAATATATTCTTTTGTTTTTGCAATTTTAATAAACCCAATTGTGAATTTTTTGACATCTAAAAAAACAAATAGGGTAGTTGCAATATTCATTGCATTATTATTTGCATTGATATTATTTGTTGGACTGTTTTATTTTATTGCTTCACAAGCAAGTTTATTTAGTGATGCATTTCCTCAATTGAAAATTAAATTTAACACAATGATTAATGATATCATTGGATGGGTATCACAAAATTTTAATGTAAGTAAATATAAAATTAAATTATGGTTAGTTAAAATGGAAAACGAAGGGTTAAATTCTAGTTCTTCCATGATTGGTCAAACATTATCAACAATCAGTGGAGTGTTCATTATTGCTTTTTTAATTCCAGTTTACACATTTATGATACTTTATTACAAACCTTTATTGCTAAATTTTATAAGCAAACTCTTTTCTAGAGAAAAACATGCTACTGTTGTTGATGTACTTGAACAATCAAAATCATTGATACAGAATTATCTATTAGGATTATTAATTGAAGCAGTTTTAGTTGCTTTTTTAAATTCGGTTGGTTTGCTAATTATCGGGTTAGATTACGCGATTTTGCTTGGAATTATAGGTGCTCTACTTAATATTATTCCTTATATCGGTGGAATAATAGCTATAGCTTTGCCTATGATTTTAGCTTTTGCAACTAAATCACCTACAGATGCCTTTTTTGTTTTAATGGCATATACGCTTGTTCAATTTATAGATAATAATTTTATTGTACCAAAAATAGTCGCATCTAAAGTTAAAATTAATGCTTTAGTTTCTATCATAGTTGTCTTAATTGGAGGTGCAATTTGGGGCGTTGCTGGTATGTTTCTCTCAATCCCATTAACAGCAATTATAAAAGTAATTTTGGACCGTGTCGAGCATTTAAAGCCATTAGGTTATCTTTTGGGAGACGAATTACCTGATCCTGGAAAAAATAGCTTTAAGAAATCTTAAGTCATCTATAAATATTAGCTTAACTCTTTTAATTTTGTAAATATTAATATAGTTTTGTAAAAAACATTTCATGAATTTTTTAGCAAGAGTTCTTTCCACTGCAGTTGCAATATTCTTAATTGCTACATTAATGCCTGGCGTCGAAGTTACAAGTATAGGTATGGCAATATTGGTGTCCTTCGTTCTAATTGTGATGAATGTGTTTGTAAAACCAATATTAATCTTCTTAACCTTACCAATAACTGTTGTTACCCTTGGATTCTTTCTCTTAGTTATTAATGCTTTAATCATCTTAATTACTTCTCATATTTTACAAAAAGGATTTAAAGTAAATGGTTTTTGGGTCGCTATGCTATTTAGCATTGTACTCGCAATGGCTACTTCACTAATAGATTACTTAAATGATCGGTATGAAAGGCCTAGGAATTAGTTACCCAAGTCTATTGCAAATTCCATTATAAGAACAATATTGACATTGATCGTAATCTTCCGTTTGTTTGAATGGAATTGATGGATTAAATATTTCAGAGATTAGTTTACTAAGATTATTTTCAAATGAAGCTATTATTTCAGTGTCAATTGGGATTTTTTTTGTTAAATAATCTACGCCTTCTTTAATTTTTTTCAGCTTAAATAAGCCAGCTTTAACACTTTTATCTTGGATTATATCTTTAGATAAATGAACATAAAATAAAAGTTGTAATGATGTTTTAAATGCGGGATCAATAAATAATTTTGAGATATCCTCTGGTAAATTTAATTTATCATTTCCAGTTTTATAATCTAATATCCGGATGTAATTATCTTTTTCATCAATTCTGTCAATAATTCCCTTTATCAAAACGTTTCCTACATTTTCAATTTGAATAGATTTTTGAATTCGTTTTTCTAATCCAATCAACTTCAACGGAAGTTCTTCAAGATCTGTTTGTAATACTCTGTAAAGTAAATCGTATAATACTCCTTGCATCAAGAAATCATTTCCTGATAATGGCGTTGATTTAAATTTTTCATGAATAGCATTTGTTACAAATTCTTTTAAAATAGTTAGCTTACTTTCAATTATTTCACTGGTTAATATTTCATTATGCTCATAAATTTTATGTATTGCTTCGTGAAATATATTACCAAAAACACTCGGATCTATCGTGTCATGTATTTCTTGCTCCTTCAAACCTGCAATTTGGTTGAAATAAAATCGCAATGAGCAGGCAATATATTCATTAATAGATGATGCAGATAAACCACTAAATTCTTTTTCGGCAAAATTTTCTACAAATTTATTTTTTAAGATACTAATTATGGCATCTGACTTTTCAATTACAATTTCATTAGATGGGTTGCTAATAAGATTGTTTTCAATCTGTAAATAGTTGAAATTAATTTTTGAATTTGACTCTTTTAATTCATGATGCAATTGAAATAGAAAACGACTCCTTTCACCACCACCCATATCATTCATATCACTGTTGTAAAAAAAATGAATATGCCCGGCTCTTTGCAATAGTCTATAAAAGTGATATGCAGTTACAGCGTCCTGCTCTTCTCTGCATGGCAGTTGGTATGCTTTGCGGAGAGAGTAGGGGATAAGCGATTTTGGTGTACTATTTCCTGGTAAGGTTCCTTCATTCATGGAAGCAATGAAAACATATTCGTAATCTAATATTCTTGTTTCAAGGAATCCCATTACTTGAACACCTACATTTTGTTCACTTCTAAATGGTATTCGTATTTTATCAATAACACCTAAATATAATTTCCACCATGACACTATTGATAGTTTGTTGTAATACGGTTTTAATTGGATCCAAACTAATTTGGATTCTTTTTGCACTGATTCTCTTAATCCTTCTATGCCACTTAATTTTGATGAATCTAATGCATGAAGAAATTCTGATATTATTTTTTCTTCTTCAATTACAGTAGTAGGTACCTTTAATAGCAATGCAGAAAAAGGAGAATTAATAGTGTCAATAAAAATATTTTTACTTATGGATTCAAGTTGTAATCGATCCTTTTCTAACAACATTGTCTTTAATAAGGGATGTTCTAGCATCCATTTAGATTGTTCAACAATGAACCATTCACCTTGATGTTCTGTTAATTGCTTCCGAATGCTTTTAATACTATGTAAAAGCTGCAGTAAAGGATGGTGTGTTAATGGAAAGCCCATTGATGGATTCGTTGCTAATCCCAATCGAGAGCAGTGATCTAAAAAGGGGAAAAGTAAACTGTCATCAGGTAAAACTACAACGGACCTTTTAAGAACATCTTCAGATTTATCGTTCAATTTTTCATAAACACTTATAGCAAGTTCTCGAGCCATTGCTGCTCTCCCTCCAATACCACTTATGAATATATCTTTTGAAGTAGTTGATAATAAAGATTCAGTCCAAGGAATTTCAGCTTTACTTAAAATTCCTTTTCTGAAAAAGCGGCCTGCCTCCCGATATTTTTCTTCAATATACCAATTGTCAGCATCTTTAAATAAAACTACTTTTCCAATTGATTCTAAATATTTTATTATTGTTTCTTCAGATTTTGTAAATGCATAAAATCCTGCAAAAACTACTTTGCTAAAATTGTCAAAATAGGTATTGTTATTTATTGTTAGTGCAGCGAATGCCCACGACATTCCTTCGTAAGAAATTTGTAATTCTAATAAATGTTTTTTATAATTTATATATAAATTTGGAAGCATCTCCCAATAACTTAAAAATTCATGACGTAATGGTGTAATATTTTCAGAAGAAAATTGCGACCAAAACTCTTTGAAGTGTGCAAAATCTACTTCCTCAAGAGCAAAAATATTTTCAATACTTTTTACATCAATTACTTTTTGAAAAAGTTGTTCGGCAGAAACCATTTGACGATCAATTTCATTAAAATCGTCAATTAATTGTTGTCCCCATGTTAAAAAAATTTCAAGATTATCACTTGGATATAGCTTTTCATACACCTTAAAAAGCTCCATTAACAATGTATTATCATCTGCTACCGGTAAAGGACTTAATTGTAATAGTAGATCACGTATTGGGAGAATTGTTGGTAACCAAGAAGCTTTTTGAAGGTCGGTTGCTAATTCATCTCTGAATGCCGAACAAGCTCTTCTCGTTGGAAATATTACTAAAGTATCTGGAAGATTATACGATTTAACTGCTTGAACAACGTTTGTTAGAAAAGTTTTTTGCACGAGATTAGATTATTAAATTGATTCAGTACGAAAATAAGAAAGCCCCCGTATACACGGAGGCTTTCTTCAAATATTTATTTATATCAATGCTTCACAACAAATTTCTTTACAACAATTTGATCGTTTTGTTGTATTCTTAAGAAATAGATACCATTATTTAAAGATGATATGTCAAGCGCAGATTGATTAAAGCCTTCTTGAGCAGTGAAATTTTGATTCATTACTGTTTTACCAATCATATCAATTACGTTTGCAGTAATCGTAGCATTTTCAGTGATAAAGAAATTAAGATTTAATTTATCAGTTGCAGGATTTGGATAAACACTTAATTCATCGATTCCATTAATTTTAAGTGCATTTAATGAACCTTCGTCAGCTAACTGATTTGCAGTACGGAAACTAGTTCCACTTGTATTAACTGTTAAATGGTAACACGAAGTTGCATTGTTAGCACCGGAGTAACCATAAACACGTAAATAATAAGTAGCAGCCGTTGTAGTATTACGAATAATTTGTTCAGCTGTTGTTCCGCCATTCTGAGAAGTAGTAAGCGTTGTTCCAGATGAATTATAAAGTTTCAAATCATAATCAGCAGGAAGTTGATCTAAAATAGCTTTTATGTTTGTTAGTCCAGTAGTTGTTACAAATTTGTAATAATCATTATCCCCAGATATACCAATGAGTCCTGATATGGTTGTATTTACTGATATCAATGCGCCAGTAGTTCTAGTATTGTTTGGCTCATAGATATCTGAACAACCAGTTACAACTGTTGATGTTGTAAATAATCCAGATGCAGAGAATGCACTTGACCCAGCACTACAAACTGTTTGTACTTGGAATTCATAATTAGAAGCAGAAGTTAATCCAGAAAGAGCCTTTGATGTTGTTGAGCTTGTTGTTGAAATCCATGATGCAGCACCAACAATACGATATTGAATTGCATAAGAAACAGCTCCTGTTGCTGCACCCCAAGAAATAGTTGCACTTGAAGTTGTTATCGCTGATGAAGATAATCCTGTAGCTACATTACAAGTAGTAGAAACTGTTCCTGTTGTAAAAGTTCCAGAACCAGAGAACGCACTTGGACCTGCAGAACAAACAGTTTGTATTTGGAATTCATAATTAGAAGATGAAGCTAATCCAGAAAGACTAATTGAAGTTGTTGAACTTGTAGTCGAAATCCAAGATGCAGCACCTACAATACGGTATTGTACGTTATATGAAACAGCTCCAGAAGCAGCTCCCCAAGAAATAGTTGCAGAAGAAGTTGTAATTGCTGATGAAGATAATCCAGCAGGTATTGAACATGTTCCACCAGTTACAGGAACGCATCCTTGAGAAGTAAGAATACCTGGTCTTGAACTTGAAATAGCAGCCGACATACGTGATGATTGTCCTGCTGAAAACATATACATGCAAGCATCATCAGTATAATCCATATAATTCATCGACATATCACCAGTACCATTTGAACATGTTACATGTGGAAAAGTAGGACATCCAAAATTTGATGTTTGTTGGGTAGGAGTATCAGTAACAAAATCATCTCCACAATTGGCATCACCCCAAATATGACGAAGATTTAACCAATGACCAATTTCATGTGTAGCAGTACGCCCTTTGTTATAAGGTGCACCTACATTTCCAACACGACCAAAAGCAGTATAAAGAATTACAACTCCATCCGTTGAAGCTGCACCTCCAGGAAACTGAGCGTATCCTAATAATCCACCGCCAAGGTTTCCTGACCATAAATTTAAATATTGAGTAGAATTCCAAGCGTTGTCACCACCAGATGTAGCAGACGTTGCAGACTTAATTCCATCATTGCTTGAGAAAGATGTTGTAGTAGTTGATTTACGAACAATACCTGTTGTTGCTAGACCATTAGGATCTCTTTGTGCAAGACAAAATTGAATTTGACAATCAACAGCACGTCCAGCATATACAGATGGTGTTAATGACGCATCGGCATTTAATTTACGAAAATCTTCATTTAAAACATCAATTTGAGATTGCACTTGCGCATCAGAAATATTTTGGGCGGCAGTATTATATACAACGTGAACAACAACGGGAATTACAATTACTGCTGTTGTTTTATTTTGTGCATTGCCAGTTATAATTTGTTGTGATTTGTATTCAATTTGTTGCATTCTAGCTGCCAACCCTGGATCAGCTTGCATTTGCATTTGCAGGTGTTGCATTGTAGCACAACTTCTTTGTGATTGCGCCCAAGTGTTGGTAAACATTCCTACCACAAGTGCTAGCGCAGCGATGTAATTTTTCTTCATTTAATTTATTTGTTTTAGATGTATTTTTTGGTTCTATAAATTGAGACCACCAATAAAACAATGGCAGCCTATGGCTCTAAGTTAGTACTTTTTTATAATGCCATGCAAGGGTAATTTTGAATGTTCTTTTTCTTTTAAACAATTAATGAACTTATATTAGTAGAATACATTTCTTTAACTACTATAGCTTAGAAAGATACAAGTGTTAAAAATAGATGAATTGTTTAAAAAAATAGATTAATTAAATGAATTACTTACATTATTGATTTAATTCATATACAGTACACTAAATTAATCTGTAAACTTGTAACCAACGCCTCTCACCGAATGAAAGTGCTTTGGATTACCTGGATCTATTTCGAAATATTTACGAAAAGTAACGATAAAATTATCAATGGTACGAGTAGAAGGATAGATGTCATATCCCCACACAGTTTCTAGAATATGCTCACGAGAAACTACTTCATTTTTTCTCTCTATTAGTAATTTTAATAAAGCATTTTCTTTTTTCGTGAGATTTATCTTTTGTTCATTTGGATTTACCACATTCATTTCCGAAAAATTGATTTGAAAATTATCAAATGTATAGGCATTAATTGAAGGAATTCTTGTTTCCGAACCACG
>JAYVOC010000280.1:0-2159 GCA_043758125.1 Bacteroidota bacterium | reverse complement strand
TGGATCAATAGCTTCAAAATTTTCCCATGTAGGTAGTCCCGCTAATAAAAAAGTGTAATCGTTTTTTACATCATCAAGTTTTGTGATAATCGACGAGAGGTAAGACTCATCAGATGTAGGGATGATTAAAACATTTCTTTTTTGCTTTGATAATTTACTTTGCAAACTTGACCAGCCAGTTCCTTTCAGGTAATTAACTTTTATACAAATGTTAATCGTTCCTGCTAAACTATCTATAACATTTGAAAATAATGTGGCTAAATCATTTTCCTTACGTACCTCTCTGAATACAGTAATAAATTGTGAAGTAGGATACGTTTTAAAAAGATATGTTGCAGCTAATCGAATTTGAGAAGTATTGCTTGGTGTTGATAACCAAATATTGGGATTCGATTCAAGTATTTGCGTGTTTGAGTTTTGTAAAATAATAAAAGGAATAGTGTTCTTTGCTGCTGCTTTTATTATCGCAGTATTTAAAGAAGATGATGTCATTAAAATTACTGCATCACATTTTCTTAAATCAATTGAATTTATAAGTTTAACATTATCCATAGAATCACCAGAGCAATCAAAAATTCTAAACTTTACGGCTAATGGAATATTTGCTAATGAATCTTTAGCTGCTAATGCACCTTCATAGAACTGAAGTGCGGGAATTGCTTCAGGAATTAATAACGGAGCATTATCCGAAATTGTATCATTCCTAAAATGATTTTCTAATTGTAATGGTAATACTAAACCAATCGTATAAACAGTTTTAACAGTATCGATTTTAGCCTCAAATTTTTCGTGCTGATTTTTTGTACTATCAGGAATTGCAACAACTTCTTTTGCTAAAGGAGTAATTGTTGCACTACGCTTACGTGAAGCACATCCAGAAAGGATGAGTACAAAAAGTAGCATGTAATGAAAACGTATTTGCATAATCGTATTTTATTCCCACTCAATAGTAGCAGGTGGTTTTGAGCTAATATCATAAACAACTCTATTTACTCCTTTCACCTTATTAATAATTTCATTAGATATCTTCCCTAAAAAATCATAAGGAAGATGACACCAATCCGCAGTCATTCCATCGGTGGAAGTTACCGCTCGTAAACAAACCGCATTCTCATACGTTCGCTCATCACCCATAACTCCAACAGTATTGACAGGAAGAAATATTGATCCAGCTTGCCAAACTTTATCATAAAGCTGATGTGTCTTTAATCCTTCAATAAAAATCGCATCTACTTCTTGTATGATACGCACTTTTTCTACCGTTACATCGCCTAAAATTCTTATCCCTAAACCCGGACCTGGAAATGGATGGCGATTTAATAAATCATCAGGCATCTCAAGTGAACGCCCTACTCTTCTTACTTCATCTTTAAATAAACTTCGTAATGGTTCTACAATTTTCAATTTCATAAATTCGGGTAAACCACCAACATTATGATGTGACTTAATTGTTGCTGAAGGTCCGCCATTCACTGATACTGACTCAATCACATCAGGATAAATAGTTCCTTGTGCTAGCCATTTAACATTATTTATTTCATGCGCCTTTTGATCAAAAACTTCAATAAATACTCTTCCAATTATTTTTCTTTTTTGTTCTGGATCAGAAACGCCTTCTAGCTCTTTATAAAAATTCTTACTAGCATCAACACCTTGAATATTTAATCCAAAATTCTTGTAAGCATGTAATACTTCCTCAAATTCATTTTTACGTAGTAACCCATTATTTACAAAAATACAATGCAGATTTTTTCCTATCGCTCTATGAAGTAACATGGCTGCTACTCCTGAATCCACTCCACCAGAAAGTCCTAAAATTACTTGATCATCACCAATTTCTTTTTTAAGATTCGAAACCGTTTCATCAACGAATGATCCTGGTGTCCAATCACCTGAACATCCACAAATTTGAATGATAAAATTTTCCAACAATCTTTTTCCTTCTGTTGAATGAACCACTTCAGGATGAAATTGAAATCCAAAAGTATTTTCATTCTTTACATGATATGCAGCGATTTTGACATCTGCTGTACTTGCTATAATTTCAAAATCAGATGGGATTTCTGTAATTGTATCTGCATGCGACATCCAAACTTGTGATTCATTCGCAACATGATTTAAAATATTTGATTGGTGATTCTTTACCGTTAAAAATGCTC
>JAYVOC010000279.1:0-10125 GCA_043758125.1 Bacteroidota bacterium | reverse complement strand
AAAAAACTTACAAACTGGAGTAATTCCACATTGATCACATTGCGGTTTTCGAGCAATACAAACGTATCTACCATGTAAAATAAGCCAATGATGAGCAAGCGAAATAACTTCTTCAGGAAAATATTTAACTAATTGAAGTTCCGCTGATAGTGGCGTTTTAGCATTGATCGTAAGACCTATCCTTGCAGCTACTCTAAACACATGTGTATCCACTGCCATAGAAGGTTTACTAAAAATCACCGATGTTATTACATTCGCGGTTTTTCTACCAACTCCTGGTAATTGCTGTAATTCCTCAATTGTTGAAGGAATTTTCCCATCAAATCTTTCCACCAACATTAATCCCATTCCAGCCAAATGTTTCGCTTTATTGTTGGGATAGCTGATACTCCTTATGTAAGGGAAGATATCTTCAGGTTTAGCTGTAGCTAATATTTCGGCGGAGGGGAAGGCTTCAAAAAGTTTTGGTGTAACCAGATTCACTCGCTTATCAGTACATTGAGCGGATAAAATCACAGCTACTAATAATTGATAGGGATTGGAATAATTCAATTCTGTTTCCGCATCAGGACGATGTTTTGAAAAATAATCTATAACGAATTTATATCGATCCTCGCGCTTCACAATTGTACATTAAAAAACCGGAAGCAAAGGTATGCATCCGGTTTTCATTTTTGTTCTTTTACGATTTAACTGTGAATCAAAGGTGCAGTTATTTTCGAATAGTTCAGAATCGTTTCGATAGATTTCTGAGAAGGTGTCATCAGCGTTTCGTGTACTAAAGCTTTGGCAGCCAACAAGTCATTGTACGTTTCAGCGATTTCATGATTTGTATCGATAGCATTTTGAATCAATACAGTATCCATTAACTGAGTTTCATTGTACAAATAAAGAACAAGGTAATTTAATGTAGATATTTGGTTCATAGGCAACATAACGCAATTTTCATTCATAACGCTACCTAAGTTCACATATTGTGTTTTATTTCGATAACAACAATTGTTTATCTGAAATCAACTTACGCAAGTTTATTAATGCATAACGCATCCTCCCTAAAGAGGTGTTGATACTTACTCCAGTACATTCGGAGATTTCTTTAAAACTCATGTCAGCAAAGTGCCTCATGATCACTACTTCCCGCTGATCGAATGGCAATTCTTCTACCAGCAACCGAACTTGATTTTGAATCTGTTCATGAATCAATTTATCCTCAATGTTATCATCCATCAATGGCAAACTATCAAAAATGCTGTACTCCTCAGTATCATGCACCATTGGCATACGCTTCAAGCTCCTAAAATGATCAATTACCAAGTTATGACCAATACGCAAAACCCAAGAAAGGAATTTCCCTTCTTCGTTGTAGTTGCCAGATCGTAAGGTGTTAATTACTTTAATAAAGGTCTCTTGAAAGATGTCGTCTGCCAACTCTCGGTCTTTCACCAATAAATAAATACTAGTGAAGATTTTACGCTGATGGCGAGTAATTAAATCTTGAAGAGCTTCTTCCTTTCCATTTAGGAAACGGGATACCAGTTCATGGTCTGTTGTTGTGGTCTTACACATAGTTCATCCCTGTTACAGGTTGGTTTTAATTTGGGGTGAAAAGTGATAATATGTGTAGAGATTCGACCTATAGACAACAGATTTTAAAGATGAGACAAAGATTTATGGTAAATGAACGCTAAAGAATATTGAATATTGTGTAACTCTTTTTGCTTCATCAAATATACGAATAATCGATTTCAATACCTAATCAAAAGCATTGAATTCCATTCAAAGGGTTGTTTTTTACAAATGTTTTACGAATCAATTTAAGGTTTGTTGGCCTTTAGTCTTCTACACAATTATTCTTTGGGTGGTTTTTTTCCTATTTGGTAATACAAGGAGGCAAGCCAACGCTGAGGTAATATTCGTATGAATACAGAAATGGTTTTTGAGAAACCTCCAGGAACAATGATCATTCTTTTTTTCATTGTTTTACATATTGCAATTTCTCCTACCTTTTTTACTGGAACAACCATTTGCTTCCCAAACCAACCCAGCTTGTCTTTTGTATCTTTAATAATTGAAGGCTTGGTATAAACTGGTCCCGGACATAAGCAGCTTACCGATATATTCTTTCTTTTCAATTGATAACGCAAAGAGTAACTAAATGAAATAGCGGCAGCCTTTGTTGCCGAATACAAATTCTTTTCAGGAATAGGAGCGAAGCCTGCCATGCTAGCAACGTTAAGTATGTAGGATGGTGAATTTTTTTCCAGAAGTGGAAGCAAAGTCATGCTAAGCGTAACCATTGACTCAATATTTAATCGTATCATATACCGTAGCGTATCTATAGGCAGTGATAGATAATCGTTTATTCCACCTAAACCAGCAACATTACAGAGAACCTTTAAATGAATATCCTTTTCTATACACCATTGCGCAATTTCTTCTGCTGATTTATCAAAACTTAAGTCTTTAGCAATTATTTCAACTTTTATTGGATAAGCACTTTCTAATCGCTGTTTAGCAGCTACTAATGTATCTATACCCCTTGCAATTAATATTAAGTTATAATTGCGACTAGCAAGTGCTTCTGCAATTGCATACCCAATACCTTTACTACCACCAGCAATTAAAGCATAAGGATGTGTTGAATCTGCAAAGGCTTTTGATTGGATATTAAGAAACTCTTTTTGAGATTTGAATTCTTTAGCAAATAATCCATTAAAGCAAAAAAAGGCAATTAAAGAAAGTATTAACAACTTCAATCTCATTTCTGGATATATTTTAAAAAGGATTTAAATTTCTAGTATTTTGATTTGTTTATCTTGAAATAATTACTAAATAATTGTGCCTCGACCTTGTTAATCATTAGTAGCAATACATTAACGGTTAAAATTTTGATTCCAATATTAGAATTCCATCCTGTTAATAAACTGGTGCATTTCTATTTGATAAATAGCGAATTAGACCTTGCATATGGACTGAAACGCTGATTATATTTGCCCTACCAACATAATCATTCTTATCCTTAAATTCTAAAGCCATGAACAAAGGTGAACTAATAAAGAGGATTGCGGCAGATGCCAAGATCAGTCAAACTCACGCTAACGCTGCACTAAATTCATTCATATTAATAACCTCAGAGGCATTAAAAAAGGGCGATAAAGTAACATTAGTAGGATTTGGCACCTTCGGTATTTCAGAACGATCTGCACGAATAGGAAGAAATCCTCAAACAGGAAAAGTGATTCAAATTGATGCCCGAAAAGTTGTTCGATTTAAAGCAGGAACGGACCTATCGAAAGAAGTAAAATAAAATTTTGTTTATGATTGCGAGCCCTCGTTAGAAATAGCGAGGTTTTTTTTTGATTTTTTTTACAGCTATTTTACGTTCGACTTTTCATTAGGAACTACCTTCGCTGCTCATCTCAAAATAAAATTATGTTTCGAAATCTTCTGTTAGTATTTTCACTTGCAACTTGTTTTTTATCCGCACAATCACAAACTAATCCCGTAGAGTTTAATAAATCCACACTTCTTTATAAGGGTGAAGAAAAACATTTATCCAATGTTCGACAACTAACTTTTGCTGGTGATAATGCTGAAGCTTATTTTAGTTTCGACAATCAAAAAATAACTTTTCAAGCGCATAACGAAGCATGGGGAAATCATTGCGATCAGATTTATCTTTTTGATTTAGCAAATGCAAACATGAAAGACGCAACTCCACAGTTACTAAGCACTGGAAAAGGACGGACAACATGTTCTTATTTTCTTCCAGGTGATACAACAATTTTATATGCATCAACACATCTAGGTGGAGATAGTTGTCCACCGAATCCTGCAAAGCGTGCTGATCATAAATATGTATGGCCTATCTACAAAGACTTCGACATTTTTGTTTCTGATCTAAAAGGGAATATTTTAAAACAACTCACATCCACTCCAGGATATGATGCAGAGGGAACAGTATCACCTGATGGAAAGAAAATTGTATTTACAAGTATTCGTTCTGGTGATCTTGAACTTTATACTATGAATATTGACGGATCGAATGTGAAACAAGTAACGAAAGAATTAGGCTATGATGGCGGTGCATTTTTTTCGCCAGATAATAAACGATTAATTTTTAGAGCAAGTCGCCCGAAGTCGCCAGAGGAAATTAAAGAATATACCGATTTATTAAAAGAAGGTTTGGTGATGCCAACACACATGGAATTATATACTTGCAAAGTAGATGGTAGTGATTTGGAAAAAATTACTGACATGCCTAATGCAAGTTGGGCTCCGTTCTTTAGTCATGATGGTAAGAAAGTAATTTTTTCATCCAACTATAAATCTGATCCTAAGAAAGGACTTCCATTCAATCTTTATATGATAAATTTAAAATCAAAAAAGGTGGAAAAGATTACGATGGATGGAATGTTCGATGCATTTCCAATGTTTTCACCTGATGGAAAGCATTTAATATTTTCTTCCAATAGAAATAATAACGGGACACACGATACGAATTTGTTTATTGCTGATTGGAAAGATTAAAAATGATTTGGTAATTTGGTAATTTGATAATGCCTGCTAGTGGGGAGAATTACAAATATTGTAAGTAATTAAACTTATAGGTTTGTTTAATTCAGTCAACCTTGATCTGCATTGTAAATCCAAATGGAAAATAATTCTGCATTTTGAATTCTTAATTCGTAATTTATTTCAAATCCACTTCTTTCAAGGTAACTAAATTGAGAGGATTCATTTTTAGTCCTTGAACATTGTTACCAAAAAGACGAAGTACACGATCATAATAAAGAACAACAACAGGAGCATCTTTCATCACTAAGTTATCCATTTCACTATAAAGTTTCCAACGCAACGTATCGTTATTTGTTTGCATTGATTGTTCATATAATTTATCAAAATATGGATTTGAATAATGTGTGTAATTCGGACCGTTGGGGGCTTTATTTTTAGAATAAAATAATGCGAGATAATTTTCAGCATCTGCGTAATCAGCAATCCATGAACCTCTGAAAAAACTTAATTGTTGTTTCGAAACCATTTGTCGGTGCTGACCAGCTTGATTAATTTCTAACTTAATTGTAATACCAATTTCTGCAAGTTGTCCTTGAATGTATTCACATAAATCTTGGTAAGAATTTGTTGTACTCATCAATATTGGTGGTAGGCCTTTTCCATTTGGATATCCCCCATCTGCTAACAGCTGTAATGCTTTTTTAGGATCATAATGATAACCTATTGTCGACAAACTATCGAAGCCTGGAATTCCTAATGGAATCATTCCCGCCACTCCTGGTGTAGCCATTCCATTACGCAAATAAGTGATCATCTTCGAACGATCGAAACCCATATTTATCGCTTGACGTATTCTAATATCATTTAATGGATTTCCATTCATTGCAGCAAGATTACTGTCCATTAATATTCCTAAATATTCAGTGTTAAGGTAGGGTGCTGTTTCCATTTGAAATCGACCTACATATTTATTTCGGAGCTTGCCATTTGGTGTTAGTAAATCATCTTTATAACTTGCATCTAAGCCAGAAACAAAATCTAATTTTCCTTTTAAAAATTCAAGAAATGCGGATTGTTTATCACTAATAAATGAAATCATAATGGCATCCAAATAGGGGAGGCGTTGTCCTTTTTTATCTGTCTCAAAATAATTCGGATTCTTGTGAAGAATTAATGCAGTACGTTCAATCCATCTGTTAAAAAGAAATGGTCCAGTGCCTATGGGATGATTTCTAAAATCTTTACCATAATGATCTACGATTTCGTGAGGAACAACAGCCGCATAAGAAGAAGCGAGCAATCCTAAAAAAGGAGGAAAAGGGTGATCCAACTGAATGATAAATGTTGAATCGTTTTTATTGATGAAACCGATGAGTTCACCAGCTTGATTCTTTTTTATCGGATTAAAAATCCAAGCTCCAGAAGACGCCACTTTTTTATCCGCAATACGATTAAAGCTATACAAAAAATCGGCAGCAATAACTTTTCTTGTAGTTGTAAATAATGGGTCATTGTGAAAAGTAACATCATTACGTAAGTGAAAAGTATAAATCATTGCATCATCGCTAACTTCCCACGAAGAAGCAATACTTGGTAAAACATGCAGCTTTTCATCGAGCTGAACTAAGCCATTGAAGAGGTGATTACAGGCCCAAATATTCGCTTGATTCGTTGCAAAAGCGGGATCTAATGAGGTGATTCCAGCGCTTTCATTGTAGCGAAAAACTTTTTTTCTTCCGTAAGTATCCTTTTTCTCGTGACAAGAAAAGAACATCATCGATAGAAATAAGAAGGGTAATAATTTGCGCATTTGGCAAATGTATTCGAAAGCTATGAAGGATCATAAATCCAGAATGATGATTTATTACCTTTGCGCCCCATGCAAACAGTCGCCTTCCATACACTTGGTTGTAAACTTAATTTCTCGGAGACTTCCACCATTGCTCGTCAGTTTCGTGATGCTGGTTGGCAACGCGCTGATTTTCCTGCTGTTGCGGATGTTTATGTGGTGAATACCTGTTCTGTTACCGAGAATGCTAACAAAGAATGTAAGCAGATTGTGAACCGCGCGATGCATGCAAATCCTGATGGAAAAGTGATCATCGTTGGATGTTATGCGCAGTTGAAACCAGAGGAGATTGCGAATATTCCGGGTGTTGATTTGGTTTTAGGAGCAACGGAAAAATTTAATGTTTTACGTTATCTCGATAATCTTAAAAAGAGCGAAGAGGCAGCTGTCATGGCATGTGAGATTGATCAAGCAACAACGTTTGTTAGTGCTCATTCATCAGGTGATCGTACGCGTGTATTTTTGAAGGTGCAGGATGGTTGTGATTATAGTTGTTCGTTTTGTACGATTCCATTGGCGAGAGGAAAATCAAGAAGTGATACCATCGAGAATGTTGTTCGTCAGGCAATGGAATTAGTAGCGGATGGTGTGAAAGAAATTGTGCTAACTGGTGTGAATCTTGGTGATTTCGGTCTTCGTGAAGGATCGACAAAATATCATGATCGTTTTATAGATCTTGCAAAAGCGTTGGAAGAAATTGATGGGTTAGAACGAATTCGTATTTCATCTATTGAGCCCAATCTTTTAACAGAAGAAGTGATTCGTTTTGTCGCTGCATCAAAGAAATTTGTTCCGCACTTTCATATCCCGTTGCAAAGTGGTTCTGAAGTGATGTTGAAAGCGATGCGAAGAAGATATATGAGATCACTTTATACAGAACGAATTGCATTAATTAATGCATTGATGCCAAATGCAAGTATTGGTGCGGATGTGATAGTTGGATTCCCTGGAGAAACGGATGCATATTTCATGGAAACATTTAATTATTTGCACCAATTAAATATTACCTATTTGCATGTGTTTACTTATTCAGAAAGAATAAATACACTTGCTGCATCAATGGCTGATGCTATCCCGATGAACATTCGTAAAAATCGTAATCGGATGTTGAGAAGTTTATCACTAAAAAAGCAACAAGCTTTTTATCAGTCGCAATTAGGAAAAGAATTACCTGTTTTATTTGAAGCAGAAAGAAGTGGAGAGTTAATGTATGGATATACGTCGAATTATATTCGTGTTGCACATCCATATAATGAGTCGTTCGTAAATAAAATTATTAATTGTCAAATTAACACGATTAATCCGGAGGGTTTTGCAGAAGTAATTTTACTTGGTGAAACTATTACTAGGTGATAACCGAAAATATATGTATCCAACAATTTCAGATTTATTAAAAGACATTTTCGGAATTAGCATTCCGTTACCAATACAGAGTTTTGGCTTTATGCTTGCGATTTCTTTTTTATGTGCGGCATATACGTTGCAACTAGAATTGAAACGGAAAGAAAAATTAGGGTTAATGAATCCTTTTTATGAAACCGTAATTAAGGGAGAGCCAGCAAGTACGTTTGATTTAATTTCTTCGTTTTTACTAGGTTTTATATTCGGATACAAATTATTATTTATTGCCTTAAACTATACTTCATTTGTGGAGGACACGCAAGGTATTTTGCTCTCTGTAAAAGGTAATATTTTGGGAGGTTTAGCTGTTGGATCGATATCGGCATATTTACGTTACCGTGAAAAAGAAAAAGAGCGATTAGCACAATCAGAAAATGTGCAAGTGTTGATGCATCCTTATCAATTGGTTGGAAATATAACAATGGTTGCTGCTATTTCAGGAATCATTGGAGCAAAAGTTTTTCACAATCTTGAAAATTTAAATGAGTTTGAAAATCATCCTTTAGAAGCATTGGTTTCCTTTAGTGGATTAACGATGTATGGAGGATTAATCTTTGGATGCATCTCTGTGATGTGGTATTGTAATAAGCGTGGCATTAAACCGCTTGTAATAGCAGATGCAACGGCGCCAGGATTAATGTTAGCTTATGGTACTGGAAGATTAGGTTGTCAGATTGCTGGTGATGGTGATTGGGGAATTGTAAATTTGAATCCCAAACCATCATTTTTAAAGTGGTTACCTGATTGGGCTTGGTCATATAATTATCCGAATAACGTTATTAATGAAGGAATGCCAATCCCAGGTTGTATTGGTAAACATTGTATGATGTTACCGGATGCAGTTTTTCCAACTCCTTTGTATGAATCAGTTACTTGTATTTTATTGTTTTTTGTTATTTGGTCGGTGCGAAAAAGATTTAACGTTATAGGAAAAGTTTTTGCATTATATTTATTACTAAATGGAATTGAGCGAATGTTGATTGAACAGATACGTGTAAATAATAAATTTAATTTTTTAGGATTACAAGTTACACAGGCCGAAGTTATCGCTGCAATTTTAATTTTAATTGGTGCTAGCGGATTAATTTTCTTAAGGAGCAGAAAAGATGCCGAAGCAGTATGATAGATTTAAAAAATATTTGTGAAGCTGCTATTCCTATCATTAAAAAGGCTGGAGAATTTATTCGATCACAACGTGTGTCATTTAACAACGAAGCTGTTGAATACAAAGGGTACAATGATTTAGTTTCTTATGTAGATAAGAATGCAGAGTTGATATTAGTGCAGGGCTTGAAGCAGCTTATTCCTGATGTAGGATTTATTACTGAAGAAAATACACTTTCAATTGCTGATCGAGATTATCAGTGGATCATAGATCCGTTAGATGGCACAACAAATTTTGTGCATGGCATACCGTGTTATTGTGTGAGTGTTGGTTTAACTTTTCATAACAAACTAGTGATGGGTATTGTATATGAAATCAATCTTGATGAATGTTTTTATGCATGGAAAGGTGGAGGTGCATGGATGAATGGAAAATCGATTGCTGTTTCAAAAATTGATACTGTTGCAAAATCATTGTTAGCAACTGGGTTTCCTTATACCAATTATGATCGAATGATACCGTACATGGAAGTGTTTGATTATTGTATGAGGAATACACATGGCATACGCAGACTTGGTTCTGCAGCTGTTGATTTAGCGTATGTTGCTTGCGGAAGATTTGAAGGTTTTTACGAGTACGGATTAAATTCCTATGATGTTGCCGCAGGAGCATTTATTGTGATGGAGGCAGGAGGAAAAGTTAGCGATTTTTCTGGTAATGAAAATTTTCTTTTTGGAAGAGAAATCATCGCATGCAATAATGGAATGTTCGACGAGTTTTTATCAGTAGTAAAAATGTATTTTGATAAGAATAATAAGTGATAAAATTATTTATCAATATATTTTTCTTTTATTTTAGTTAGAGATTGCTATCAAAATTAATTTTCTTCTCCCGACATATCTTGTTTTTGTGAAAGCGGCTTGTGCTTCAAAACTTTTGCTTCAATATAAAAAATGATTTCTTCAGAGATATTTTTGCATTGGTCACCAACACGTTCTAATTTTCGAATCATACTTAGTGTATACAAACTTTGATTGATTCTATCAAGATTGTTTTTGATAAATTCACCTACTGATTCATTTGCGTTCATGTTAATTTCGTCAAGAATCTCATCTTTTTTAAACACACTTCGAGCTAATCGAGTATCTTCTAATTCGTAAGCAGTCATTACATCAGTAAGAATGATGGAGCTCGTATCAAACATTTCTATAAGCCGCGTTTTTTCTAATAATTCTTTTTCGACTTCTAGTTT
>JAYVOC010000278.1:0-26501 GCA_043758125.1 Bacteroidota bacterium | reverse complement strand
TTTATCACTAGTGTCCGATAAAAAGCATAGTTGATCGAACTTCTAAGTTTTCTTAGAGGTAAAGGTATTATGGAAGTGCCGAAAATAAAAAGTAAGGCTATCTATGGATCAAACAGGAGTAATTCATTTGGATCTGGGACTTTTTTTCGCCAGTCTTTCTCAGGGTTTTCAAGAAAATTTATCAGATGTATGTAGTTGAATAAATGCAGACGGCAAAAGCTGACGATGTTTGAGAATGCCCATTTTTTTTTGAGGCTACGTCTTACAACAGTTAGCAACAAGTTAACGATTAGTGTTGACCATATTTGTATTTTAATGGCATTATCATTGTCGCCCAGAAAATATTTCAGAGGAAAGTTTTGCTTTAATTGCTTGTAAAGTAATTCTATTTGCCATCGTTGTTTATAGATAAGTGCAATGTGGCCTGCATCCAAATCAAATAAATTTGTGAGGAACTCAAAACATCTTTTGTTGGTATCATCCCAATAGGCTACACGTCTTAATTTAATAGTTTTTATTACTACATTATTTTCTTTTACGGGTAACTCAATAATTTCATCTTTAATAATTCCATTGTCTGTTGCGTCAGGAATATCCGATTCTGAGAGTGAATTATACTTGGCATTATCTTTTAATCGGGTTACAAAAAAATTGTCGTTATCACATAAATTAGCGAACATCGTATAATCATTATATCCTTTGTCGAAAACAGCTATTCGATTTTTGCGTAGCTGAAGATGTTTAAAAAATTCATGATCATGGGTCGCAGCTGAACTAAACCAAACTAATTGTGGAACTTGCTCATGCATATTCATCAAGGTATGCACTTTGATCCCACCTTTTCGCTTTCCATTTATAGGATTACGGCCAACACATTTAAGGATATCTTTAAATAAGCTGATTGTGGTAGAGTCAATGATGTCAATACTATTCATCCAACTATAGGTTTGTCGGCTGTCCGATAAAACTGGTCGGTAATGGACTAATAGTTTTTGATAAATCTTCTCAAAGACTTGATGGCTACGTTTCCTATTGGCATCACTAAGGGTACTTCTGCGCGGAATATGCGTTAATTGAAAGTGTTTTGTTTTGCCACTTAATCCAAGCATTCCCCCTGCTACTTCGCGTAAAGAGGTGCAATTACTCAGCACAGAAAAAAGCATGCTTATTAAATGATCGCTTGTTTTAAATCGCTTACAATAATAATCGGATTGCGTTTGCTTTACTACTTGACTTACAAGTGTGCTTGGTAAATAAGAAATCAGCTGTCCGAGAACTGATTGACCAAAGAAATGATTACTTTTATCCATAGTATTTTAGTTATGCAAAACCAAAATACCAAAAAAGAGCCGAATGAAGAAATTCAAACGGCTCTTTTAGCAAACTTTTTTATTTTTATCGGACAACAGTGATTATTTATGTTGATAAATCCAAATCAAATTCATTGGTCATTATTTTCAACTACTGAAAATCCTTTTTTTATAGGAAATATTTTTCAAACTGCGCCTATTTATAATTCAGTTACTTATTATCTTAACATTGATTCAGGAGTTTGTAAAAGCAATACAAATGCACTACATGTATTTGTTAAAAGTGATTGTGACAACGATTTAATTGCCAATTTTTTTACGCCAAATGGAGATGGTATCAATGATTTTTTTCCAGGAATCTCAGGTTTTAAAAATCTTACTATTGAAATATTTAATCGTTGGGGAAAAATAATTTATAATCAGTCTAATAATATCAGTGGCTGGGATGGAAATAACGATGAACAAGTTGCAGCTCCCGAAGGAACTTATTATTATGTTTTGAAAGCAAATTATTTGGATGATAAAATTTTAAATAAAAAAGGATATATAACTTTAGTGAGGTAAATTTTGCCAATGAAAAATTTTGGTTTCTCGTTTGAGTAGGAACAAGTTCTCGCTTGAAGAAACAATAGATTATTTTATTATAAATCTGGGGTAATGAGCTCCAAAATACCAACTAATTTGAGCTCATTACCTTACCTTTTAAAATAATTAAGATGATGCAAATGTTACTGTTAGATAAATTAGGGTTTGATCCTTTAATGCCTAATAACAAACTTAAATCCTTTTAATAATTCTCCTTTCTCATTCACTAAAGTGCCATAATAAAATCCATCAGCAAAATTTGAAATATCTAGTTGATTATACTTATTTAAAGTAGTTGTTGAATAAACTTGAGTTATATTACTATTGATTCGAATCGTGCAATATTTTTGTGGATTATCAGCCAAGACTATATTCAGAATATTAGATGCCGGATTTGGGTATAGCAACAATTCATAATTACTAATACCTGAATTATTATTTACAACAAGAATCACCGGATTCGCAATTAATGTTGTTGTAGTATTTGTAATAATTGGAGTGTTGAAATCAAAATAAATATAGGCAGTATTAACTATAGCATTTCCAATAGACAATCCTTTCTTACATCTTACAGTGTACTTTACTAATCCATGACTATTAGGCTCGTCAAAACTAGAAGCAGGAAGATTAATATTATCGAATATAAATTCAACTCGGCCTTGACCTGTTATGCTCCATTCAACAGGATGACTGGAACTGACAACTTGAAATGTGGAGACATCAAGAAATTGACTTAACGTGTCAATTATGTGAATAACCGAAGCCGGGAAATTGCCTGTATTTTGAAATCGAACAATAAACTCAAGCGCTTCTCCATTTTGTAATTGTTGTGGCGTAAAATAATTTCCTTGAAGACATTGTTTATCATTTGGATCAAAAGATCCTCTAACACTATCATTTAGCACATAAGTATTATTGGAAGGAAATGTATCAATTACAGAAGGCGTAACCGAAGCAATACAACTTATTGCGCTTCCTAAATTAGCGGCTATTGGAGTATTAACATTAATTGTAATACCAATTCCAGTATTGAATTCAAGCGAGTCAACATCCCATGACAATTGATTACCTGTAATGCTAGTCGGTGATGGAGTCGCAGAGTTAAATTGTAATTGTGGATCTAGTGTTACATCAACAACTGATGGTTGTGATATTGTTCCTTGATTTTTAACCGAAAGCATCAAGTTAGTTTGAAACCCTGGTCTAAATATATTTATATTAGAAAGGTCGACAGAGAAATCGCCTATAGTAGTGTTAAAGGTAACTGCAAAATCAAAATTCTGAACTGATGTTCCGGGCGAAATATAATAAGCAGGAAAAGTGTTACAGAAGAAAGGTAGTTCTGTTTCTAGAGTATCGCCAGTAACGTCATAAGTTAATACATAATGACCTAAGGAATCGGTTGTCGCAAACAATCCACTTGTCTTTAGTTTTAATACTATATTTTTAATTCCTTTCTCACCTGCATCTTGAACATTATTATTATTCTGATCATTGAATACAACACCTGAAATTGTTTCTAGAGTGCCACTTCTAGCCCAAACACTGTTATAATAACTACCACAGAATAATTTGCCGTTGAGAGCTGTCAAACCACCTCTTGCATAAAATGGCGATGGTGTCTGCAATGGTGACCATGTTATGCCGTAATCACTTGAAAAATAAATGCCATACGACCCACAACTTGCAGCCCACACATTATTAACAGACATGAAATTGTATGCAGTTGTTACTGGCATAGAAGATGGTGCAAAACCATTCCATGTAAGCCCTGCATCATTTGAAATAAACATTCCTGCACTTCCTGTTACAATAATTGAAGAACCTAAACTATACATCTTGTTTGAATTATTGGAACCTGTTGACCAGAAACAAAACATCTCTGACCAGGTTTGACTTGTAGTATCATATTTTAAAACATCACCATCATTGGTCACTACCCATAATTGACCAGTAATATTTGCAACATACCCGTTTAGATCACTGCCAGTTGTAATACAATTTCCAACACCAGAAGTAGTCCATTTTGGAAGTGTATCCCATGTAATTCCTAAATCATTACTACTTAAGATCCGATCACTTGAAGAATATAATGTACTTCCTATAAATTCAATTGAAGTAGGCGAATACCAACCAAGACCAACTGGCGCTGATAAAGTATCCCAGTTTGCACCATTATTGAATGAACGAATTAAATGCCCATTATAATCTTCTTGAGCACCAATAATTGTATCTCCACAGAAAGCAAAGTCAACAACATATTTAATATCGGCAGGAATTTTTTGCCACGTACTTCCTGCATCAGATGACATAAATGAATTCGAAAGTGTACCACAATAGAGATTGCCTTTGTTTGATGACAGACTGATTGGATATTGCCCTTTAATACCTGTTTGAGTTGGAAAATATATGTTTTGTGATGGAATATATCTGACTATTCCTGCTGGATAAACATAATTTAAAATATCACCATTGCTAAGCAAAAGATTATTGTTTAAAGGCGATGGTGAATATCCAGTGGGAAATGTAAAAGTATTCCAAGTTTGTCCTTTGTCATTGCTAAAAATATAATTTGGGTATTGATAAAAATAAATTCCTCCATTAAAATTAGAGCAACCTGCTGATGCATGCGCTAGTGGTCCGGATGAATATACTGTGTCCCAACTTGTACCAAAATTATCTGACTTAATAACATATTGATGAATAATAGTATCGTAATCACTAATGTATAAGAACAATGAATTATCTACCATTAATCCACCACTAGATGCACTATAAGTAGTGTCGACTAAGGAAAAATTTATCATATCAGTTGAAGAATATATTCCAGCTGCTCCTGGTATATTATCTTTAAATTCGAGAAATATTATTGAATCTTTACCATCAATTACACTCATTGCATTGCCAAAAGGTAAAGGATAAAGCGTCCAGGTAATTCCATTATTATCTGAAATGTACCAATCCCATTGACCTTTTGTAAAGTATTTATTGTTTACATTAAATAGTTGAGGAGGGTAGGTAATAGAGGAAGAACTACTTTCGATTATTGTAGCTGTAGAAAAAGATAATCCGCCATCAGTACTTTTACGAGAATATAAATCATAAGTAGTAACCTGCAATGTAGGAATAGAAGTGCACAAAATTACAATGGTGTCACCATGACATTTTATGTCTAAGCAAGCATCATTTAAAAAGGGTAATTTAGTCCAACTTGCTCCATCGTTCTGAGATGTATAAATTCCACTACGCATTGCTGCCCAAATAGAGTTACCTACTTTTTCCATGGAATTAAAATATCCTCCTTCCGGTCCGTTGGTTTGCGTCCATTGAGCATTGGAAATGGTGTAATTCAAAATTAAAAGACAAATGAAGCCTAATTTTTTCATGGTAGTAGTTTTACAGGATGAAAGATAGTAAAAAACAATATATAAAAATCTATCATCTCAACAATTCAAAATCTTATTTACTTAAATCTTGTTTTCAATTATTTTTATAACCTAATCTACCATCTGTACATGACATTCTCTTTATCATTTAATTTAAATTTTCTGAGAATACCTGTTAAACTTTGTTCTTCAGTTTAATTGAAGAATCTCTTCTGTACAAAGTTTATCATCTCCACAATTATTTGCAATTACAGATTTGCCATTCCTTGATAATCCTCTAATTTACATTGAGCGTACTCTTTTGCTAAAAAAACAATCTCTTGTAGTCATAGATTTATTTTGTGGAAGATGTACATTATATTATTTTGTTGCGCAACTATTTTTAAATACAATCCAGTATTCTTAACATTTGATTGTATTTATTAATTTCTTTAGGAAACATTATTTGATGATAAGTGATTAATTAAATACAGTTAAAAATTGGTTTTGCAATTGTTTGTTGCCCTTTTCAAACCACCAATAAATATTTTACGGATTTTTCATGCTGAAACAAACTTTAAATTCTATTAGTACTGAAATAGAATTTTCTACAAAGAAATTCATAAAATGACTTAATTGTGGAAATTAAATATTTGTAGTCGGAAGTAAGTATTTGTAATCGGCTAGAGTAATTTTTCATTGTCGACGATTCTAGCTTCCAGTTTGAATCAGGACAAGTTTTTGTCAACTAAATTAGGAAACGAAAATGGAATTATCGAATATTAAACATTTGTAGTCGGAAGTAAGTAATTGTAAATGGTTATTAAAGTTTTACTTTCTAAAAAAAATCTAGATTTTGTCAACTAAATTAGCGAATATAATTTCAATTATCGAATATCAAACAGTTGTATTATTCTAACACCATAAATGCTTTAACATGCTACGATAAAGTTTTTATCAATGAAAAATATTGAAATAGTTAATCGAAAATGTAAATTATTTTCGTCATCTTTAATTGTTTTTTTTCATACAAATACTACTACTAACAACCTTTTCATATTTGCAATAAATTATATTTGATCACGGTTATTGCCTTTAATAAATGGCAAGATTTCATTTATTAGTTAAAGCAATAAAAATAATTATTAATGAAGTAGTGCTCGCGTAAGTACCTAAATAAATTAACTATATTTGAAGAAGAATATGGTGTTACTTAGCATTCTGACATTTCCCACTGTTTTAACGATCCAATTAACAGATATTTGCAATTCAAATTTTTGGATATTTGAACTATCTTAAAAATTAAATGACATGAAAAATAATTATTCAATATTACTTGCTCTCTTTTATTGCCTTATTGGAAGTGCAAATGCTCAAACAAAATTTCAAAATGTAATTGGTGGGACTGGTATTATTACCAAAGGATTAGGTGGGATAATAAAAACTTCTGATGGCGGTTATGCAACAACTGGTTCGTTTTTTCAAAATTTTCAAGCAAAGACAGATGTTTATATAACCAAATTCGACAATACTTGTAATCTTCAATGGGCGAAAACAATAGGAGATACTACAGAACAAATTGGATTCGGTATTATTCAAACTTCTGATGGAGGATATGCGATTGCAGGACGTTCACAAACGGTAGGTGCATTTATGGGACTTACAAACGGCTATGTTGTTAAATTGAGCAATACAGGAAATTTGCAATGGGCAAAAAATATTGGCGGTTATGAACCGGATGAATTCCGCTCAATAATTCAAACTTCAGATGGGGGATTGGTTGTCGCAGGTTATTCTTCTACTTTTTGTTTTGGTCTTGGTGTTAGTGATTTTTATGTAGTTAAATTGGATATTGCAGGAAATATTCTTTGGACTAAAAATATCGGAGGAGTGGGTGCTGATTATGGATTAAGTATGGTACAAACAAATGATAGCGGACTTGTAATTGCAGGTTATACACTTTCTTTTGGTCAGGGTGGTACTGATTTTTATTGTGTTAAATTAAGTAGTAGCGGTGCATTATTATGGTCAACTTCTGTTGGTGGGACTCAATATGATTGGGGATTCTCAATTACTAAAACGATTGATGGCGGTTTTGCTATAGCTGGCTATACATCATCATTTGGTGCAGGTGCAGACGATGTATATGTAGTCAAACTTGATGGTAGTGGAAATTTATTATGGACACGTACTGTAGGCGGAAGCGGAAATGATAGAGGTTATAGTATAGCACAAGATTTGAATCAAGATTATGTTATTGCTGGATACACTACCTCTTTCGGTGCAGGTGGTGATGATTTTTACGTCGTTAAACTTGATAATAACGGAAACCTTTTATGGACTAGAACTATAGGCGGAACAGGCGCTGAACAGGCATGGGGTATATTAGTTGATTCAGATGGCGGATATGTTGTTTCTGGTTATTCCACTTCATTTAACGGTTGGAGCAATGGAGCTATGTATATTGTAAAATTAGATAGCAATGGAAATACCTGTGCGAATCAAGGCACAGGCGGAACAATTAGCTCAGGCGGAACAATTTCAAGTGGAGGAATAACAGGAACTGGTGGTTCTATCATAAACGGTGCAGTAAGCGGTACAGGTGGCACTGAATTTAATTTGTGTTTTACAACTGGAATTAATGAAAGCTCGGAATTTACAAGTAATTTTAGTTTATCGCCAAATCCAACCAGAGAAAATTTTATAGTTGAATTTGCAAAAACAATTCAAAGAGGTAACATTATTATTTCAAATACAATTGGTGACAATGTCTTTGAAGTTTCCGTCTCAAATGAATCAAATAAAAAAATTAATTTTGAAAATTTTACTCCAGGAATTTATTTTGTTAAGGTTTTTGACGGTGAGAAGTATAACTGCAAGAAATTAATTGTTGAGCATAATTGAAACGACACAATATAGTATTATTCTAACCCCTTAAATACTTAGACATATTACTACAAAGTTTTTAATCAATGAAAAATTTTAAAATCATTAATTAAAAATGTAAATTATTGCTCATTATCTTTTAATATCTTTTTCATGCAAATACTAGTATCAACATTTTCATATTGACCGTAATTAGAAATTTTTGAATATCCTGCTTTTTGATAAAGCCTTATAGCCTCGGGCTGTTTAAATCCAGTTTCCAATATGCATTCCGAAAAATTTAATTCGTATGCCCATGATTCGAGTTCTTTTAATACCAATAAAGCTATTCCTCGTCCGCGAAATTCTTCTAGCACAAACATCCTTTTAATTTCCGCCGAACTATTATTGTATTTTTTGATCGCACCACATGCAACAACAACGTTATCGATTAAAAGTACGACTACATTTTTTATAGCATCAATCTTATTGAATTGCGCATAAAAGAAATGATCTTCACCATCGCGAATTTTCAAGTCCTTATCAAGTAAAGCAACAAGATTTTGAAAATTTAAATCTTCTGAGTTCGTTCTTTTTATTGTGAATGAATTATTCATTTTTAATTTGACGCTGTACAGTTAATAAGATATATTTATTCCTGAACAAATTTTATTCAGATGAAATGAAACCATGAAAGTGTAAATATCAATCTCAAAAGAAATCACTTCCACAAATTTTTCTGTTCTAGTGAAACTTTTCCTTTGAAGAAAATTTTCGTGCTCTGCTCAAATGCTGGCGTGAAGTCTGAAATATAAAAACGATGCTTCTTTGCTTTGCCATGATTTAATAAATGATGTTCATCTAACAACCATTGAACATGATGAGCAACAATTTGTGCGGAATCAAAAATAACAACACGCCCCTTATAATATTGTTCTATTTCAGGACGAATCAATGGGTAGTGAGTACATCCTAAAATCAAACTATCAATCTTTGCTAACTTAGGACGAGAAAGGTAATCGTTAATAATAGTTTTACTAATTTTATTATTGAAAAATCCTTCTTCAATCATTGGCGCAAGTAATGGTGTTGCTAAAGACGAAACAGTTAACTTGTTCTTTTTCTCCTTTAATTTCTTTGCATACATTTCAGTACGAATCGTTGCCTTAGTCCCAATTACACCCACATTTTTTAATGCTTTTTGCGCACCTACATAATCTACTATCGGATCAATAACGTTCACTACGATTGCACGGTTGCCAACATGTTTTTTTACAACATCATAAGCAACGGATGAAATACTATTACAAGCAATAATAAGCATCTTGCAATCGAAGGTAAGTAGGAAGTCACTAATCACCGTAGACCATTTTTTAATCGCTTCTGGCGACTTATCTCCATAAGGGAGATGCGCAGTGTCACCAAAGTAAATAATAGTTTCATTGGGCAGTAACTCCTGTATAGCACTTGCCACAGTTAAACCTCCAATACCAGAATCAAAAATTCCAAGTGGTCGAGTGGAGGGATCTTTCTTTAATGCCATATTGCAAATGTAACATCATTATTCTGTTTTTTTATTTCAATTCACTACTCTGCGAGCAATTATTCCTCTGCGTCTCTGCGAGCAATTATTCCTCTGCGTCTCTGCGTCTCTGCGCGCAATTATTTCTCTGCGTCTCTACGTCTCTGCGAGCAATTATTCCTTTGCGCCTCTGCGTCTCTGCGAGCAATTATTCCTTTGCGTCTCTGCGTCTCTGCTAGCAATTATTCCTTTGCGCCTCTGTTAACAAAAAAACCCTAACAAAATTATTTTGCTAGGGTTTTTAATAGAAGGGAATTAAGATTATTTTAACCCCAATTTTGTTTTAACAAGTGACATTACATTATCTGAATCCTGTGCATATAAGAACGCTCCCACGCTAGTATCGAAAATATAAGAGTATGATTTCTCTTTAGCGATTGCAGAGATAGCATCTTCAGCTTTTTTAATTATTGGAGCATAAAGTTCTTCCTTCTTTTTTTGCATTGATGTTTGCGCAGATTCTTGAAAATCCTGAATTCGTTGTTCAAGGTCACTAATTTCTTTCATCTTCGCATCGTGAATAGGTTCAGCCATCGAACTTTCTTTAGCTTTAAAATCTTGAATTTTACCTTGGTATTCAGCAGACATTGTTTTCAACTGGCTCTCTAAGGAAGCACCAAATTTTTGAAGTGTTGAATCTGCATTTTTTGTTTCTGGCATTGCTCCAAGAAGTTGTGTGGAATTAATATGCCCAAACTTTAGAGTTCCTTGTGCGTTGGTCAAGGTATTAAATCCTAATAGGATACTACAAATAATTGCAATGTACTTAGTCATGATGAAATTTAGATTTGTATGATTATTATATTTTTTTGATTGTGCATTTACAAACTGTAAACCAATTGCATTTTATTTTTTTTCTTCGATTACTCCACCTTTTGGTGCGTCTGTATTTCCTCCAGGTGAAGGAGAAGATCCTTTTGTTGAAGGTGTTTTACTATCCGATCCTTTAGCTCCCGCTTTGTATCCCATAGCTGCTAAAACATCATCACTTTTATCATATTTAGGATTAGAATAAAGCATGATCAAATCACTAGATTTATCAAATATTACAGCATAACTTTGATCCGTTGCTAGTTTCTTTACTGCGTTATAAATTTTATCTTGAATTGGTTTTGTGAGCTCTTGTTTTTTCTTGAAAAGTTCACCTTCATAACCAAATTTCTGTTTTTGAAATTCTTTTACTTCCTTTTCTTTCGCAGTTATTTCTGTTTCACGCTTACGTTTCATATCTTCTGTAAGGAGTATTTGTTCCGCTTGATAGTCTTTGTATAGCTTATCAATTGATGCATATTTTGCTTCAATTTCTTTTTGCCATGCAATACTCAACTGGTCTAATTGCTGATTAGCGGCCTTGTAATCCGAAATATTTTCTAAAATATACTTCGAATCTACATAAGCATATTTCTGTGCAAATAGAGTTGATGATGATACAACAATTAAAATTAGTGCAATTAATGATGATGCTTTTTTCATGACGATATTTTTTGAAACGGCCTACTTAATTTTCATGCCAAAGTTATCCAATTTCATTTATGCAACAATAAAGTAGTTTGAATATTATGGTTTAGTTAATGATCTCTTGAGAGTAATCCTTTGAATTAGTTAATCGCGAGGGTGATGTTGAGAAGTAGTGGTATTATTAAGAATTTACAATTAGGTTATATTCAATACTTGTAAAACAATTTTTTTTAGAATTGTTGGCCTATAGTGAAATGGAAATGAGCTCCATTTGCTCCTGGTTGATTTTGAACTTTATCAAATCCATATCCCCAATCTAGTCCTAGCAATCCAAACATCGGTAAGAAAATACGTACACCCGCACCGGCGGATCTTTTAAGTACTGTTGGGTTGAATTCTCTAATACCCAAATAATTATTTCCGCCTTCTAAAAATCCAAGTACATAAATTGTTGCAGAGGGATTTAATGAAATTGGATAACGTAGTTCCATCGTGTATTTATCATAAGTAGTACCACCAACTGTTGTTAATGAATAAGATGTTCCAGTACTATTTGGTGTTAACAAACGTGGTGTAACGGTATTATTCTCATACCCCCTTAACGCAATAATTTCTCTTCCATCCAAGGAAAATCCTGATAATCCATCACCACCTAAATAAAATCGTTCAAAAGGTGATTGACCGATGTCTTTATTGTAAAACCCTAATATTCCTACCTGAGCTCTGCTATAAAGAACGAATTTGTTACCAATACTTTTATACCAAGCACCACTAAATTTCCATTTATGATATTCGATCCATTTATATTTTTCTTGTATCGATGCTTTGGTATAATCTACGTTATTGTTGAAGAGTGAAAAAGGAGGCGTTAATTGTAATGTAACAGAAAGTTGCGAACCTGTTCTAATCCATATTACGCCATCAACAGAATTTCTTGAGAGGGTTGTTTGGAAACTTAAGTTATTGGATTTCCCATTCTGAAATAAAAACCCTTGATTCCAATTTGAAAGTCTGTATTGTTGAATCGCTATTTCATTGTAGATGTTAAAATAATCATCAGGAACTGTTAACCGTCTTCCCAAACCAACAGATCCTCCAATGATATTTAATTCTTGATGATTCGCATCTCTTCTTTTTGTACCATCCGTTTGTATTGAATTAAAAATCGATACACTTAACGAATTCGGTTTTTTTCCTCCTAGCCATGGCTCTGTAAAAGAAGCATTATAACTTTGATAATATCTTCCATTGGATTGAAACCTTAAACTAAGTTTTTGTCCATCTCCAGAAGGCAAAGGAGACCATGCTTTTTTCTTTAAAATATTTCTAGCAGAGAAGTTATTAAATGATACGCCGAGTGTTCCTACAACACCTGCTCCACCTCCCCAACCACCAGATAATTCAAGTTGATCTGAAGGACGCTCTTCCACCTGATATTCAATGTCCACTGTTCCATCAACTGGATTAGGCTTTGGATTTACACTAAGTTTTTCTTGATCAAAATATCCTAATTGTGAAAGTTCTCGTTGTGTACGGATAATAAGAGTACGATTAAATAATTGCCCTGGCTGAGTTCTAATCTCACGCATTACAACTTTATCATTCGTCTTGGTATTTCCTTTTACTGTTACGCGATTTATCACAGCTTGCTTTCCTTCATAAATACGCATTTCAAGATCGATAGAATCCCCTTCAACAGTTACTTCAACGGGAGTTACTTGAAAAAACAAATAACCATCATCCATGTAAAGAGAACTTATATCACGACTATTTTGATTCATGAAAAGTGACTCTTCTAACTTTTCCTGATTGTAAATGTCACCTTTGTTAATTCCTAAAATTGCATTTAACTGTGAATAGGTATATTTTGTATTACCAACCCATTTAATATTTCTAAAATAATATTTATGCCCCTCCGAAATCCATATATCAATGTTTACACGTTTTTGATTGACTTTATAAACACTATCTTTTTCGATTTTAGCATCACGAAAACCTTTTGCAGTATATAATCCTACTATCTTCTCTTTGTCTTTACTGTAAGCTTCATCAGTATATTTTGATGCTGTAAAAATTTTCCAGAAAGCACTTTCTTTGCTCCCTTTCATTTTATGCTTCAACTTTTTACTTTTAAATTCTACATTACCATGAAAAGTGATTTCATTAATTTTTACTTTATGTTTATTGCGAACTTTTATTAGCAACATTTCATTATTGGGACCCATTGCAGAGTCACGTGTTGCTGTAACATCTGCTTCAACAAAAAGAAATCCTTTGGCAATAAAATAATCTTTCACTTGATTGCTTGTCATTTGAATCAAGTTTTCATTCACTACTTTTCCTTTCACCAATTGAAGCTTATCACGTAATTTATCTGCTTCACCTTTGCTTACTCCTTCAAAACTAAATCGTGATAAACGAGGACGTTCTTGAAGCTTATAATTAAGAAAAATTTTATTATCAACGATTTTTGTTATTTCTACTTTTACATCAGATAACAATCCTTGTTTCCAAAGATTTTCGATTGATTGCGCAATTTTATCTCCAGGAATTCGATACTTTTCTCCGATTGTTAATCCAGTTAAAGTTACAAGTACACTTTCATCAAGATATTGAACCCCACTTACTGTTAAACCTCCAAGCTCATATTCTTTTGGATTACTATAATCAACTAACCCCTCGTCTCCACCCAATAGTACTTGAGCATACGATGGAATAGTAAGAATTAATAAAAAGAAACAGGTAAGTACCCTAAACGAATTACGCATGGTCTGGTGAAAGTTGTTCTGATGTAAGGCCGAAACGACGTTCACGGCTCTGGTAATCTATTATTGCTTCGTAGAGATCTTCTCTTCGGAAGTCGGGCCAAAGTTTGGGAGTAAAATAAAGTTCAGCGTATGCTATTTGCCATAGTAGATAATTGCTAATACGATTTTCACCACTCGTTCGAATCAATAATTCAGGATCAGGAAGTCCAACAGTGCATAGATGATCACTAATAGTTTGTTCATCAATCTTTGCAGGATCTAATTCGCCCTTTTTTATTTTTTCACCAATCAACTTCATGGCTCTCGTAATCTCCCAGCGAGAACTATAGCTAAGAGCAAGAACTAATGTCATTCTTGAATTATTTGCAGTGTCGCTAATTACTTTTTTTAATTTTTTAGAAACTCCAGATGGTAAGCTTTCCGTGTCGCCAATGGTAATCAAACGAATATTGTTTTCCATTAATGTTGGTGTCTCTTTACTGATGGACTGCACCAGAAGCTGCATCAATGCATTGATTTCAAATTGAGGTCGCTTCCAGTTTTCTGTACTGAAAGCATAAAGTGTTAGTACTTTTATTCCTAATTCAGCACATGACTCTACGGTATCTTTTACTGCTGCAACACCATGCTGATGCCCGAAGGTGCGAATTTTACCTTTTTGTTTAGCCCATCTTCCATTACCATCCATGATGATGGCAATATGTTTAGGCAGACGTTGTATATCAATATTTTGCTTAACCGACATTTGGGGTGCAAAGGTAATAAAAGGAAGCCCTTTGACGTGTGTTTATAATGTATTAACCAGCCTTTAACAGCAAATTATTTTGAATTTTACCAAAGCTTAAGTCTGAATGGTCTACAACTATCAATATATCTCTTCGATAAGGTATAAGTAAGCTGAACTCCTGTAAACATATACCAATCTTTTTTAGCTTTATCTCCACGTTGCCGACCAATATCTCCACCCGGCGACTTTTCAATGGAGCGATCAGCTAAAATTGATGCTGTTTTTCCATTTTCTGCTCTAATAGTTTTAGGATCTGCATACGTTGTACTTACATCGTCGAGGTAATCTGTATACGTTCGACGAACACCACTTTCGATTGTTAATCCAAATCGACGAGCGATTTTAAATTTAAAACCCCCACCAAAAGTGATGGCAACAGCGGTGCGTTTGTATTTTTTCCGATCACTATATTGTGCAGTTCCTTGTCCTTCGGTTCCTAAAGGCTGTAAGGATATCCAATCGTTTTTATAATAAGCTTTGGGGTTGAAATGAAAAATGGAAAGCCCACCAAGAATATATGGTGTAAAATTCGTTGCAGGATTCGCAGTTTGATAGGGCAAAAAATTAAATTCATATTGACCAGTTAACTCGATAATATGAGATTTGAACATTAGATTTCTATTGTTACTCCATGAGTCCTTCGCATTCGCATCATCGGCATGAATATGTCCATAATTAAGTGCAGCCTTAAATGCCCAATGATTACTGTAAGATCGACGATAAAGGATTCCAATACCTGGATCCATGCTTTTAGTCGAATACATTACTGGATTGAGGTCTCCTTTATAACCCATCATGCCAACCATGATTCCCATTTCTCTCGATTGAGAAAAAAGAAATGGTGGAAAGGAAGTAAAAATTAGCAGTATAAGTGCAATTCTTTTTTGCATCAGAAAATAACGGATTCCATGTAAGCTTATTGCCGAGTCATGTATTAGGATAAGTAATTGATTGCAGACGTATAATGCTTAGAAAATTGGGAAATTAGTGCGACCAGTACGAATTTTATAGTGAATACTGAAAATTGCAAACATATATGAATCCTTATATCTCGGATCACCTCGTTGTTCACCAGCATTTGACTGACCATTTTTTACTAAAGATGGATCAGCTAAATTAGCCGCAATTTGACCTTGTGTTTGAGAAATTGCTCCGTTATCATAATATGTTTTACTAACATCATCAATATAATCTGTAAATGTTTTACGGATTCCAAATTCGAATCCAGCACCCCAACGACGATTAAAGAAATAACGCCCACCAATTCCTAGTGGAATACAAACTTGGGTTCTTTTATATTTCGATCTAGCAGGAGAAAGTCCTTGTCCTTCGGTTCCTAATGGCTGAAGTTCGTGCCAATTACCATCAATTTCACTTTTTCCTTTGGGATTAAAATGAAATACACCAATACCAACAAAGGCATATAGTGCAGCTTCGAAACTAGAAGATCGTTTTACTCCTTTTAATCGATAAATCCCACCTTCTCTTTGTGAAAGTAGGGAGGCTTCCAAATTTAAGTTTAACTCGTAAATGTTGGTTTTGAAATTCAAATTCCTATTGCTACGAAATTTTTCGGTAGTTAATTTATCATCTCCAGATAATTGTGCAAAAGTGAAATGTGTATGTAAAGCCAAAAATGGATTGATCTTATATCGAAATCCAGCCGCTAATGATGGTCGTGTTTTCGTTACTTCAAGATCTTTTACACCATGTGTTCCAATTTGATTAGCACCGCCTAAATCACCAAGGAAATTACTAGCACCAATACCAAAACTCCACTCATAACGATAGGCTTTCCATCGAGCACGAATACGTTGTGCTTGGGATATGGAAGGCAATGAGAGGAAAAGTATTAAGTAAACGAGTAGTTGTTTTTTCATGTTTCGCGAATGGAGCCTTGGCACAAAAATAATATTTTACTTATTCAAATTAGGTTAATTCAATTCTTAATTTCTAATATCTAGTCCCCAATTCAATTTCTTGCGCAACGTACGTAGGAAATTGTCATCAGCTATTCGCACTAAATTCATTGTGAAATCTTCTTTTCTTACTGCTAAGGAGATGCTGGAATCAATGGTGACTGATCTAGAATCCAGCGAAGCTAAGAAATATTGGCTTCTCCCTTCTACTTCAAGCGAAACTACGTTTTTATCTGAAACAACAATTGGTCTTACATTTAAATTATGTGGAGCAATAGGTGTTATCACAAAATTATCGGAATAGGGTACAATAATAGGACCTCCACAACTCATCGAATAACCAGTTGAGCCAGTTGGAGTAGCTATTATTAATCCATCCGCCCAATAAGAGTTTAAATATTCGCCGTTAAGAAACGTGTTGATAATCATCATGCTAGCACTGTCTTTTTTATGGATTGTGAGCTCATTTAAAGCATAACTAACCTCACCAAACAAACTTCTATTCGACTCTAATCTCAATAAACTTCTTTTATCAAGCGAATAATGTCCTTTCTCTAAACTATCAATCGCTACATGAATTTGATCTCTAGCAATGCTTGAAAGAAATCCAAGGCGACCTATATTGATACCTAACACAGGGATTCCGCTATCCTGAACAAGTGTTAAAGTGTCCAAAATAGTTCCATCACCACCAATGCTGAAAAGAAAATCCACTTCCCCGCGAATTTCAGAACCTGAATTATAGAGTTTCACTTTTACATCATCATCCAACAAGTGTTTTACTTGGTTATAAAGCGGTTGATAAACATATATTTCACACTTATACATTTGCAAAGCGCTGAAAAGCTCACAGATAAAACTATGGTTGGAAGGAATAATTTGGCGAGCGTAGAGCGCAATTTTCATATAAAAGAATCACGGTAAATTTAATTAATAATACCGAATGAAGGCACTTATAGATTTTAGAAACTTGAAAAATTAAAAAGCAGATCCAATATGGAAAAATAATCCATTTTCATTCAACCGATTTCTTGCATATTCAAAGCGAAAAACTAAATCGTAATAGGTAACGATATCGAATCCTATACCATAGCCATACTGCCATGAATTAGCAAGAGGATTCTTGTAAGCAAATCGATTGTCAGTTACATATCCTGAATCGTAAAACCCATTGAGATACATTGCTAGTGGCACCTTTTTAAATTTGTTCGAATTAATGACTGGTAATTCATAAACATGAGTTTGCATTAATGTGTAACGAAGATTTGATCGCATGAGTAAAAAATTTTGTCCGTTAATTACATAGTAATCATATCCTCGTATATAATCTGCTGAATAGCCTAATGCACGTTGGTTGAAGTAAGGAGCATCTTCTTTTTGCACTACTCTTCCTTTTACGGATGCTTGAATATTAAATCGATTTGTAAGATGCTGAAACTTCCTAATTCCAGCGGTGATCTCAATTAAATTAGGTTCGTTATTTAATAATCCAATTCCAAGTTTTGTTGCTTCCATCTCGAAAAAATATCCATTCATTGCATACGATCTATAGTCGCGCTTATCAAAAATATATCCCCAACTTATGCCAATGTGATTTTGGATTGGATTACTCGTAATAAAATAATCTGGGTTGAGAAATCGAATGGTATCTGCAATGCGCGTTGAGCGAAAATCAAGTGTAGTATTGAAGTAACTGTTAATGCCTTTTCGCTTAGTTATTCTTACATATCCTTGTAAATCATTTCGTACAAATTCATCAGGATTTTTATAAAATACTAATTTATTATTAGGACTATCATAAGCGATTTCATGGTTACGAATTCCATATACAGCCATCGTTAATCCAATGTTTTGCTTTCTATTAATATATGGAATTGTATAATAAATTCCTAAACGTTGCGAGTAACCGAATATAAATTGAAACTGTAAAATTTCATCTCTTCCTCTAAAATTTTCTTGACTAACACGGATTCCGTAATTTACTCTATTGAAATCACGTTTACTCCACCATTCATTAAAGTTGCGATCTGCAATATCAAATACAGGAAATGGAAAAAGATACCAACGCTCAGTAACTTCAATATGAATATCAATATGACCTTGAAGCGCTTGATAAATATGAAAATCAACAAAATTAAATAAGCCAATATTTAAAAGATTCTCTTTACTCGTTGCTATTGCTGAATTTAATACTAATGGATTTAATGAGTCGCCTTCATGAAAAAGTAATTCGCGAAGTATAATCCTCGGCTTCGTTTTATTATTTCCAGTAATAATAATTCTATCAATAATCTGTGGAGGAAATGTTATTGAATCAATAGGTACATCCGCCAATAAATGATTTCCTAAACTCGATAAAAGAACGAGTAAGAAAAAAATAATTTTCTTTTGGAAGTGCGTAATTTTTTTTTTCAATGAAAGAGATGCGGATGATATAACCTGTATGGTTTTCGAAAAAATAAAAGTAAATTATTTATCATACAATCATAAAAAAAGCTGCAATAGTTATTACCTACTTAATGTTGAATGAATGGCAAATATATCAAATACTCAAGTAATTCATTAATGAATCGTATCTATTTTGTAAATCATCGGAATGCTCACTTTGGTTATACGAGGCAATGACATTATAATTATAGCGATACAATCCTGCTAAAATTCGACTAATATCAATTTTGTCAATTTTTATAGTAACCTCAATTCTTTGTGGGTTGGAAGTAGCAGATACACTTGCACTTAAAATATGAGCTCCATCCGACTCCATAATTTGAGCAATTTGGCTCATCGTGTAATCCTTCAAAGCCATCTCTAAAATGATAATTCCACCTGGCATGTAAACACTTTTACTTTCTGCAAAATAAGCAACCAAATCATTCACCGTTACCAAACCAGAATACTCCTGTTCGTTATTTAATACTGGAACAATATCAAGTTTATGCAATGAAGCAACTTTAGCTAAATCGTATACATGCTGATTATCGTATACAAAAACTCTATTAAGAGGTAATTCAGCTTCACGGATTGTTGTATTTGATAAACTTGGGTTTGACACACTTGATTTAGATACTAAACCAAGAAATTCACGACCATTAATTAATGGCAAAGCATTCACACGAAGCTCTTCCATCCAAGCAAGCGCACGTCCACATGTATCGCCCATTTTTAGAGGAGGAACATTATCACGTATAAGTTTTGAAGCAAACATCTGTATATTTTGTGCGCCTATTTATTAATTGATTTTCAGATTCTGACAAACATAGTACTTTCGCATCATTAAGGCAGTAAATTATTAATTGTTAATATAAACGAATTGATAGCCTTAACAGTTTTATAAATCTTATATATTACAGCACAGTGACCAAGCTAAGTATAAACATCAATAAAATAGCTACCCTTCGTAATGCGCGAGGAGGCAAATATCCTGATCCTATTTCATGCGCAATAGATATACAGAAGTTTGGTGCTGAGGGAATTACAGTACACCCTCGTCCTGACGAAAGGCATATTCGCTATAGCGATGTGTATCATTTGAAACCCATTGTGACCACTGAATTTAACATAGAAGGTTACCCAACCGATGATTTTCTTACACTTGTATTAGAAGTGAATCCCACGCAAGTAACCTTAGTTCCCGACCCACCTACTGTTTTAACGTCTAATGCTGGTTGGGATACCGTGAAAAATCAAACATTTTTAAAGGAAAAAGTAACGCTTTTGAAAGAGCATAATATACGCGTTTCGTTATTTATAGATCCTGATAAATCGATGATACAATATGCAAAAGAAACGGGTGTTGATCGCATCGAGCTCTATACCGAAGCTTATGCAAGTACTTTCTTAATTGATCCCGAACTAGCAATTAAACCATATTTAGAAGCAGCCATCTTTGCAAATGAAATCGGAATAGGTATAAATGCTGGTCATGATTTAAATCTTCAAAATTTGCGTTATTTCAAAAAGATGATACCTGATTTGTTAGAAGTTTCCATTGGTCATGCTTTTGTGAGTGATGCTTTGTATTATGGATTTGAACGAACTGTTGAAATGTATTTGAAGGAATTAAAATAGTTAAGAATTGAATGTTTTTTTAGGATGATTTTTGTTTAGCCTTAATACAATTAAACTAATCAAATATTTTTTTAGGCGGTATTTTTTTTATCAAATTTACAACTGCATTTTTAAAACTTAAACTATCTCCTTTTTGGGGCATGGATATTTATAATGTGCAATTTATTTCTCATTGTAATTTTTTAAAATTGTTTTTATAATCACAAAATCTATAGCGCTATAATTTTCGTAAATTATTTCATTAACACATTTAATATCTCTTATGAATTTATTAAAATGGGAACTTGGCATAACAATTTAGTGATAGAATTAAATAAATATTTTAACCTTATTAAACTTAAAATCATGCAAACAAAAGATGAAACAGAAGAAGGTGGATTCTTGCAAAAACCAATTGCAAGGCTAAGCTTTTTAAAGTACGCCGGAGCTTCAATGGCCGCCGCGGGCTTATTAATGGCTGGTTGTAAAAAAGATAGTGGTACAACAGTAGATGAAGGAATAAATTTAGGTAGTGGTGATGTTGGTATTTTAAATTATGCCTATGCACTTGAACAATTGGAAGCAGCATTCTACACTCAAGTAATTGCAACTCCATATTTCGGTATGTCGAGTGCTGAATTATTAATTCTTGGTGATTTGAAAAAGCATGAAATTGCTCATCGTGATTTTTTTAAGGCTGCAATTGGTACTGCTGCAATTCCATCATTAGTAGTGAATTTTACTTCTATAGATTTTAATAATCGTGCAAGTGTTTTAGCAACAGCAAAAGCATTTGAAGATCTAGGAGTGTCTGCATACAATGGCGCAGGAAAACTTATTGTTGATGTAAATTACTTGTTACTCGCAGGAAAAATTGTTTCTGTTGAAGCACGTCATGCTGCGGCAATTCGCGACCTTATTAATCCAGGGTCAGCAGATTTCTCTGGTGATGATGTTATCATTAGCGGATTAGATGGAGCAAAAACTCCACAGCAAGTTTTAAGTATTGCATCTGCTTACTTAACAACAAAACTGAACGGAAATAATTTACCAACCTCTTAAAAAAAACGATCATGAACTTATTAAAAATGATAGAAAGTATTGGTGATTTGAAATCAGATCCCAAAGCTCCCCAGTCTCGACGCGAATCATTATTGAATTTAGGCGGAATTGGAAAAGATCTTGCATTAGCTGCTGTTCCAGTAGGAATATTAATGGCTATTCCTGAATCAAGTAAAGCAAAAAATGGAAGTGTACAAACAATAGTAGATGTTTTAAACTTCGCACTTAAGTTGGAATATTTAGAAGAAGAATTTTACACGATGGGAATTGCTTCAGGTGTAATCCCAGCTATTGACTTAACGATTTTCAATCAAATCAAAAAACATGAATCAATACATGTTAGTTTTCTGCAAACAACTATTGCAGCTTTGGGTGGAACCGCCGATGCAAAACCAACTTTTGATTTTACTGCACAAGGCGCCTTTAACCCTTTCAGCATTTATGCTGATTTCTTAGCCTTATCACAAGGGTTTGAAGACACTGGCGTGAGAGCATACAAGGGACAAGCTGGAAATTTGATCAGTGACAATGCTGTGCTAACAGCTGCATTACAAATACATTCTGTTGAAGCACGTCATGCATCACAAGTTCGAAGACTTCGTGCAAAAAATGGATTAGATGCTGGAAATAAGGGATGGATCACAGGAAATAGTAGAGGTAGTATGCCACCAGCAACTCAAGCAATTTATGATGGTGAAGATAATTTTATTCAAGGTGGTGTCAGCGTAACAACAATTACATCTGTTCCACTAAGTTCTATTCAAGAAGCATTTGATGAACCACTAACTTCATCACAAACACTCGCAATTGCAGGATTATTCATTGTATAATCTCTAAGGATATAATGCTGTCATTACCATCTTATTTAAAAGATGGTAATGACAGTTTTTAAAGAAAATAATTCACAATAAAAAAAATAAAAATGATAAATACAATTTTAGTGGGAATGCTTGGTCTTGGAGGCCCAGAACTCATAATGATAGCGGCTGTTGTAATGCTAATGTTCGGAGGTAAAAAAATACCTGAGATGATGAAAGGTCTAGGAAAAGGTATTCGTGAATTTAAAGATGCTTCGACTGGAAAAGAGGAGGTAATCGAAGAAAAAGAGAAAATCTCATAATTGGATTCTTAACCACTAATTTCAACATTGGTGGTGTAATAACAAAGCCTCCCGTGATGTGTGTTCAGGGGAGGCCAGGAAAGGGTTTTGTTGTTCTAAAGTTCGCGGAAAAATTGGGTGTCTTGTGTATCTTAAATTTACTGAGTTTCGAGGTATGTGGCAAATATAATGAAAATCATGAGATTTGAAAGATAATTTGTCTTGAACCATAATGTAAAAAATTTCATGGCAGGCAAGATTAAAGCATGACCAGTAGCGAATACTTCGGGGGACTCTATGATTTGCAGGATTAAAAATTGTATTTAGTTTATAATCTGAAAATATCTCCTTTAGAGCTTTTCACTTTAGAATTATTTTTTTCAAAACAAACTTCTCGTCCTTATTGTATTTTTTACTTTTTTTAATTCCGTCATTACTTCGGTGTTATTCTTTTTTTCGATGTCTAAAACTACGTAACCAATGTCTTCATTTGTTTTTAAATACTGACCAAGAATATTCACTTTCATTTTTGATAATACACCGTTGATTTGTGAAAGTACTCCAGGAACATTGTTGTGAATGTGCAAAATTCGATGCGCATTTGAAAGGATGGGAAGATTCAAATCAGGAATTGTTAATGATCCCGCAGTGCTACCGCAATCGAGGTAATTGATTAATTTTTCTGCAACATCTAAACCGATAGCTTCTTGTGCTTCAACGGTGCTGCCACCAATATGTGGAGTTAAAATTACATTTCGCAATCCTTGTAATGGAGATGCAAAAACATCTTTATTACTCTTCGGTTCTATTGGAAAAACATCAACAGCTAATCCACCAATATGTCGTTTCTCAATTGCATCTTTTACAGCCCATACATCCATCACATCTCCTCTGCTTAAATTTAACAACACTACACCTGATTTCATCTTCTTTATTTTCTTCGCATCAATCAAATCTTTTGTGTCAGCAGTTCCTGGAACATGTAATGTGATGATGTCTGATTTTTTTAATAAGTCATCTAATGATCGAGCTGCTTTTGCATTTCCTAAACTTAGTCGTGAAGCAACATCATAAAAAATTACTTTCATGCCCAATGCTTCTGCAAGAATAGATACTTGTGTTCCGATATGTCCGTAACCAATAATGCCTAATGTTTTTCCTCGCACTTCGAAACAATGTTCACTCTCTTTTAGCCATAAGCCTTTATGAGCAGCTTCGCTTTTTTCATATACACGACGCATCAACATAATCCCTAAACCAATCACAAGTTCAGCAACAGAACGTGTATTAGAGAAAGGCGAATTGAAAACAGCAACTCCATTTTTTATTGCTTGCTTCATCTTTACTTGATTTGTTCCAATGCAAAAAGCACCGACGGCTAATAGCTTTGGTGCATTATTTAAAATCGCTTCCGAAACTTGTGACTTCGATCGAATTCCTAAAAGATGAACATTAGCCATTTTATCAAGCAACTCTTTTTCATTGATAGATCCTGTTATCGATTCAATGTTGGAGTAGCCTTTGTCTCGAAATAATTTTATTGCGGAAGGATGTATGTTCTCCAATAATAAAATATTGATTTTATCTTTTGGATAGGAAGTTGCGATGGTAGCCATGAAGCAAATGTATCTTTTCTGACAGAATAAAAATGATTCTTGTAAGCATATTGAGAAAACCTTTCCTCATTCTGTCGTGTATAAATAATGACGGATCGTTCATCATTTTCTTTTGATGTTATCGGTTCCATCTTATCTTTGTAATTATACTCACTCAAACTATGTTTACACATCAGCCTACCAAACGCTTTATCACATTAGGACAATTCATCATTGAGCGTCAATCAGATTTTCAGTATGCCAAAGGTGAATTAAGTCGGTTATTACGCGACATAGGAATTGCTTCTAAAATTGTGAATCGTGAGGTAAATAAAGCGGGCTTGGTTGATATTATTGGTGACTTCGGCGCTACTAATATTCAAGGAGAAGATGTGAAGAAGTTAGATGTGTATGCCAATGAGCAATTCATCAATGCACTACGTTCTGGAGGTGAGTGTTTAGCGATTGCCTCTGAAGAAAACGAAGATCTGGTTGATATTGAAAGTGAAGTATCGAAGAATGCAAATTACGTGGTTTGCATTGATCCATTAGATGGCTCATCGAACATTGATGTGAATGTAAATATCGGTACTATCTTTTCTATTTATCGTCGTAAAGAAGGAATGACTGGTCCTACACGATTGGAAGATTTTATGCAAAAAGGAACAGAGCAAGTAGCTGCTGGATATGTGATTTATGGCTCAAGTACCATGATGGTTTATACAACTGGAAAAGGTGTTAATGGTTTCACACTCGATCCATCTATTGGTGAGTTTTGTTTATCACATCCTGATATGAAAATTCCAGAAGATGGAGCAATTTACAGTATTAACGAAGGTAATTACGCTCACTTTCCTCGTGGAGTAAAAGATTATATTAAATATTGTCAAGTAGATGATAAGCAAACAAATCGTCCATATTCTACAAGATATATTGGTTCGCTCGTTGCAGATTTTCATCGTAACATGATTAAAGGAGGGATTTATATTTATCCATCAACAGGCAAATCTCCAAATGGTAAATTACGTTTATTGTACGAATGCAATCCCTTAGCATTTATTGCAGAGCAAGCAGGCGGAGTAGCAAGTAATGGTGTTAGTCGCATCCTCGAATTACAACCGGAAGCATTGCATCAACGAACGCCACTTTTTATTGGCTCAAAAAAAATGGTTGCTAAAGCAGAAGAGTTATTACGCAATGCAGTGGAAAAAATAGTTTAGGCTTGTTTCAATTCGCGAATCGCTAACCAAGCCATTAATCCCATTCCAGTTTTCAATGCTTCTTCATCGATATCAAAAGTAGCAGTGTGAACTGTTGAAATAATTCCTTTAGCTTCATTGCGTGTTCCTAAACGGTAGAAACATGCTTTCGATATTTGAGAATAAAAAGCGAAATCTTCTGCCGCCATCCAAATATCAAGATCAACAACATTTTCATTTCCTAAGTATTCGATAGCACCTGCTTTTGTTTTTTTTGTGAGCTCTTCGTCGTTAAAAAGTACTGGATAACCTTTACGAATTTCAAATTCCAATATTCCTCCCATCGACTGTACTAATTGATGCGCCAAATCGAGCATGTGTTTATGAGCTTCCATTCTCCATTTTTCATCAAGCGTTCTGAATGTCCCTTCGATGTAAACTTCATTAGGGATAACATTCGTTGCGCCATTGGCAATTATTTTACCAAATGACAATACGCTTGGCATAGTTGGATTTGCAACACGACTAACAATTTGTTGCATCGCAACTATTAAATGTGCAGTGATAAGTACAGGATCAATATTGAGATGTGGCATTGCGCCATGTCCACCTTTTCCTTTTACACGTAAATATAATTCATCAGTACTCGCCATGTAAATACCGGACCGGAAACCAACTTTTCCTACAGGAATTAATGGCATTACATGTTGTCCGAGTATACATGTTGGTCTTGGATTTTCCATTACGCCTTCAGCAATCATCATCGAAGCACCACCAGGAAGTTTTTCTTCTCCAGGTTGAAATATTAATTTGATTGTTCCTTCGAACTCATCTTTTAATTCATTTAAAATCGCAGCAGC
>JAYVOC010000277.1:0-6871 GCA_043758125.1 Bacteroidota bacterium | reverse complement strand
CTTTGCTATCGTAGATTGTGCCCAAATTTTTCGTCATTATAAATAGATTCAAAATTTAATTTCGTAATTTCTTAATTCTTAATTCGTAATTTTTAATTTTTAATTTATTTCAGCTTGACCACAGCCGCACCTATGCTATCGTAGATTTTGCCCAAATTTTTCGTCATTATAAATAGATTCAAAATTTAATTTCGTAATTTCTTAATTCTTAATTCGTAATTTTTAATTTATTTCAGCTTGACCACGGCCGCACGTTTGCTTTCGTAGTTTGTGCTTAGATTTTATTGAATTTTTTGTAATTGTTTTTTTAAATAGCGTTTGAACTATTGACCTTTTCGTTCTTCGGTTTTAAACACATAAAATATAATTTGCGATGTTGTTCTAAACAAAAAAATCCTTGAAGTATAATTACTTCAAGGATTTTTTTTGTTAAATAAAATTTTTATTAATGTATTTCCCAGATTTCTCTTCCTTGTAAAAGTCTGTTAAGGTCACCAGCACCTTTTTTCGCAATTGCTTCCACAACTTGATCATTCATAGCTTCCTCATAACACTTACGATCTTCTTTATAGAAAACACCAAATGGTCGAGGTAAATGATCAATTCCTTTTTCATGTCGATCAAAGAATCGCGAAAGAATTCCAGCTTTCACACGATCACTTTCATCATGAATCCATAAATCATTTGCAGAATTTCCATCAATAGTGAGATCCACAATTTTAGGATGAAAACCATCAAGCTTGATTCCTTTCGTTCCATCTTGTCCGTAGATAAGTGGCTTTCCATTTTCAACAAATATTGCTTCTTCTTTCTTTGAAGATTTCTCTGTAAAAATTTCAAATGCTCCATCATTAAAGACATTACAATTTTGATAAATTTCTAAGAACGATGTTCCTTGATGTGCATTCGTACGACGTAACATTTCTTTTAAATGTACCGGGTCGCGATCCATCGAACGTGCGATAAAAGATCCTTCAGCACCCATCGCTAAAGCAAATGGATTAAACGGATGATCTATTGATCCCATCGGTGTTGACTTCGTAACTTTTCCTTCTTCTGAAGTTGGAGAATATTGTCCTTTTGTTAATCCGTAAATTTCGTTGTTGAACAATAAAATATTTACGTTGAAATTTCTTCTCAACAAATGAATAAAATGATTTCCACCAATCGACATAGAATCTCCATCACCAGTAACGATCCAAACACTTAAGTCGGGTCTTGCTGCTTTTAGTCCGCTTGCAACCGCTGTAGCACGACCGTGAATGGAATGCATTCCGTAGGTCTCCATGTAATAAGGAAAACGCGAAGAGCATCCAATACCAGAAATAAACACGATGTTTTCACGGGGTATTCCTAACTCAGGAACCACTGTTTGAACTTGTTTTAAGATAGAATAATCGCCGCATCCTGGACACCAGCGTACTTCCTGGTCAGTAACAAGATCTTTACTTGTAAATTTCGGAGCTTCCGGATTTTGAGTTGTTGTTTCCATCAGTTGTGGATGGTTATTTTTTTATGTTTATCAGCAATCACAATGAACATTAAATCATGCATTGCAAACAAACGGTTTTGAAATTATTTTTTTTGTAATGCTTCAATCTTTTCAAGAATCTCACTCGAACTAAATGGCATTCCTTTAACTTTATTTAATCCAATTGCAGGGATCATATATTTATCACGAATGATTGATAACAATTGTCCTGTATTCATTTCTGGAATTAATACTTGATCGAAATTATAAAGTATCTCGCCAAGATTTTTAGGTAATGGATTCATGTAACGTATTTGTGCATGACTCACATCATAACCTTTTGCTCTCGCATCACGCACAGCACCTTTGATAGGTCCATAAGTAGAGCCCCATCCTATAATTAATAATTTTCCTTTTTCATTACCGCTATCTAATTTTTGCGGTGGAGTAAAATCAGCAATCCTAGCAACTTTAGCAGCGCGCATGTTCACCATGAATTCGTGATTCTCTGGATCGTAACTGATGTTTCCAGTTTCATGTTGTTTTTCTAATCCTCCAATGCGATGTTCTAATCCTGCAGTACCTGGTAAAGCCCACGGACGAGCAAGTTTTTCATCACGCTTGTACGGCAGATATCTTTCACCATCATTTTTCTCTGTTGCAAATTTCGCTGTGATAGGATTCAGATCTTCTGCTTTCGGAAATCTCCAAGGCTCTGAACCGTTTGCTAAAAATCCATCACTAAGGAAAATAACGGGAGTCATAAATTCAATTGCTAAGCGACACGCTTCATACACTGCATGAAAACAATCTGCTGGCGACATAGAAGCAATAACAGGAATTGGTGCTTCACCATTACGACCATATAGTGCTTGAAAAAGATCACTCTGTTCAGTTTTTGTTGGAAGACCTGTTGATGGTCCACCACGTTGAACATTGATAATTACGAGTGGCAACTCTAACATTAATGCAAGTCCCATTGCTTCTGCTTTAAGCGCGATGCCCGGACCTGATGATGCTGTAACAGCTAATTTACCTCCGAAAGAAGCACCAATTGTAGCACAGATTGCTGCAATCTCATCTTCTGCTTGAAAAGTTTTAACACCATAATTTTTATACTTCGCGAGTTCATGCAAAATATCTGTAGCAGGTGTGATAGGATACGTACCATAAAATAATTCGAGACCAGATTTTTGTGATGCAGCAATCAATCCTATCGCAGCAGCTTGGTTACCCATGATGTTACGATAAACTCCTGGAGGCATTGGCGCTGGATTTACAGTAAAGCGAGAAGTAGCGGTTTCTGTAGTATCGCCATAATTATAACCTGCTTGCAACACTTTTAAATTTGCATCAAGCACATCTTGTTTCTTGCTGAATTTTTCTGTCAAGAATTTAATAGTGAAATTCATGTCACGGTTGTACATCCAATAAAGGAATCCGAGTACAAACATATTTTTTGCACGATCAATTTCTTTAATACCAAGAGTTGATTCTGCCAATGCAGCACGCGTCATTTTTGTAACGTCAATCGTGATAAGGCGAAAACCATCTAATGATCCATCTAAAATTGGGTTTGCACCTTCTGTAAAGTTGGCAAGACGCAAATTTTTATGATCGAAACCATCAGAGTTAGCGATAATTGTTCCGCCTTTTTTTAGATGACGCATGTTTGCTTTAAGAGCTGCGGCGTTCATTGCTACAAGCACATCGCATTCGTCGCCAGGAGTAAAAATATTTACACTGCCGAAATGTAATTGATATCCCGAAACTCCAGGAATCGTTCCTTGTGGGGCGCGAATCTCGGCTGGAAAATCGGGGAAAGTGCTAAGATCGTTGCCAAAAAGGGCAGCCGTATTGGTGAATTGTGTTCCTGTAAGTTGCATCCCGTCGCCTGAATCACCTGCAAACTTGATGATTACATTGTCGAGAACCTGATTTTGTTGTTCCATAATGTTTTAATTCTGCTGAAAGATAATGATTGCAAAAATACAGTTTTAAGGCTGATAGTCGATCGCTGAAAAATAGAAAATACAAGTGAATTTTGAACAACTTTTAACAAAAAAAATGCATCGAGTTGGCATCGGTCGCACTTATGGGAATATCTCGTGGGGTTTATGAGTGATGATTGATGAAATTACTAAGTTCGATTACACAGTTTTCGAAGCCCAATGAATCATAAAGCAAATAATAGTTCTGAGGATCAACGGAATATTTATAGGCGAACTTGGCTAAATCCATTCTACTAGATTCGAAGGAGAGTACGCTCATTAATTCAGCGATCTGTTCAATATTCATTGGATTTGTACGAACCGCCTTATGCGCTAATTGTAATCGTGCACTATCGAAATTTTTTTTGGCAATCGAACATTTTATTTTACTGAGCGCGATTTTTTTCTAACGAAATTTTTAGTTTTTGTCAACTAAATTAGCAAATAAAAAATCAATTATCGAATAATAAATGTTTGTAGTCGGATGTATGTGTTTGCACCTTTACGGGCGGTTTTTTTTAGCGAAAAATTTGGCTTTTGTCAACTAAATTAGCGAAAAAAAATCAATTATCGAATATTAAATGTTTGTAGTCGGATGTAAGTGTTTGAAATTGGATAATCTAGTATTTTTTTTAGCGAAAAATTTTGGTTTTTGTCAACTAAATTAACGAATACAATTTTAGTTATCGAATATTAAATGTTTGTAGTCGGATGTACGTGTTTGCACCTTTACGGGCGGTTTTTTTTAGCGAAAAATTTGGCTTTTGTCAACTAAATTAGCGAATAAAATTTTAATTATCGAATAATAATTGTTTGTAGTTGGGGGTAAGTGTTTGTACCTTTCTGGGCGATTTTTTTTAGCGAAAAATTTTGGTTTTTGGCAACTAAATTAGCAAATACAATTTTAGTTATCGAATAATAAATGTTTGTAGTCGGATGTACGTGTTTGAAAAATGAATTTGAATTGGTATATTCGTTAATAAAATAGTTGTGCGTCATGCTTGTTAAGTAGTCCAAATTTGAATCTTTACCGAAGAAATTTATTTTGACAAAAAACAAATAGACAATGAACAGATTAACAATCCTTACTTTCGTTATTTTGACAATGGTAATAACATCATGCAAAACAAATCATAACAATTCAAAGAATAATACAATGGACAAAGAAAAAATCAAATCAGAAATTATACAAACCGAAACTAATCTGATAACGTTATATAAACAAGGTGAATTTATGAAAGCATTATCAATAGATTTAAATTCCCCTGATTTCCGATGCATTAAGAACGGGAAAATTGAAACCTATGAAGCACTTGAGACAAGATATAAAAAAATGGTTGATGAGAAAAGATTGAAAAACATGGACTATAAAGTAGCAAGCCGTGACTTTAACTTTATAAACGCAGACAATGTTTTAGTTACACTTTCTATTAACTTAACCATCATAATGAGTGACGGTAATACCTTAATGCAGGGACCAATAGCGGAAACAATTTTATGGCAACGTATTGACAATAATTGGCAACTTGGTTATTATCATGCGTCTGAACTTCCAAAGGAAAACTAAAAAAGTAGCACGCACAACATCGGTTTGTCAATATGGCGGCTTACGTGCTTCGTAGAAACATTTGTGCAAGGTTCTGCATTTGTGCTTCGTATGAACTTTAGTGCTAAAAATCCGCAACATTGCAAACCCTATAAACGTCAGGTTGTGAAAAAACCCTACACATATAAATTTTTCAATTAATTATTCAAGTTAAAATCTTCTTAACTATTTACAGTGCGATTTACCGATAGTAAATGATTAAATAACAATATTGCTTTTATTTTTTGATATCCCCATACCTGCTTAAAATAAGTTAAAAGTGTATTAAGCCAGCCAATCTTTTTGTAGTCCAGAGTCCATTTTATTAGATTTGCTATTAAATTTTGTAACCCAAGAATATTGATGGTTCGTTTGATGCTATAAACAATCATTATTAAACTCATTTCTCCATTTACTTTTTGGATTTTGTGATTGTCATCCGAAATGCTCCACAAAAGCATCCACAAAACGAACAGGATTATCAACACCTATTTTATCTTCCAATGAGCTGAGCAAAATCTGAAAACGATCTTGCGTAGTAATGAAATTCATTCCTTTTAATTTATTTCACGATACGAAATCTTGATTGAAATATTCTACTTTTATGCAATTACTTATGAAAAAATTATTAAACAGATTGTAAGGTTAATTCACAGTCTGACGTTACCTGCAATGCTATGACGACAGAGCTAACTTGAAACTGACTGCAAGAAATTAACTTTGACAAACAATAATTAAAAACTCTATGGACTACATTTCAACGACAGCACTTGCAAACGAACTTGACATCAAACCTGCTGAACTTTTTGACAAGCTCAAAGGACTTGGTTGGATTGAAAAAAAAAGCGACAAGTGGACTTTAACTGAAGTAGGAAAACAAAAAGGCGGGCAGACAAGAACAAACCCGAAGTTCGGAGAGTTTGTAGTGTGGCCTGAAAACATTTCTCTCAACGGTGGACAACAACAAGCAGACACAACAAAATTTTTAAGTTCAACAGCACTTAGCAAACACTTTGATGTTTCAGCACAACGAATCAACTTAATACTTTCTGAATTAGGTTTTATTGAAAAGGATGTTGCTGGTTGGGAAATAACAAAGTTGGGTAAAAGTGTTGGCGGCAGACAGCGTGAGCATGAAACATCGGGTAACTACTTTGTAATTTGGCCAGCGACAATTTTACAAAACAAAAGATTGTTAGAGTTCTTTGGCGAAACACCGACAGAACAAAAGATAGAAACTAAATCGGTAACAACGGTTACTCCTTCTACTCCAACAACTCCCACTCCTTCGCAGACAGAATACCATGATACTTTTAGAGAGAAGTTCCCTGCAAAGCACCGAACATTTGATGGACATTATGTAAGGTCAATTTCTGAAATGTCAATTGACAACTTCCTTTACATTAACGGAATTGTTCATGCTTACGAAAGAAAACTTCCAATTGAAGAAGATGTGTATTGCGACTTTTACATTCCATCAGGAAACAACAGACCGCAAGTTTATATTGAGTTTTGGGGACTTGAAGACGACCCTAAATATTTAGAACGGAAGAAAAAGAAACTTGAGATTTACAAAAAGTATGAGTTTCCACTCATTGAATTATCTAATTCGGAGATAAATAATTTAGAAGAGGTGCTGACAAGAAAATTAATTCAACACAAAATAAGTTTGAAGTAAATCATGAAGAATGTAATTCGCTTCGGAAAAAATATGTGCGGACTTCGGAGGACACAGCTTCGTGGCGAGAGAAGCACAGCTGCTAACAGCTAAGGCTTCGTTGCGTCCGGAGGACGCACAATGAAGGCCATGTTGCACAGCTTGCC
>JAYVOC010000276.1:0-54610 GCA_043758125.1 Bacteroidota bacterium | reverse complement strand
GAAAAAGGCTCCTCCTTGATGGAAGAGCCTTTGATACGGTATAGAAATAATTTACTTAAGTGAGAAATTGATTGGCATACTATAAGAAACAGCAACTGTTCTTCCGTTTTGCTTTCCTGGCTTCCAACCAGGCATTGATTTTATTACTCTTAAGGCTTCTTCATCACAACCTGCACCTAAAGAACGGAGAATTTTTATATCGCCAATTTTGCCTTCCTTATCAACTACAAAACCAATAAATACTTTACCGGTTATTCCGTTTTCACGAGCTAATGGCGGGTATTTTATGTTACGTTGCAAGTATTCGTAAAGTGCTGCTTCACCACCTGGAAAAGTAGGCATTTCTTCAACATAACTATATACTTTACCTGCATCTGGATCTGCAACAACTTCTGGAGGCGGTTCAACAGCATTCTCATCACCTGCTTGAGTTACAACGCCAACATTTGTTTCACTTAGCTTTTCTTGAGGAGGTGGTTGTTCTTCTTCTACTTGGCGATCAACAACAACAGGAGGAGTAAACTTTACAGTCTCGATTGTTGGTGGAGGTGGAGGAGGAGGTGGTGGTGGTGGTTCGTTTTTATCTAGTGGTGGCGGTTCTTTAAGTTCTATGTTTACTTCCACAGATCTATCAACTTTTTCAGCACCTGAATTATTTATCATTCGCATGATAAAAGGAGTAGCAACACCAACAACAAATAAACCAATCGCAATAAGTAGTGCTCTCGAAGTTGTTCGATCGTAGCTTTTTCGAATTGGATACGCACCATATTCTTTATTCCTGTTTTGGAAAACCAATTCAGTCCTTTCGGAATTGGTTGGGTTTTCCCAGGATGGGGTGAACAGATCTGCCATTTTACTTAGCGGGTTGTAATTTATTAATCAAATCAAATTCCTGCTGGCCAATATCAACAAGGGCATATTTTCCTACCATGGTAATATTTAATTCATCAAGTGCATCAATTACATTTTTGTACTTTGCTTTATCGTCGGTTTTAACAAGTACCATTAATGATTCTTTTTCTCCTTTCACATCAACTTCCATACGTTTAAGTGTGGTGTCGGCCATGTTAGTCTTCTCTGCTTGAGTACGTAATTCCTTGATTTTACTAACAGCATTTTTATTGTAATCAAGTAAAAGTTTGCGAATACCATTATTAGAAAAGTCAGTGGGCGTTAGCGTTGTTGTAGGTTTTAATTCACCATAATACCAATACACTTTATTGTCGCCACTTAACAAAAATGTTAAAGCATTATTTACTTCATTTGGTTTATTATTGGGATCCTTCACAGGCATGTTAATTTCCATTGTTTTTGGTTTCCCAAAAGTGGTAGTTAACATGAAAAAAGTTAGCAATAAGAACGCAAGATCAACCATAGGTGTCATATCGATATGAGTCGATTGTTTCTTGGCTCTTACCTTCGAATGTTTGCCCTTTTTACTGGAGTCTTGTTCTTTACTTTGTACCTCTGACATAATTTTATTGAGGGCTTATTGGTTTGGATTTTTCTCCAACGTTGTAACTAAGTTGAAGCGATTTACATTCATTTCCTGGAACACTTCAATTACCCGTTTAATGGCAGTATAATTTGCATTAGCATCTCCTTTTATTGCAAATCGAAGCAATTTATCTTTTGGAACATTTGGACCTTTTAACTCAGCATCCGCTAAGCGACCATAACGAATCCAATCACCCAATTGATTATTTAAAGAATCATAAGGAACTCCTTTACTCTTTTTCATAAAGTCTTTTCTCCCCAACTCATCCATCGGAAGAAATGCTTTTAATTCTTTAATGGTCATTCCAAACGTGCCTAACAAGGCAAATTTGTTGATTGATTTTTCATCAAATGTTTCATGATTCTTGCTTGCCATTTGATTCAACATTTTCGTTCGAATTTCTTTTCCTTCTAGATTAAAGAAAACACGGTTAGTTGAATCTATTGTGATCAACATAACCTTATCTGGAAGTATTTTTTCGGAAATGGAAGATGGAGAATCTACTACAACAGGTTCATCAGGACGAAACTGAGTAGTAAGCATGAAGAAAGTAACCAGTAGGAATGCCAGATCCACCATTGGCGTCATGTCCAACGACGGACTATTTTTGGGCATCTTCACTTTTGGCATACGTCTCGGCTTTTTAGGATTTTTACCTGATTATCGAATTAGTTGCGTGCTGTGAATGTTTGCACAATGCTATAACCAGCTTCATCGATACCATAAGTAATAGAGTCAATTTTATTTGTGAAGAAGTTATAGAATATAATTGCTATTGCAGAAGTACCAATACCAAAAGCAGTATTGATAAGCGCCTCAGAAATACCCGTAGCGAGAGCCGTTGCATCTGGTGAACCAGCTTGTGCAAGTGCAGCAAATGCTCTGATCATACCAAATACAGTTCCTAATAGCCCCATCAAAGTAGCGATTGAAGCAATCGTTGAAATGATTACTAAGTTTTTTGATAACATTGGTAATTCTAATGTCGTTGCTTCTTCAATTTCTTTTTGGATAACAGCTACTTTATGTTCCTTATCCATTGCTTTTTCGCTTTCCATCTGCTTATAAGCTTTCAGACCAGCGTTCACAACAGCAGCAATGGAACCTTGCTGACGATCACATTCTTTTATTGCTCCATCAAGATCTCCTTTCGATAAAGAAGAACGCATTTTGAAGATAAAAGAATCAATTGTTCCGTTCCCACGTGACTTATTTACCGTAATAAATCTCTCGATAACGAAAGTGATTACAATCAGTAATAACGACATTAGAATTGGTACAATAAAACCTCCTTTGTAGATAATTCCTAAAAAGTTACCTGGAAGTGGGTTGAGTTCAGGATTGTTATCCTGAAAATTGCCCGGGCTACCAAGAACAAATTTAAAAATAAGAATGGAGGTAATCAAAGCGGCCGGTATTACGATAGCTGCTAACATCCCCTGGATGCCCGATCCTGACTTTGTCTGGCTCATAGTCGTGTATGGTTTTTATTAATTAAGTTTTTATAATTTTTTTCCTTGTTCGAAGGCACAATAATAATGAATTGACTTGAACGAAAAAACGTAGTGAGATGATTTAATTATTGTTTGCTTTAAAAATTCTTACAGCATAATGACATTTATAAAATTAATTATGATCCTAGTAAGGTGTTTAACTAGGGCTCTTTTTTCAAAATAAGTGGGAAAGAAAGATAATAATTACTTAACAATAGACAATAAATATTCGAATAAAGTACTCAGATTAAATCGCAACATCATTAATCTCTGTAGTTTGTAAATTGAAAAGGTAATCCTAATCCAGCACCTTTTACTGCTGCCATAACGGCCTGTAAATCATCAAGTTTCTTACCTGTAACCCGTATTTGCTCATCCATTTGAGATGCCTGAACTTTAAAGCCTCCTTCTTTAATAAGTTTTACAATCTTCTTAGATGTCTCTTTGTCTACACCCATCTTTACCTTAATTTCCTTTCTCACCATATTTCCAGAAGCCTGTTGATCTTTTCCGAAATCAAGACACGTGGAATCGAGCCCTTGCTTCATCATTCTAGATATCAAAATATCTTGAATTGCTTTCATCCTCATGTCGTTTTCCGTTAAAACGTTAATTAAAGAAGTCTTTTTGTCTAATTCTAATGTGGTTTTTGAGCCATTAAAATCATATCGTGTGGTAATTTCTTTAACAGCCACATTAATTGCGTTATCTAATTTTTGAAGATCTACTTCGCTTACTATATCGAAACTTGCCATGATTAATTGAATATGCTACGAATTTATTAAGGATTAAGGAGAATATGTAAAAATTAATAGAAATCATTTAAATTCTCTTCCTGTATGACTTATGTAAAAAACAGAAAATAATCCGCTTAATCATTATTCACTTATACATATCTTTGTTCAACACACTCTTTACCAAAATTATATGTTTCGATTATTAGTTATCGGGATTTTCCTTTGTTCATGGACTATTTGCTACTCACAGTCTTCTGGTCAGTTTCTTTATCTTGATCAACGACCAACTGTAACTATAAACGGTTCAATCCTTACTTCTCCTTGGGCAGGTGGGTTAAACAGTCCTATTATCAATGAAATTGATTTAAATGGTGATGGAATTAAAGACCTCTTTACATTTGATAGAGTGGGTGAACGTGTTTCTACTTTTATTAATGATGGCATTACAGGACAAGTTTCCTATCATTATGATCCAAGTTATATCAGTCGTTTTCCGCTAATGAGTAAATGGGTTCGATCTGTAGACTTTGATTGTGATGGTGACATGGATTTGTTCGTTTACAATAACAAAGCAATTGCAGTTTATAGAAATGATTATTCTGTTACAACAGGCTTAGTTTTTACTCCTGTAACAAATCATTTAACAGCATGGTTTGGTACTTTCTATAAAGACATAACCGGTAGTGATTTAAATGTTCCAGCCTTTATGGATATCGATAATGATGGTGATATTGATGTCTTGATTTTTGCTAACTCAAATAACACTATTGAATATTATCGTAATTATTTTGCTGATTCTTCCGCGACCTCAAGTTGTGATGGATTTAATATGTTCTATGAACCCTATTGCTGGGGGCAATTTCAATTAGACGGTTTATCCAACTTTGCAAATCTAAATGTAGTATGTCGAGGTAATTTAATTAATGATGATTCAATTCTTAAAACCACCAATCAACATTCTGGATCAATTTTAATTGGGTTTGATCAAGGATGTGATGGCGACTATGATTTATTAAATGGAGATATACTTGGAACTAACTTGTTATTTTTGGAAAATGGGGGTACTAGTTCATCCGCACACATAACAGCGCAAGACACTTTTTTTCCTTCTAATTCTATTTCTGTTAACCTTAGCAATCTTCCATCACCCGCATATCTAGATGTTAATAATGATGGTAAAAAAGATTTAATTGTTACTCCAGCATCAAATGCAGGAGAAGATTATTTTAATGTTTTGTATTATGAAAACATGACTGATAATTGTTCCAATCAATTTAGTTTTACTACAAACAGAATGCTTGTTGGTGACATGATAGATGTTGGTACTTCTTCAAATGTTGCATTCAGCGATGTTGATAATGATGGCTTACTTGATATTATTGTTGGTGATGATCAGTATTATAATAAGAATCCTTCGCTTGCTTTTTCTCGAGTCTCTTATTATCGAAATACAGGTTCTTTAACACAACCAGCCTTTACACTTATTACAGATGATTGGTTGGGATTGTCTTCTTTACAACAAACAGGTTTAAGTCCTTCCTTTGGTGATATTGACGCTGACGGCGATCAAGATTTACTACTTGGAAATAACACTGGTGATTTGATATTTTATCGTAACACAGCAGCAATTGGGGCTCCATCAAATTATGTTTTTGTACAAGCGCCATTTCAAAATATTTCAGGTGGTAATAATGCTGTTCCACAATTAATAGATGTGGATCGCGATGGTAAAATCGATTTGTTATTAGGAAATAGAAATGGACAAATAAGATATTACAGAAATACATCAGCAATTGCATCCAATCCTGTTTTTACATTAATAACTTCAGTTTTTGGTGGAGTAAATGTATCGCAAATTGGTGCTGGTGCTGGTTTAAGTATTCCATTGCTTTATGATAATAATGGAACATACGAAATGTTAGTCGGATCAGAAAGCGGATATATCCATCAGTATGGAAATATCGATGGTAACTTAACTGGAACATTTACATTAATTGATAGTATGTATCAACAGATATTTGAACCACGATCGGTAAGTATTGCTAGAGCAGATATTGATGGTGATAATAAGCAAGATTTATTAACAGGAAATAGAGCAGGTGGATTGAGATTATACACACAATCCGTTTTTACATCTCTCGCAATGCATGAACATTTGTCGGGCGAAATAAAAATTTTACCAAATCCAGTTTCTAATATGTTAACTATTCAATTGATGCAACTAAACACGAAAGAACAGCGTAAAATAGAGATATGCGATTTAATGGGACGAAGAGTATTTCAGTCAACGTTTGAAGGTAATTCGATGGATATAAATGTTTCTGATTTGACAAATGCAGTTTACGTTATTAAGATTAGTATTGCTAATGAATTATTCGTAAAAAAAATGATAAAACAATAACGCTGAATTTATGAAAGCACTTACTAATTCTTTGTTGGTTATTTTATTTTTTCTAACAGGTAAATTATCAGCGCAATCAGTAACACTTTTTCGTGATACTAGTATTGCAGTAGATATTGCTAATATTCGATTAGAAAACGCATGGACAGGTGGGTTTAATGCTCCTGTTTTTGCCGACATGGATTTGAATGGCGATGGCAAAATGGATCTTATTGTTTTTGATTGGGTGAATAGAAATGTTTTCAGGATGAATTGTTTTATTAATAATGGATCAACCACCAAAAACCCTTGGGTGTTTGCACCAAAATATGAAAAACTTTTTCCTAAAGGATTGGAAGGATGGATTCGAACTTATGATTATGATCATGATGGAGACATGGATTTGTTTTCATATTATGTTTCAGGCGGATTAGAATTGTTTAGAAATGATTATACTCCTACAAATGGATTATCGTTTAATCAAGTTCCGATTCTTGTTAATACACATTACGGAACTTTCTCTACTCCAATTTATGTAACTCGAGTTGATATGCCAGCGTTAACAGATTTGGAAAACGATATGGATATGGATGTCCTTGCTTTTTCAATTGGTGGAAACTTTTATGAGAACAATAAAAATATTGCCTCCGACTCATCTACTGGTTTTGGGAACTTGAATTATATTTACAACATTACAGGTTGCTGGGGATATTTTTATACCAATGGTTCTTACAATACTGCCATACTTTATCCAGGTTCTAGTGGAACATGTTTTTTAACTCCAGCCAATCCATTCAGAACAAAAGTTGAAGAGGAAAAACTCGCCCAATATCGACATAATGGATCTGCAACATTAGCATTAGATATTGATGGCGATGGTGATCAGGATATTATTGTTGGTGATGTAGGCGGAACAAATTTATTAATGATCAATAATTGTGGTACGCCAGATTCAGCTTATGCATGTGCTTACGATTCCATTTTTCCTAATTATAATATTCCAGTAATTCAAGCTGGATCACCGTTTCCTGCTCCTTATTATTTTGATGCGGATAATGATGGAAAGAAAGATTTAATTGCAGCAAATTTTGTCCCAGGTGCAGAAAATTATAATAATGTACAACTATATAAAAACACAACTAACAATACTACAAATGTTTTTGCTCATGTTACAAATAGATTTCTTGCTAATACAATGATTGATGTAGGTTCTAGCGCACATCCTGTTTTAGTTGATATAGATGGAGATGGCTTAACAGATATGCTCATTGGAAATGATTTTTATTCAAATCCCCATCAAACAAAAATTGCATTTTATAAAAATATAGGTACTTCTCTAAAAGCAAAATTCCATTTGATTACTGATGATTTTGATAGTATTTCGAATTTGGGAATATTAGGGGTCTTCCCAACTTTTGGTGATTTAGATGGCGATAATGATTTGGATATGATACTTGGTGAAGATGGCGGTAGTTTGATTTATTTTCAAAATATAGGAACAGCAACATCTCCAAACTTTATTTTTTCGCAATCAAATTATCAGTCGATAAATGTTAGTGCAGCAGCATCACCACAATTAATTGATGTGGATCGTGATGGTAAATTGGATTTAGTGATTGGTAATCGAATTGGTACTTTGAGTTATTACAAAAATATTGGCTCAGTAAATGCACCAATATTTACTTTACAAAGTAATAATTTTGGAGCAGTAAATGTTTCCGCTGGTGCTATTGCAGGACTAAGCGCTCCTTGTCTTTTTGATCATAATGGTAATTATGAATTGTTAGTTGGATCTATAAGTGGTTATCTATATCACTACACAAATATTGATGGAAATTTAACCGGATCGTTTACACTTCAAGATTCAATGTTTCAAAATATTTACGAGCCTGCTCGCTGCGTTCCTGCAGTGGCTGATCTCGATGGCGATACAAAATACGATGTTGTTGTTGGTAATTCCATGGGGGGTGTTGCATTGTACACACAAAATGTAATCTTGTCAGTTGCAAATTTGGATGCAACTAACAGCTCATTTTTTAATTTGTTTCCAAATCCAGTTAGTGATGTTTTGTATTTGCAATTTGACAGTAAAAATCAAGCATCAAAAATCCAACTTGTGATCTTTGATGTTTTAGGTAATGTTGTGAAGAGAGAAGAAGCCAGATCAGAAACAGTTAATATTGGCATCTCAGAATTGTCTGCAGGTTATTATCTGATTCAAGCGAATAACGGTAAGCAAATCTTTACAAGAAAATTTGTTAAAGAATAATTAAACGCCAAACATTTACACTTATGAAAATTTATTTAATTAATTTCTGTTTATTAATTCCATTGTTTTTTGGTGGATGTAAAAAGTCAAATGATTGTACTGCTGGACTAGGTGGTAACTTAACAATTATTGCAAAAACGATGCACCATACAAAATCAATTCCTGGATGTACACTTTACATCAAATATTGTACTCAAGAACTTCCCGGAAATGGAAATGCTTCTGCATTTGATAAAAGTTATAAGATCGCAAATAACAGTGTTGAAATCGCTGTTTCTAATTTGCAAAAAGGAGAATATTATTTATATGCAGTTGGCATTGACAGTACACTCGATCCAACCAAAAATATTGTGAAAGGCGGAATACCATTTAGTACTGATCAAAATAATGGAACAATAAATTTAATTGTGCCAGTAACGGAAGGAGATTAGCGATGAGAATTAATGAACTATTTTTTGCATTGCTATTTATCTCATCATGTAAAACTGATATTCCTGATGTTGCCATTAGCACAAATTATCCGCAAGCTGTAGAAAAAATTATTGTTGGTAAATGTGCAACTGCGGGTTGCCATAATTCAATTAGTAATAGTGCGGCAGGAGGGTTAGATCTTAGTTCTTGGGATGTTATGTTTAACGGAACAAGTAATGGTGCCGTAACAATTCCTTACCGAGGCGATTACAGTACGCTTTTGTATTTTACGTGTACGGATACATTATTAGGATTAGTATCGAAACCTACGATGCCCATTAATTTACCTGCGCTATCTGCTACTGATTATTTAACATTACGATCTTGGATAAATTCTGGGGCACCTGATAACAAGGGAAACATTGCATTTTCTGGAAATCCATTGCGACATAAATTTTATGTTTCAAATCAAGGATGTGATGTTGTTTCAGTTTTTGATACAGATAGAAGGGTAATTATGCGAATGGTGGACGTAGGAATAAATCCAGATCCAACACATCCAGAAGCACCGCATAATATCCGCGTTTCTGCTGATGGTAAATTTTGGATGGCCGTATTTTTGAATTCAGATGTCATACAGATTTTCGATGCAGCTACCGATCAATTGATACGTACAATACCTATCGGAAATGGAATATCCGGACAATGGAATACTGGAATAATTAGTAGTGATTCAAAGTCGGCTTATATCGTTGATTATAGTCAAGGACGAATTTCATTTGTTGATTTGGTTACAGGAATTTGTCATACTGAAGGTCCTTTTTTAATTGGAAGTACAGGCCAACAATTGCATGGTATTGCATTAAATCAAAGTAACGATACAATTTATGTTACGTGTCAAAATGAAAGTAGTATTTTTAAAATCCCAATCAATGATATTAATAATTATCAATATAAAAGATTGTGGAAATTTGGACAAGCACCGTTTACAAGTTTGAAGCCTCACGATTTAGTTTTCACTCCTGATTTTGCGCATTACCTTGTTACTTGTCAGGATACAAATTATAATGAAGTACGAGTAATGGATTCCGCAACAGATACTTTATTTGCTATAATTTCCGTTGGGAAATACCCTCAAGAAATTGTGGTATCCCCATCTCATAATCTCGCATTCGTAACGAATATGGAAGACAATACTTTTCCAAATGTGAAAGGTTCTGTAAGTGTAATTGATTTAAATTCATTCACAGAATTAAAAAAAGTGCAGGTTGGTTGGCAGCCACATGGTATAGCAGTAGATGAAAAGAAACAGTTAGTTTATGTTGCCAATAGAAATGTTTCGGGTGGAATTGCGCCACATCATCCAACAGCATGTGCAGGAAAAAACGGTTATTTAAGTGTAATCGATTTAAATACCTTGGATTATATTAGAGATTATAAACCTGAATTATCTGTAGATCCATATTCGGTTTCTGTTCGTCCTTAAGATAAAAAAATGTATTGAGTATTTAATAAATTAGGTATAATAAATAGTTTGAAATTGATGACAACTTTAGTTCGTCCAGTTATTTTATTTGATGGATACTGTAATTTCTGTTCTTCAACAATCGACTTAATTATTAAATATGACAAGGAAAAGAAGTTTTTATTCGCTGCATCTCAACAAGAAGCAGGATTGAAATTAGTGGAAGAATATAAGTTGCAAAATGTTGATTCGGTAATCTTGATTTATAATAACAAAGTTTATCACCATTCAACGGCCATCTTAAAAATCTGTTGGTTATTAGGATTACCTTTTAATTTATTTGCAGCATTTTTAATAGTACCTCCACTGCTTCGTAATTTGATCTATAAATGGATTGCAAAAAATAGATACAAATGGTTTGGTAAAAGAAGTATCTGTAGAATCCCTGATCAAAATGAAAAAGATCGCTTTTTATAGTTATTTGATTATTTCCAGCTGAATTTCAATTGTGCTTTTCTGAAATCAATGACGGCGGAATATTTATTTAAAAGTTCACTGCCAAATATTCCATCAATTTCTTTAAAGCCCATCGTTTTGTAACTTTCATTTACATGTTGCAAATCGAGAAGTATTAATTCATAATTCTTGATTTTCAGTTCTCCGATGCGGATGTTTTTTATAATTACTGCCTGACTTTCCAAAGTATTAGTTCCAATTCCTGCTGTTAAGGCATCCAGCTTTCGGTGTATTCCTCCAGGAATAAAGTGTTCTGCACGATTTTTATCAATTACAGTTTGAGATGCACCAGTATCAACAACAAATCTTGCCACTTTATTATTTAAAAAAATCTTGATATGAATGTGTAATCCGACAGGAGGAATAATAAATTTTTCAATCGTTAGTATAGAAGAGGGCATCTTGATTAGTTGTTAAAATTCATCTTATAAAAATCCTTAAATAAAAAACAGCGCATCTTTACAGATACGCTGTTTGATTTATTAGTTCAATAATTTATTTTACCGTCTCTTGCATTTTATCTAATACATCCATCACTTCTTTTACAGCAGTTCCTGATTTTTTTAATAGATCCATTTCGGCATCATTTAATTTAAGTTCAATAATTTGTTCAATACCATTCTTGCCTAATTTTACTGGAACACCAAGATAAATATCCTTCATTCCATATTCTCCATTTAACCACGCACAAACAGGGAATATTCTTTTCTGATCACGAACAATAGCTTCAACCATTTGAGCTGCTGCAGCACCAGGCGCATACCATGCTGATGTTCCCATTAAATTCACTAACTCACCACCACCAACTTTTGCGCGTTGAATAATAGCGTCTAATTTATCAGTAGCAATTAACTCAGTAACTGGAATTCCTGCGACAGTAGTGTAACGTGGCAATGGAACCATTGTATCACCATGACCACCCATTAAAACTGCTTGAATATCTTTTGGTGAACAATTTAAAGCTTCTGCAAGGAATGCACGATAACGAGCAGTATCAAGAATCCCTGCCATACCAAATACTTTGCTCGACTTTAACCCAGAAGTCATGTAAGAACAATAAGTCATCACATCCAATGGGTTACTCACAACAATAATAATTGTATTTGGCGAGTATTTAACAATGTTTTCTGTTACTGATTTTACGATTCCAGCATTTGTTGCGATTAAATCATCACGACTCATTCCTGGTTTACGAGGCAATCCAGAAGTGATCACAACAACATCAGATCCAGCAGTAGCAGCATAATCATTTGTAGATCCTTTCACTCTCGTATCATATAAATTGATGGGAGCAGTTTGCCAAATATCAAGAGATTTACCTTCAGCAATTCCTTCTTTAATGTCAAGTAGAATTACTTCGTTGGCAAGTTCTTTATGAGCAATTACATTCGCGCAAGTGGCACCTACATTGCCCGCGCCTACAACAGTTACTTTCATTTTTATAATAGATTTATTTAATAGGATATTGGTGGCGAAGTTATGGAAAACGTATGGAGTGAAACAAATATGTATTAGCGAATTTTTATCAACTAGTTAAGATCATGGAAAAAAATCTTCCCGAATAAGAATGAAAGGGTTTAAGTTCTTAGATGATTTAATAAAAGTTGGGTGATTGCTGATTGGGATTTTTGGATAGTACACAAAAAAAACGCAGCCGGAAGGCTGCGTTTTTATAATTATTTAGGAGATATTAAACATCCACTTTTGCATATTTTGCATTTTTTTCGATAAATTCACGACGAGGCGGAACATCATCACCCATTAGCATGGAGAAAATTCTATCAGCTTCAGCGGCACTTTCAATAGTTACCTGGCGAAGTGTTCGCGTTTCTGGACGCATAGTGGTTTCCCACAATTGCTCAGCATTCATCTCGCCAAGACCTTTATAACGTTGGATCCCGACAGTTGATTCTTTGCCTTCACCACCGATTCTTTTTACAGCAGCAATTCGTTGTTCATCGGTCCAGCAATATTCTTCTTCTTTTCCTTTTTTAACGAGGTAAAGTGGAGGTGTTGCGATATAGATATATCCGTTTTCGATAAGCTCTTTCATGTGGCGGAAAAAGAAAGTAAGGATAAGCGTCGTAATATGACTTCCATCAATATCGGCATCTGTCATGATGACAATTTTATGGTAGCGAAGCTTTTCGATATTTAGTGCTCGTTCATCTTCAGGAGTACCTTTACTAACTCCCATTGCTGTAAACATATTGCGGATCTCTTCGTTGTCGTAGATCTTATAATCCATCGCTTTCTCTACGTTGAGGATTTTACCTCTAAGTGGTAAGATCGCTTGGAATTCGCGGTTACGACCTTGTTTAGCCGTTCCACCCGCAGAATCTCCCTCGACAAGAAATAATTCTGATTTATAAGCAGCCTTTTCTGAACAATCACTAAGTTTTCCTGGTAGTCCTGATCCTGTGAAAGCACCTTTACGTTGCACCATTTCACGTGCTTTACGTGCAGCATGTCGAGCAGTAGCAGCAAGGATTACTTTGCTTACAATAATTCTTGCTTCGCGCGGATGTTCTTCCAAATACATTTGAAGCATATCAGAAACAGCCTGATCAACTGCACCCATTACTTCATTGTTTCCAAGTTTAGTTTTTGTTTGACCTTCAAACTGTGGCTCTTGAACTTTTACCGATATAACAGCAGTTAATCCTTCACGAAAGTCATCACCAGAAATTTCGAATTTTAATTTACTTAAAAGACCTTCTTTATCTGCGTAATTTTTTAACGTACGAGTTAAAGCCCTTCTAAAACCAGAAAGGTGAGTTCCACCTTCATGTGTATTAATATTATTCACATAAGAGTGAACATTTTCATTGTAAGAAGTATTGTAATGCATACCAACTTCCACTGGGATGTTGTTACGTTCACCTTCCATGTAAATTACATCGTCAATTAATTTTTCACGAGTAGCATCTAGGAATTCAACAAACTCTACAAGTCCACGATCGCTATAAAATCTATCTTTATTTACAGCTTCGCCTTCAGCGTTAAGTTCACGTAAGTCGGTAATGTTAATTGAAATTCCTTTGTTAAGGAATGAAAGTTCGCGTAGTCGGGTTGCAAGGGTATCGTAATGATAAATTGTAGTGATGAAAATAGTATCATCTGGTTTGAAGGTTACTTCAGTACCTGTGAGCGTAGTTTCGCCAATTTCCCTTACCGGATATAGGGGTTTTCCAATGCTAAATTCTTGTTCAAATATTTTTCCATTTCGATGGATGGTAGCTTTTAAAGCAATCGACAACGCATTCACACAACTAACACCAACACCATGTAATCCACCTGAAACTTTATAAGAATCTTTATCAAATTTACCTCCAGCGTGAAGAACTGTCATTACAACTTCAAGTGCTGATCTTCCTTCTTTATGATGCATATCCGTTGGGATACCACGTCCATCATCTCGAACTGTTACACTATTGTCAAGATTTATAAAAACATCGATGTTTTTACAATGTCCTGCAAGTGCCTCATCGATTGAGTTGTCAACTACTTCATAAACAAGGTGGTGAAGACCTTTAAATCCAATATCACCGATATACATGGCTGGGCGTTTCCGCACTGCTTCCAATCCTTCAAGGACTTGTATACTATCCGCTGAATAATCATTCGCTTGTTGTTCTTTTTCTAGCACTTGTTCGCTCATTATCAAAGATTTAAATAGAATACAGATTTACATGTCAAAGATACGAATTTTAAGACGATATACACTCTTAAATGGAGTCCAATGTTAATAAGTAAGTATTAGTAATAATCAGTGCTTTAAATCTACTAATAATTGGTTTAAATCTTATCAATTCTGAACGAAATAAGATAATCAAGTAAAATCTATTATCAATGATTTACTTTCGCATCGGAAATCTATGAAAATCATTAAGACATATTATGAAAAAAATCCACTCACGTTTATAGTGCTTGTTGGATTTTTGGTTCGATTAATCGCTGTATTTTTTTCGAAAGGCTACGGGATGCACGATGATCATTTTTTGGTTATAGAAGCTGGTCAAAGTATTGCTGCCGGTTATGATTATAACAACTGGTTGCCTTGGAATGCTGGCGGACAGGTGAGCGGTCATAGTTGGTTTTATGTAGGATTTCATATTCTTTTGTTTAAATTTTTTCAGGTTGTCAATGTAAATGATCCACAAGTAAAAATGCTTTTGATAAGGTGTATTCACGCTTGTTATTCCTTATTGGTCATCATTCTTGGGTATAAAATCACTCTTCGACTGAGCAACGAAAAAGTAGCAAAAGAGGCTGGATGGATATTAGCTTTATTATGGTTTATACCATCCTTGAGTGTTCGTAATTTAGTGGAATGGGTATGCGTTCCTCCATTGTTAGCTTCCTCATTAGCATTGATAAAATTTGACGAAACTAAAAATAGTAAATACGCTGTTTGGGTAGGATTATTTATAGGCATTGCAATGGGTATTCGGTATCAATGTTTGTTCTTTTTTGTAGGGGTTGGATTAGTGTTTTTAATAAGAAAAGAATTCATCAATGGAGTGATTTGTTTTGCTGTTTTTTTTACAACTTTTTTTATTACTCAATCGGCAGATATGTTTCTTTGGGGGTTGCCATTTGTGGAGTTAAAAGAATATGTAAATTATAATTTTGCAAACTCTACAAGTTATTTTAATCGACCTTCTTATCAATATATTTTTACTGTTGGAGGGATGTTAATTCCACCTATAAGTTTATATTTAATTGCGGGATATTTTAAAAGTTGGAAAAAGATTTTTGTTTTGTTTTTACCATCGTTATGTTTCTTTATTTTTCATAGCTATTTTCCAAATAAACAGGAACGATTTATAATGCCATTTGTCCCTTATTTAATTTGTGGAGGAATAGTTGGATGGGCTCAAATAAGAGAACATATTAAATGGAAAAAATTTGAAGTTGGATCTTGGAAATTTTTTTGGATCATTAATATTCTACCACTTTTATTTATCAGTACTATGTACTCAAAAAGATCGCGCGTAGAAGCAATGTATTATTTGTATAATAAACCAGATTACAATAATTTTATAATTGAATCAAGTCATACAGATGATGCGCAACTATTGCCACAATATTACAGTGGAAAATGGCAAAAGGGATATTCCATCTATTCAGGATTTACTGTAGATAGTTTGAAGGTGGCATTACAAAGAAATAACAAGGAACAATTTCCAAATTATATTTTATTTTTTGAGGATCAAGATCTTCAAAAAAGGACAACCAATTTTCAAATCAAAAGCGGAAAAAATATTGAATTAGTTTACACTGCAGAACCTAGCTTTATGGACAATTTATTGCATTGGTTAAATAAGAATAATAAAAATCAACCAGTCTTTGTTTATAAAGTTAAATCTTAAAACTATTTTACATAAAAAGCGTTTCCGAATACTAATTATAAATGCATGATCACTTTAATTTCTGGAACGAATCGCCCCAATAGCCTTACCTCAAAATTTTCGAAGATTTATTATGGGATGTTACAAGAAAGACATTCGGAAACAAAGTATTTCGATTTAGAATCTCTGCCTGTAGAGGTTTTACATACGGATGTATATGAAAAGGGGAAAAAGCCTGATGCAATATTGCAAATTCAGCATGAGATATTTCGGCCAACTGAGAAATTTATTTTCGTATTTCCAGAATACAACGGAAGTTTCCCTGGCATACTTAAGTTGTTAATAGATGTAATGGATCCTCGAATTGCTTTTGCAGGTAAGAAGGCTGCACTTGTAGGGATCTCCACTGGAAGAGCAGGAAATTTAAGAGGAATGGATCACTTTGCCGCCGTAATGAATCACATGAATGTGCATGTTTTGCCATTTTTATTACCGATTAGTGGTGTACAAAACGAAATGGATCAAAATGCGTTCAAGGATGCAACTGAAAAATTGGTAAATCATCAGCTTGCACAAATTCTTGCTTTTTAATTGTCGAAAATCAAAGTTGATTAATGAATCATGATTTTTGAATTGTAATTATAGTAAGTCTATTACAGCTAACTTACGAAATGAACAAATTAAATTGTTGTATTAATTACGAGTAAAAAAGTTATTAAGGTTTAATACGATCCTTTTCAAATTTTATTTGACTGTTTAAGTAAGTTTAAAATGTATTTCGTGGGAGTAAAAGAGCCTCCCTACTTCCCTTCATAAGAGCTAATAGTTGATAAATTATTTTAGGCAATTCCTCTAATAACCCGTAACTACTTAGTGATCAGCTGAATTGATGTATAATTAAACGAGGTCTTCCACTTTTTCGTTTAAATATAATTTGTTTCCTTTGTCCTTCATCGAAACTGTTTAATTACTGTTCCCTTATGATCAAGAAATTATTTTGCTTACTGTTCATCTTATCAATTGCATTTGTTAATGGATATTCGGCTAACAAAGCACCGAAAGTTCCAAAGAGTAAAACTCAAAAGGCGGATAAGTATTTTAACACAGCGCAGTATTACACTGCTTCTACTTATTACAAGAAGTCTTACGCTAAATTCAAAAAGAATGAAGATAAGGCCAATGCAGCTTTCAAAGCAGGTGAATGCGCACGCATGATGAACAACAATGTTGAAGCTGAAGATTGGTACGGAAAGGCTGTTAAAGCCAATGCCAAAGACGCTACTTCTGTATTACGTTATGCCGATGCATTAAAACGCAATGGAAAATATGCAGAAGCTATTGTACAATATAATGCATATAAAGAGAAAATGCCTACGGATCCGAAAGGAGCTGCTGGCGTTGCAGGATCTCAAGCTGCACAAGAGTGGAAAGATAAACCTACACGTTATCGTGTAGAAAATTTAACAGCACTTAACACGCAATATTATGATTTTGCAGTGGCTGAAAATCCATCAATGAAAAATGGTATCGTTTTCACTTCATCACGCGAAGAAGCAACAGGTACTAATAATGATAATTGGTACGGTGAAAAGTTTTTTGATGTTTTCCAAGCAAATATGGATAACAATAGTAAGTGGAGTACACCAACGAATTTCCCAGGACCGGCAAATAGCGAGTATAGCGATGGTTCCGCTTGTTTTGATGCATCTGGAAAAACAATGTATTACACTACTTGTCCTTCTAGTAAAGACAAAAATACACAGTGTAAAATTATGATGACTACACAAACAGATGGTAAATGGAGTGATCCAATATCGCTGTCTTTTAATAATGATGCTTATACCTGTGGTCACCCAAGTTTATCTCTTGATGGTAAAACACTTTATTTCGCTAGCGATATGCCAGGTGGATCAGGTGGAAAAGATCTTTGGATGTCTACTTTAGATGGAGCTGCTTGGGGTACACCAATGAATCTAGGATCTACCATCAATACCGATGGAGATGAATTATTCCCTACTGTTTCGAAAAACGGTAAATTATATTATTCTTCAAATGGTAAACCAGGAATGGGCGGCCTTGATATTTTAAGTACTTCTAATGAAGGTGGATCATGGTCTGAACCAGTAAATCTTAAGTCTCCGTTAAATTCTCCTGGTGATGATTTCGGAATTATTTTTACTTCAGATACTACTGGATTTTTATCGTCAAATCGTGATGGTGGAAAAGGTGCTGATGACATCTACACTTTTGTTTTACCTCCATTGAATATTTTAGTTGGTGGAAAAGTTTATGATACCGATACAAAAGCTCCAATTGAAGGAGCCACTGTTGAATTGTTTGGTAGTGATGGTACTTCCTTAAGCGTACGAACAGGTGCCGATGGAACATATTCTTATCCATTAAAATCGAATGTTAAATATAAATTGTCAGCATCATTTACTGGATACTTAACTAAGTTCCACGAATTATCGACTGTAGGTTTGGATGAAGATAAAAACTTCGACAAAGATTTCGATTTCCCATTAAAGAGCACAGCAAAACCAATCACTGTTCCTGAAGTATTCTACGATTTGGATAAAGCAACATTACGTCCAGAATCTAAAACTGCTCTTGATGGTTTAATCAAAACACTTAATGAAAATCCTACCATTACTGTTAAGCTTACTTCACATACCGATTTCCGTGCTGATGATAAATACAACTTAGAACTTTCTAATCGTCGTGCTAAGAGTGTTCTTGATTATTTAGTTGCAAATAAAGTTGCTAAAGATCGTCTAACATTTGAAGGAAAAGGCGAATCAACACCTAAGGCAGTTGAAAATGACGAAGAATACTTACCATTCAAAAAGGGTGATGTGTTAACAGAAGCATTCATCACTAAATTGGCTTCTAAAGAAGATCAAGAGAAAGCGAATCAGTACAATCGTCGTACAGAATTTGAAGTTACAGGAACAAATTATGTCCCTAAAAATTAATAAATAGTAAAAGTAGAAGAAGCCCTGAAGTACCAAGACTTCAGGGCTTCTTTTTTTAAAACCTGCCTCAAATAACTCCATTGAAAATTATAAGCTATATTTTTGTCAAATGAATAGTTCGGATCGATATCATCAAAGAGGTGTATCAGCAACAAAAGAGGATGTGCATGCTGCTATAAGCAATATCGATAAAGGACTTTTCCCAAAAGCATTCTGTAAAATTGTTCCTGATTATTTAGGCAACGACGAAGCATATTGTAATATCATGCATGCGGATGGTGCGGGCACTAAAAGTAGTCTCGCATACGCATACTGGCGGGAGACTGGAGATTTAAGTGTATGGAAAGGAATCGCACAAGATGCACTCATCATGAATATCGATGACCTTCTTTGTGTTGGCGCAACAGATAATATATTGCTTTCTTCAACGATAGGAAGAAACAAACGATTAATACCTGGAGAAGTTATAGCTGCAATCATTAATGGAACTGAAGAAATTGTTGCACAGTTAAAATCTTATGGAGTAAATATTTATACTACTGGAGGCGAAACGGCAGACGTTGGTGATCTTGTTCGCACAATAATCGTTGATAGTACTGTTACTTGTCGAATGAAACGAAGTGACGTTATTGATAATGCAAATATTAAAGCTGATGATGTTATAGTTGGATTATGTTCTTACGGACAAGCTGAATACGAGGATCGTTATAATGGAGGAATGGGAAGCAATGGTCTTACTTCTGCTCGTCATGATGTTTTTAGTTCTTACCTTAAAGAGCTATATCCAGATACATTTGACAGCGGAATTCCCTCCGATTTAATTTATTCTGGTAAGATGAAACTTAAAGATCAGATTGAGGGATTAGGGATTGATGCAGGTCAATTGGTTTTATCTCCAACAAGAACTTACGCACCAGTGATCAAAAAGGTACTCGATAAATTCCGAAAAGATATTCATGGAATGGTGCATTGCAGTGGAGGAGGTCAAACGAAAGTTTTGCATTTCATTGAAAATTTGCACATCATAAAAGATAATTTATTTCCAGTGCCTCCCTTATTTAAAATAATACAAGAGCAGTCATCTACTTCTTGGAAAGAGATGTATCAAGTATTTAATATGGGACATCGTATGGAAATTTATATTTCAGAAGAACTTGCGTCATCTGTTATTGATATTGCTTCCAAATATGGAATTGAAGGTCGGGTGATTGGCAGGGTAGAGCCATCCGAAAAGAAACAATTAACGATTCAATCAGAGAATGGCACTTTTGTATGGTAACAATAGTTGCTAATCAGTAAATTTGCAGAATTATGTCGAAAGAAAACCTGCTTGAAAGGCTGGAGGGGCTGGTTGCCCGCTATCATGAAATTGGAACTCAGTTGGGCGACCCTTCTGTTATTGCCGATCGCAAACGCTTTATGCAAATGAACAAGGCCTATAAAGACCTTGAACAAATTGTTGTGGCGGAAAAAGAATATCGTCAAGTCATAAACGAGTTAGCGCAAGCACGAGAAGTTTTATCAGATGAAAAAGACGAAGATTTTCGGGCGATGGCGAAAGTAGAAGTGGACGAATTAGAACCTCGCAAGGAAAAGTTAGAAGAACAGATTCAGATTTTATTGATTCCCGAAGATCCAGAGGATAGTAAAAATGCGATCATCGAAATTCGTGGAGGAACTGGTGGTGATGAAGCAAGTATTTTTGCTGGTGATTTATACAGAATGTACATGCGCTATTGTGAGCAACGTGGATGGAAAGTTGAAACGGTAGATTTTAATGATGGAAATACTGGCGGCTACAAAGAAGTAATTATGGAAGTGACGGGTGCGCATGCGTATGGAATTTTGAAATATGAAAGTGGTGTACATCGTGTACAACGAGTTCCAGAAACTGAAACGCAAGGAAGAATTCATACTTCTGCAGCAACCGTTGCAATCATGCCTGAAGCTGATGAGTTTGATGAAATTGTAATTAATCCTGCCGACCTTGAACTTCAAACATCACGATCAGGTGGTGCAGGAGGACAGAATGTAAATAAAGTAGAAACGAAAGTTCAGCTTACACATAAGCCATCGGGTATTGTTGTAACGTGCCAGATTGAACGATCACAACTAGGAAATCGTGAGAGAGCTATGGCAATGTTGCGTTCTAAATTATATGATTTGGAATACAATAAAAGGATGGAAGAAGTTTCAAAAAAACGAAAAACATTAGTTTCAACAGGTGATCGTTCTGCAAAAATTCGCACCTATAATTATCCGCAAAGTAGAGTGACGGATCATCGCATTGGATTTACATCACACAATTTACCTTCAGTAATGAATGGTGATATTCAAGGATTTATTGACGCATTACAATTTGCAGAAAACACAGAAAAGATGAAAGAAGAAAGTTTAATCGGGTAATATTTTTCTTAGCAAAAAACTATGAATCGCGAAGAACTTTTTTATCAAATACAAATTAAAAAAAGCTATTTGTGTATTGGATTGGATACTGATATCCAAAAAATCCCTAAGCATTTATTAGAGGAAGAAGATCCAATATTTGCATTTAATAAAGCTATCATTGAAGCAACACATGATTTATGTGTGGCCTATAAACCCAACCTTGCATTTTATGAAAGTAATGGTAGTAATGGATGGAGAAGTTTAGAAAAAACGTTAGAGGTAATTCCTAAATCATGTTTTACTATTGCGGATGCGAAGCGTGGAGATATTGGTAATACTTCATCACTTTATGCACAAGCATTTTTTAAACACATGAATTTTGATGCGGTAACTATTGCACCATACATGGGTGAGGATTCTGTTAGTCCTTTTTTAGCTTTTGATGGAAAGTGGGCAATCGTTTTAGCACTTACATCTAATGTTGGCGCTAATGATTTTCAGTTATTGCCAATAGCAGATGAAAGTAAAACTATTTTGTATGAAAAAGTGATGCAAACAAATATGCGTTGGGGAACACCTGATAATTTAATGTTTGTTGTTGGTGCTACCCGCGAGGACCAATTTGCACATGTTAGAACACTTGCTCCTGATCATTTTTTTTTAGTTCCTGGTGTTGGCGCACAAGGAGGTGATTTAGGCGCTATCTCTCGTATAGGAATGAACAATCAATGTGGGTTATTGGTAAATTCATCTCGGCAGATTATTTATGCAAGTGCCGAAAAAGATTTTGCTATGAAGGCAAGAGCTGCAGCGTTATTAGTTCAACAAGAAATGGCTGTTTTGCTTTTAGAACGAAAGCTCATTTAATCATTTTCAGATATTAAATATTTGTAATTAACTGTTTTGCTTTTCTGAAATTAGTTTTGTGATCTAATGCTTTTTTATGAGGTATAAAAAATGGCGGTATAAAGTCAATGAATATTTTACGTTTACAAGAAGAGAACGCAATGGAATACTTGTATTGAGTTTAGTATTAGTAGTTCTTCAACTATCAATTTTGATTTTACATTTTCTTCCAGATCCTGACCCATTAGTGATGGATGCAGCAACAATAAAAAAGTTAGCAGAATTTGAAGTTGAACTAAGGCGAAAAGCATTTAAGCCAGCAAAAGTTTTTTATAAGCATTATGAAAAACGCGATTCTTTGAAGCAACAAAAGCAAGAAGAACTTTTTACATTTAATCCTAATACTCTTGATGAAAATGGTTGGCAACGATTAGGTTTTTCGGAAAAGCAAACTGCTGCGATTTTAAAATGGAGAGAACGATCAGGGAAATTTCATACCAAAGAAGAGTTATCAAAAGTTTGGGTAATTGATGAGAAAAAATTCAATAAGATATCCAGTTATATTTCAATTCCATTATCTGATAAAAATGATACAACGCATATTGCTCTCAAATATCCTAAGCGAAAAGAATATGAGAAGCCTTTGCTTCCTAGAGTTGAAATAAATACTGCTGATGAAACTGCATTATCGACATTGCCAATGATTGGTGAAGGGAGGGCGAAAGCGATATTGCGCTATCGGGAATTTTTGGGTGGCTTTATAAATCTTGATCAGTTAAAAGAAGTTAAGTGCTTACCAGATTCCGTTATTGCAGCGATTCTCCCTCGAATTTTGTTAGATGTGAGTAAAGTAAAGTTGTTAAATATTAATGTGCTTGATGTTAACGGATTAAGGCATCCTTACCTGCCAAAAACGCAAGCGAATATGATCGTCAATTATCATCATGAGCATGGTAATTTCAAAACTATTGAAGAGCTAGAGCATCTTCCCTTGTTCAATGACGAATTATACCGTAAAATTGCACCATATTTAACAGTTAACCCCAATTAGTATGGATTTTAGTAACACGGAAAACCAGCAAATGATTGCTCAAACCGTTCGTGATTTTGCGGAGAAACATATTCGCCCACAATTAATGGTTTGGGATGAGTCGCAAGAATTCCCAATTGAAGTATTTAAAAAGTTAGGAGCACTCGGCTTAATGGGTGTTTTAGTTCCAGAAGAGTACGGTGGCGCAGGCTTAACCTACTTCGAATATGTAACTGCTATTCAAGAATTGGCGCGTGTTTGTGGGTCGATAGGTTTGTCGATGGCTGCTCACAATTCTTTATGTACAGGTCACATCATGACATTTGGTAATGAAGAGCAGAAGAAAAAATATTTACCAAAGTTAGCAACAGCAGAATGGTTAGGCGCATGGGGATTAACAGAAGCGAACACTGGAAGTGATGCAATGCGTATGCAATGTGTTGCAAAACAAGATGGCGATTATTGGGTGATCAATGGAACTAAGAATTGGATCACACATGGCATCAGTGGTAATGTTGCTGTTGTACTTGCTCGCACTGGTGAGTTATTAGATTCGAATGGAATTACAGCTTTTATTGTTGAGAGAACTACTCCAGGTTTCAAAGCTGGAAAGAAGGAAAATAAATTAGGAATGCGTGCTTCAGAAACGGCAGAAATGATTTTTGAAGATTGTCGCGTGCATAATAGTCAGGTGTTAGGTAAAGTAGGTGATGGCTTTAAACAAGCAATGAAAGTGCTAGATGGTGGAAGGATTTCTATTGCAGCATTATCATTAGGAATCGCTAAAGGAGCTTTTGATGCTTCCGTAAAGTACTCAAAAGAGCGCCAACAATTCGGACAACCTATTTCAAGTTTTCAAGCGATATCATTTAAGCTTGCAGATATGGCTACACAAATTGAAGCTGCTGAATTGCTCACACTTCAAGCTGCGGATATGAAAAATCGCGGACTGAAAATGACGAAAGAATCTGCTTTTGCAAAATACTATGCATCAGAAGTTGCTGTCCGTTGCGCTACGGAAGCAGTTCAAATTTTTGGTGGTTATGGATACACAAAAGATTTTCCTGTTGAGAAATTCTATCGCGACTCAAAACTCTGCACTATTGGTGAAGGAACATCTGAAATTCAAAAGTTAGTGATCGCAAGAAATATATTGCAGGATTAAAAAATCTCTATTGAAAATTCAAAAGCCCTGAAGTTTTAAACTTTAGGGCTTTTGTTTGAGCGAACTATTTCGATTTCTTAAAACGACAACGTTACGCCAGCTAATCCTGTGAAACGATAACTAGGATAACGATAGTATCTGAATTCTTGTGAGAATCCTAAATTGTTAAGCTGAACAAATACAGAAAGTAGTTTCGAATAGCGATAATCAATCGACAGATTTGCATCAAAATAACTTTTAAGTTTTGTATAGGTTGGTATAGCTGAATTGTATTCGATTCCATACGATTCTCCATTGTAAAATAGATCAATTTTTGCTGTAATTTTATCTGCAATTGTGTATGCTCCATTAATTCCTAATTTATATAATGGTACATATAATGGATGTTCAAGACCGTTTGTTTTATAATTATTGAAAATAATATTGGCTCCGAAAAGAATTTTTTCTCCCATTTTATATTCAATCGATGACTTCAACGTAAATAAATTCACATCATCATAAATAGTTGTATACGTTACAGGAAAAGATGAAGAGTCTTTGTTGAAATAGAATGGTTGATTGGTATATCTTCCATAAGAAGCTTCTGCAAGAAACATTAAATCGTGTGCAAGTTTAATTTTTGTTCCACCACTTATTTTTATTTTATTGTTGGTGTTTTTCAATTTAACATAATCACCTAAGAAAGGATTCTCCTTGCTGAAGGATCTCAAATCATTTCGAATAACGTCACCATTGATTCCAGCAAACACCGAAAGCTGATCATCGATAATTTGATAGTTAGCATTTATTTTGGGATAAAAATGATAAAATGTTTCTCCATCATTACTTTCAATTACAAGATTGGCACCGAGGTCGATGAGATAAAGTTCTTTCTTGATTTTTAAATTTGGAAGCAAGCGAAATATTCCATGGTTGTATTTTTGCAATGGCTGATTAATTTTCATTGCTTCGTAGGAAATATTTCCACTTAGGAAACCAAGATCTATATTTTTCCCTGCATCCGCAAATACTCCAACATTGGATTCACTACTAGCACGATTATCTTTGAACGAATAAAATTCTATTGCACCATTATATTTCCAATCATCTTTTTTCTGACTTAAACTAGAGAGTGCAAATCTTCCATTTATATCATTCATACCATGTTTTGTTTCGCCTTTGGTGTATAAATCAGGGGGAGAATTGTATCCATAATAATGCACTACATCACGATCATAATTAACGTTGGCCGATAAAGAAAAAGTTGGAAAAAATTTAGTTCCATGAATTCCAAGTTCATTATTGCTGTTTCCTGGATAACCATAATCTTTAATTTTTCCTGTAGAAGATAAATGTTTGAAGCTAACACCGGCAACAAATTGTTTTGAACGAATAGTATTGTAATAAAAATCTACCATTGGCATATTTTCTAATCCATAACCCACTTTTAAAAACCCATGATATAATTTTTTTATTGTTTCATCTTTAATTTTCACCGGTTTAATAGGAGTGAGATTAAAGTTCGAATTCATAGGACGAGGATCCACATCATATTTCAAAATTGGTGTTTTTGCTGTTGAAGTATCAATGCTAGGTGTAAGATTTATTTTAAAAGCATCATTAAGAACAGGCTGATAGGATTTAAGAATAAATACTTCTGATTCACCGAGGTTTTTAGTCTTAACAGTATCTTTTGAAGCTTGCGAGTAAACTAAAGCTGGTAAAAAAATTACTGTAAAGAGAATTATTAATTTGAATGATTTCATAATGTAATAAAGTTTTCTGTTAGACTTGATCTTAGTTCTTTTTCTCTTTGCTTAAATCCGTTTCTTGTTCTGGTTGTTCATCAGGTTTTTTCAGACTTTCTTTTTCACTGGAAGTAATTTCGTTATAACGTTGTTCCGACATTGCTTTAACATCATCTTGATCATCGGGATTATGTTGATAATTATCTATGACAGATTTCAATGTTTCTTTCGCTTGAAAGGTGTCTTTTAAAGCGATATAATTATTGGCAAGTAGTAAAAAACTTTTTGCGATCCAATAATCATACGATGGTACTTGATTTATTACTTCAAAACATTTTGTTTGTGCTACTTTATAATTTGTTAATTTGAATTCAATAAACGCTAAATTATATTTTGCTTCTGCTGCTACAACACCAGATTGTTTTGATATTTCTGAGAACTCTCTCTTTGCTGAAATGAAATCATTATTTTGTAAAGAGCATCTTCCGTAAATTAAATGTGCTTCAGCTTGATTTTCATTCGGCACTTTTTCTCCTGCTAATAATTTCTGTGCATATAAAATTGCATTATCACATTTTGCATTTCGATAATAGCTACGCATTAATCCTAATTGTGCAGCAATGATGTTGTCTCTTAAATCTGCTGATTGTTCGAGTTTAGTATATTGATCAATTGCTTTATCATAACTCTTATTCTTGTAGTTTAGATTCGCAGCTTTTAAGGCTGATTTTTCTGTATATAAATTTCGTGGTTGTGAAATAATTTCTTCATACCCAGCGAGTGCAGCTTCAAAATTATTGTTTCTAAAATCGCATTCAGCTTTGTAAAAAGTTGCATTTAATCGATACGCACCATTCGGAAATTGTTGGAGGTAATGATCAAAATCTTTGGAAGCATCTTCAAAATTACTTTTCATGTAACGTTGTTCCGCAGCTTCATACGTTATTGAATCTTGCGCGCCAACACTTATACTTGCGTTTGGAATATTTTTTACAAAAGCAAAGTAATCATCAGGCTTTCCATTTGAAACATAAATATTTTTAATTGAAGTTAATGCTTCTGTAGCTTCGGGTGTTCCTGGGTATTGACTTATTACCTTTTTGAAACTTTCTAATGCTTGTTCATCTTTGTTATCATTAAAATAAATCAAACCTGTATTTAATTGAGCTTGTTTTAAATATTGACTCGTTGGATGTTCTTTTGTTAATCTTGCAAATAATTCAATCGCACTGCTGCTGTTTCCCAATGTCATTTGCGCCTTTCCTTTTTCATACAATGCATCTGGCTTATATTTCGATTTAGGATAACTCGTTAAAAGTGATTGCATCGTAGTTGATTTAGCTTCTAGGTTCCCTTGTAATCCTTGAATCAAACCTTTTTGAAGATAACAATAATCACTTGAGGATGCTTTGCTATCAATTGCTTGATTGTAATAACTCAAGGCATTTTCAAAATCGCGTAATGCGTAATAACAATCACCAGTGCGTATTAGGCAATCATCATATTTATCATCATCAGTATCTTCTTTTTTAGCTAGATATTTTCTAAACCATGTTTGAGCTTCTTCATAATTATTGAGGCGAAAATTGCAATATCCCATATTGTAATTTGCCAAATTATACATCGGCATATTCACTGATGCAGGATTAAAAATAAAGATTCGGTATTGTTTAATTGCGGCGTCATACTTTTCTTGTTTGTAAAGTACTTCAGCTTTCCAATACATTGCTTGTGCACGAATATTTGGATCTACATCATTAATGATTGCCTTCTCATACATATTGATCGCTTTGTTGTTATCGCCATCATTGTAAAATTCTACACCACGATAATATGCAACTTTTTGATAGGCCTCTTTTGCTCTAGTATTCTTGTTTTTGATATTGTCCAATGCTGCCAAGGCATCTTTATAATTTCTTGTGGTAAGATAAAGTTGAGCAATTAATTCGTTTGCTTCATCAATATATTTTGAATCAGGATAACTTTTTATAAAATCTCGAAATGCATTTATTGCAACTGGTTGGTAATTTAATTCAAGCGAAAGTTTTGCATAATTAAATTGTGAAGCTTCTTTTATCGATTTGCTGTAATCAAGTTTTGATGCTGATTGAAATGCATTTCTTGCACTTTGCTTGTTCTTTGTTTTTAGGAAGCAATCAGCCAAGTGGAAGTAAGCATTTTGCGCCATTGAATCTTGTGCATCAACAACTTTTTCGAAATTATTGATGGCTGATTCATAATTCTCAATTCTATATTCGCAATATCCAATACTATAGCGATCATCTCTCGATATTATTGGCACCGCAGCGGAATATTTTGTAAAGTAAACCATCGCATTTTTGTAATCACCTTTTCTGTAATACGACTCTGCAATTATCCTAGTAATATCAGCGCTATTTTGTGATGTTCTATCTAATGCAGGAATTGAATATTTTATTACCTCATCATATTTTCCTTGTTCGTAATAAATTTGGGTGATGTAATAAGGTACTAAAGGACCAAATGTGGCAGAGGAATCTAATTTTTTAAAGTATTCAATTGCAGTTTTATTATTGTTATTAGCATAAGCAATATGTCCGTAATAATATTGCGCTGCTGTTTGGTATTTTGATTCTACATCTAACAGTTCATGAAATTGTTTTGCTGCTTTTTCGTTATCACCTTTTGAGAAATAACAATATCCAGTTTTGAAATAATATTCTGAAACTTCATCTCCACTTAAATAGTACACATCTGCTTTTTCAAATGCGGGAAGAGCATTTCTATATTGTTTTATCCGATAGTAATGACGTCCTAAATAAAACCAAGCAAGTGGCGCTTTAGTGCTTTCTGGATTTCGCTCTGTAAATGTTATTAGTCTGTTTTCAGCATCTGGATTAAATAATTCATACGCACAGATGGCGCCGTAATAGCTTGCGTTAATTTGATTTGCAGCAGTTCCTTTACCTGTTTGAAGGTAGTTGTCGAAAGTTTCACGAGCTGCGCCATACTTTTCTTTAACATATAATTCGTAGGCCTTTTTATATTGAAGGTCGGGTTCGTGGAATATTTCAGACAATTGTGCAAAGGAATGGTTCAGGCTAAATGCCGTGAAAACCATTAATAGGATCATTTTCTTCATCATGCGGGTACACGCGTATAAGCATTCAAAATTACACCTAAGGAACGGTGAACCATTTTCTTTTCGTATGCAGGTATGATATTTTATTAACATCAATGTGTATATAACAATGGAAAATTTGCGTTACTACTTTTATCAGAAAAATCAGAAAATTGATTAAACCTTATGTTCTGAAGGACATCCTATCAACAGTTTCACGAAAAAAACAACAAGTTTAATTCTTCTGCGTAAAAAACTAATAATGAAAACTGATATGAAAACAAACATCAAATTAGCCTTTGTGGCAATTGCAGTGCTGTCTATTGCACTAAGTTCATGTAAAAAGGATAAGGAAAATTTCGATAGTTCAACCGATTCGCAAGCGGTAGTTGAAAATTCAACTGCTGATGCTGCCTTTAGTGATGTAGCTGGAATCGCTGATGAAGCCTATAGTGGAAGTCTTTCATCCTATAGAACGGCAGGTATTGAAAGAGTAACAACTACCTGTGCTACGATTACCTTTGATACTACAACTACACCAAAGCATTTTACAATTGATTTTGGAACAACAAATTGTGCATGTAAAGATTCGAATTATAGACGAGGAATTATTATTGTAACTTATACTGGCGCATATCGTGATTCAGGAAGTTTTCATTCTATTACTTTTAATAATTACTTTGTTAACGATAATCAGATTCTTGGAACGAAAACAGTGGTTAACAATGGAAGAAACGCAGCGAATCACTTAAGTTATACTGTTAGCATTAGTGGTTCTATAATTTGGAGTTCTGTAAATGGAGGAGGAACAAGTACGTATAATTCAACAAGAACACGTGAATGGACTCAAGGTGAATTTACCCCAATGTGGAATGATGATGTTTACCTAATAAGCGGAACGGCAAATGGAGTAACAAGATCTGGAAATAGTTACACCATGACAACAATTACCCCTTTAAAAAAGGAAATTGGTTTCCGCCATTTTACTGAAGGAATTTTAGAATGGACTCCTCAAGGAAAATCTGCTCGTCAAATCGATTACGGTTATATCAATGGAAATCGTGATAAGTTAGCATTAGTAACTGTTAATGGATATACTTTTATTGTAACCCTTAGATAATTTCATTCAACTAAAAACGCCTACACGAAAGAGTAGGCGTTTTTAGTTGAAAGTTTTCCTACCTCATCAATGTAATGCTTCCTGAAACGGTGTGTTTCTTTTTACTTACATCAGTTGATTTAACTGAATACACATAAACTCCATCTGGACATTTTGTGTTAGTATCAAAATAGTTTCCGTCCCAGCTTCCATTGCTATTTTTCATTGTAAATACTACTTGCCCGAAGCGGTTGTAAATAGTAATTTCAAAATCAATCATACCGTTATTTGAAAATATCAAATTGTCATTTAATCCATCATCATTAGGAGTAAATGCATTAGGAATAAACAGCGTGTATAAAGATTTAACATTTACAATTTGCTTACTAGTATCAGCACATCCGTTTATATTTTTAGTTATTAAAGTAACAGTATATTGTCCGGTATCTTTATATGAGTGAAAAAGATTACATAATGTATCAGTTGATCCATCCCCAAAATCATAATGACATGAAATATTGGGTTCATTGTTTATGAAATTTATTATTGGATAACTATCATAAACAATCGGTGGAGATGCAACAAAACTTCCTACGGGTATTGCTGAAATCTCAATTGAAGTGTTTATAGTGTCAGTAGTTGAACAAGTATCTTGAGTAATAATTGTGAGTGTAGGCAGATAACTTCCTGCTGTTAAATAAATATTTGTAGGATTGTTTTGAGAGGAAGAATTTCCATCATCGAAATTCCATTCCAATGTTGAATTTGGATAAATAGGTGATAAATTATTGAAAGAAACTGTTAAGGGTGGACAACCACTAAAAACAGAAGCATCAATTGCAACTGTTGGATTTGTTTTTATGTAAACACTATCTAAATAAGTTTTAAAAGCACATCCTTTTGATTTCGTAGTAAGTGAAATTTGTTGCCATCCATTTGTGTTAAAATGAATATTTGAAGCTTGTGCATTGTGTGCTGAATCAGGAGTAGCATTTAAGCCAAACGACCAATCATATTGCGCACCGTTTACAAGAATTGATGAAGGTAAAAAGTTGAAGCTATTGCCAGTAAAACATTGTCGAATAGGTGGTGAGAAGAATGCAAATTGTTGCGGATGAACAGTAATATGGATGGTGTCTTTTATTGTGCATATTCCAGAATTAGCAGTAACAATATACGTTGCAATACTATCAGAAATTCCATAATTAAGAATGGAAACTTGCGGATCAGAAATCGTAGTTCCAGTAATAAAATTTGTTGGCAACCAACTGTATGTTTGTCCACTTATAGTTGGACTTCCAATATTAATTATTCCCCCAGAACATAATGCAGTATCGATTCCCGCATCAGCAATTGGCAATGGATAAACGAAAATCGTATCTCTTGAAGTATCAGATTTGCATAAATTATCCATGATACTTAGGTACAGTGGATATGTTGTTGGTCCTCCTGGAAAAGTAAGTGTTAATGGATTTGGCAATGCCCCCGTTACTAATGATCCCCCGTTTCCAAAATTATAATTAGCACTCGCAGATGCACTACCAGTAAAAGATAAAATCGAAGTACCGTTACCACAAATTTTATCCATACTTAATAAAAAAGTAGAAACAGGTTTTGGATAAACTGTAAATGAAATCGAATCTTTATTTGACTTGCATCCTGTAGGAGAAATTGCTTGAACAGTCCAATATGTTAAGCCAGGAGTATTCCATGTTAATACACCAACACTAGCATCAGATGCATTGCCAGAAATAAAAGTGGATGTTCCAAAATCCCAAGTATAATTTAACGATGTTGATCCATTTGCTAGTGGTGTAAATGTTAATGTATCACCCTGACAAACTCTAGTAAACGAATTGATAGTTACTGATGGAGTTTGTGAAATTATAATAGAATCTTTATATGTTGATGATGTGCAACCATTTTCAGAAACAATTAAATCCATGTATTTTTTTCCAGGAAGATTCCAAGAAGCATCAAATAATTGATTTGTAACATTTGAAATATTAGCGCCACCATAATTCCAGTTATAATTCGCACTTATCAATGCATTGCCAGTATATTGAATCGTTGTGATATCATTCGAACAAAGACTATCCTTCAAAGTGAATTTTGATGTTGGAATATTGAATACATAAACAGTATCACGACTAGTATCAGAGGCACAACCATTTTCAGAAATTGATAGCGAAATAATTTTATTTCCAGTACTATTCCATCCAACAGTATTGAATCCAGGGCTATTTACAACTGAAGAATTATTATTTGCAAAAGTCCAATTATAGTTTGCAGTACTCGAGCTATACACACTCTTGAAATCCGTTGTAACGGATAAACCATTCGGCAAACAAAGCGAATCATCGGTAGTAGTAAAAGTAGAAGTAGGTTTTGGATATACAATAACTTGTCGTGCGAAAGTATTATTACAAGCTCCAGGTTGGTTTAGGGTGAGTTTAATTAAATATGTTCCTGGATTATAAGTGTGTGATGGAAGAATTAAATTACTTCCATTCCCCGCATAAATTGGGCTACCATCACCAAAATCTAAAAAATAAGCAGTTACTACATTGTAAATACTTTGATCAGTAAAATCTACAGTAAGTGAACCACAACCAATCAAACTATCAACAACAAAATCTGCTGTTGGTAAAAGTTTAATGTTAGTCGACCAATTAAAATCGAAACCTGAATTACTTTGAGTAGTATCATCAACCATCAATGCATAGGTTGAACCAGCCGTTACATTTACTGGTGCACAAAATGGATTGGTTGTACAATTAATTGCTGACGATGAAAATCCGAATGGTTGAAATGGATCATAAAAATTATTGCATGCGACTTCTAATCCCGGACATCCTGCGGTAACATCATACATCGCCCAGCGAAAACCACCGAAGCCAGTTGGAAATCCAGCGAATTCAAGTGGGCCACTGTTTCCAACTGTAAATTTATACCACATCGGACGAACGGGTGGTGAGTTAAAACACGTTGGAGTAGGAGCGAAGTTAGAGGTGCCAGTTCCTGGTGATGAAAAATCTAATTTATTACAAAGTCGAGCAGCAGTTCCACAACTTGCTCCAGGATTTATTGGTCCTGCAACTGAATTAACGCAAACAAGAAAATCACCATCAGCGATTAGCGAGGTTACATAAAACCAAACTTGCGTTCCAGGAGTTTGTGTAAAAACTACTGAAGCAGGATCGCCAGGATTGACCGCTGTATTACATATTGTTGTTCCACCAATAGCGCAATTTCCATTTGTAACGGTTATCGAAACTTTTTGTGCAGCGGTTGCTCCAATTGGAGTAATATTAATTGAATTAACTATTCCGACAGCTAAATATGTATACCATATTTCATGTCCGCCCGCAGGCAATGGAATAACAGCACCTACATCACAAGCATTAAAAACACCATCAGAAGTTGCATTAATATTGGTGGCATTAAGACATGCATTTCCGCTTTCGCTGAGATTAATAAATTCTGCCGTTGGGCAATTGTCATTAGCTGGAGCTTGAGCTTTCACAAAAAAGCATGACAGCAATAAAAATAAGCTAAATATTATTTTAAGGAGGGTTCTCATTCCTATTTTGCCTAGTGAAAGTAAGTTTTGTTTTATCTTTGAAATCGTAATTTAACAAAGCTAAGTCAATTTCATGGAAAAAATTAAAAACTATATCGATCAGAATAAGGATAGATTCATTGCAGAGTTAATGGATATTCTACGAATCCCCTCTGTAAGTGCTGATTCTAAGTATAAAGCAGACGTATTAAGGACAGCAGAATTCGTTAAAAAAAGTTTGGAAGCAGCAGGTGCTGATAAGGTCGAATTGTGTCTTACAACTGGTCACCCTATTGTTTATGGAGAAAAAATTATAGACCTCACTTTACCTACCGTAATTGTTTATGGTCATTATGATGTACAACCTCCTGACCCAATGGAATTATGGGATTCACCACCATTTGAACCAGTAATTAAAGACGAGAAAATATATGCACGCGGTGCTTGCGATGATAAAGGTCAAGTTTTTATGCATATAAAAGCTTTTGAATTGATGATGAAAACAAACACACTTTCATGTAACGTTCGATTTATGATTGAAGGTGAAGAAGAAGTCGGTTCAACAAATTTAGGTACATGGGTTCGTGAAAATAAAGCGAGATTAAAAGGAGATGTAATTTTAATATCTGATACGTCAATCATAGCGAATGATATTCCTTCAATAGATGTTGGATTAAGAGGATTGAGTTATGTTGAAGTAGAAGTTACGGGACCAAATCGTGATTTGCATTCAGGAGTTTATGGCGGTGCAGTTGCAAATCCTATCACCGTTTTATGTGAGATGATTGCAAAGATGAAAGACGAAAATAATCACATCTCTATTCCAGGTTTTTATGATGATGTTTTAACACTCACACAAGGCGAAAGAGATGAATTAAATAAAGCGCCATTTAGTTTAGAAGAATATAAAAAAGATTTAGATGTACAAGATGTTCTTGGTGAAAAAGGTTATTCTACTTTGGAGAGAACAGGTATTCGTCCAACGTTTGAATTGAATGGTATTTGGGGTGGTTATATTGGCGAAGGTGCCAAAACTGTTTTGCCAAGTAAAGCGTTTGCAAAAATTAGTATGCGACTTGTTCCTAATCAAGGTTCTGATAAAATTACAAAGTTGTTTTCCGATTATTTTACAAGCATCGCTCCATCATCGGTTAAAGTAAAAGTTACTCCGCATCATGGTGGAGAACCTGTTGTAACTCCAACGGATTCAATCGCATTTAAAGCAGCAAGTAAAGCGATGGAAACTACCTTTGGCAAGAAGCCAATACCTACTCGCGGAGGAGGAAGTATTCCTATCGTTGCTTTATTTGAAAAAGAATTAGGATTAAAAAGTGTTTTAATGGGATTCGGATTAGATAGTGATTTGATTCATTCTCCCAATGAACACTATGGAATTTTTAATTTCTTAATAGGGATAGAAACAATTCCGTTGTTCTTCAGCAATTATGCAGAAATGAATACTAAATAATATTTTAAAAAGGAATTATTTCACTTACGAACAGGATTGGTTTCAACTGATCCTGTTTGCATTTTAACCTAATCTAATTGACAATGTTAAGATATTCCTCTTGAAAATGAAGTTGACATTCATAATTGGATCTTTTGAAAATGGATTTGAGAAATTGTTTATTTGTCAATAATTTTTTGGGAATATGCATTATCAGGCAATAATTACAGCTATTTTTACGTAAGATAATTCTCAAATGAAGTTCTACTGGCCATTTATCTTTCTGATTCTCTTTGCATCCTGTTCAAAAAAGGAGGAGGTGATCGAGCCTAATAATATTGCACCTCCTGATACTACTATAGAAAATGTAGTATATGAAGATTATGTTAATCGTTGCTATATTTTAATATGCGGGAGAGAGCCTGATAGTGTTGAGTTAAAATCATCTCTCAATATTTTAAAGACTTCAAAACTGAATGTAAATAGTCGATATCAATTTTTGAATACGGTCTTTTCAAAGCCAGAATATCTTCCTCACGTTTATGATAAATGGAGAGTCGAATTGTTAAATAATCTTGATACTTCCGAAGTTACTAATTACATAAACATCTTTAATTATTATTTAAACGATTCTACATACCAATATGCTTGGTCAGTTTTGCAATATGAACGTGATAGATTACAATCATTGCAAACGGCGGCAACGCAATTTAAAAATAAACAGATCAATGTTCGCGAATTGCAAGTTTATATGATTAACAATTATTTTTATGATCAGATAAATATGGGATCAACAAATTTTGTTTTAACGAGTTTTCAGCATTTTATTGGTAGAAATCCAACAAATGATGAATCAAATAATGGAGTGAGTATGGTGAATGGATTTACTGGATTGTTGTTTCTTAAGCCGGGTTCAACTAAAAACGATTACTTAGATATTTTCTTTAGCTCGAATGATTATTATGAAGGAACGATTATTCGTTTTTATAACGACTATTTATTTCATAAACCCACTTCTTTACAAATGACCGTTGCTTCTCAAAAATGCAAATCTTCAAATGATTTTGATAAGGCGCAAAAAGACATTATGGTAACGAATGAATTTGTAGGAATAAAATAAGAAATGCCTTATGAAACAAATTAAAATCATATTTCTTATTGGACTCTTTTTACAATCATCTTGTAAAAAAGAAAATGATTACATCTATCAATTGCAAGATGTAAATGTGAAGCAAACAGGATCTGAAAAAAATAATTCCAAGAGCACAACGGAATTTATTTCTATAGCGTATTCTGATTTATTTTCTGTTAGCATCTCGCAAAGTGACTTGTTAAAGTTCAATACGGTGTATACTGCTTTTGGCGATAAAAAATTAATAGAAGATCGTATCATTCGAAATTTATTAAATACACCAGGCGTATTAATTCCAACTGGTATTGGTTCCGATACAACTTCTTTTATTAACAATAGCTACAAGAAATTTTATAATCGTGAACCGAATGCTTTTGAATCATATTATTTAAAGCAACAGATACGATTGAATACAATAATAAATCCAACAGTGATATATTATTGTTTAATGACTAGTGATGAATATCGGTATTACTAATTCTTATATCATAAATATTTAAAAGCAAGAAAATGAATAGGAGAAGATTTTTGCGTAATGCGAGCATGGCTGCAGTTGGAGCTTTCGCTTCACCGTATATACTTCCGTCGGGTCGTTTGTTCGCGGCTAGTGGTGCAAGAAAAGTAAATCATGTTGTATTTCTACTATATGCTGGAGGTGTGAGAAATACAGAATCCATTCACATGAATGATGGTAATTTAATGCCCAATCTTTTATCAGGGAATGCAGCCATCTCTAGTGATATTGCTGGAGCAATGGATATTTTACCAGTTTCACCGCTCTCACAACCATTGCAAAATTTCGGAACACTTTTTAAAGAATTTCGATACAGTCAAGGTCCTACGGGTCATTACAACGGACATACAGTTGCAGTAACAGGTCAGTATGTAGATGTTGATTTAAACTTGCGTGAACATCCTCGCAAACCTACAATTTTTGAATATTATAGAAAGCATAATTCACCACAACAAACAGCTTTAAATAGTTGGTGGGTTGCAAATACATTAGGACCTTATCCCGCATTAAATTATAGTTCAGATCCTGATTACGGCCCTGCTTACGGCGCTAATTTTATTGCACCAACTTCACTAATTAGTCCTGATGGATTTGACGTGTTAGGAAACCCTCGCAATTTCACGAGTGCTGAGCAAGGAGCAATTTATAACATACGTGATTTTGTAAATCATTCATTTAATAAAACTTTCGTAGATGGATCTGCAGGAGTTACAAATGCTGCAACAGAAGCTGGTCGATTGCAGAAGTTTATTACAGATTCTTACGCGAATGCACAAGCTGGTTTATATGCGAATCCTTGGGGCGCGGGCCCGAGTATGAATAACGATATGTTTAATGTTTTTTATGCTGAGCAAATTATAAAAGAATTTAAGCCTGAATTATTGGTTGTTAATATGCAAGATGTAGATATTGGACATTTTAATTTTACATCTTACGCAAATAATTTACGTAAAGCAGATTATGCCGCCGCACATTTATGGAGCCTAATTCAAAGTACTCCTGGAATGGCAAATGATACAGTTTTAATTATTGCTCCTGAACACGGTCGCAATGCAAATCCTAATACTACAGTAGATGCTTATGGAAGAAGAGCATTGGATCATACTGCTCCTTCAGATGCAATTACTGGTGATCAAAAAGCGCGCGAAATATTTTGTATGGTGGTTGGTCCGCCGTCAGTAGTTAAACAAGGATATGTTATTAATTCTATTGCAGGAGAAAGCACAGATATAGTTCCTGTCATCGCTAATATATTAGGATTCGATACAGCAATTCCTGGAACAAGTGGTATTAAATCCTATCAGTCATGCGATTTACAACAAGCATTTATTTGATATTAATTCGCTGAAATGAAATTGATAAAATACAATCATCGACAATTTAATTCGTTTATTAATTTTAGTTTTCTACTATTATTAATGATGGGAATAAATGCATTAAGTTCTTGTAAGAAAGAGGAGGCTCCAACAAATCCTTATGCTAATGTGAATTATAATTTTGGGAATAATCCTGATTCAATTCCTGATTCTAATTCAATTACTGGGCTGCATAAAAATATTTTTTCAAAGCGTTGCGCTAATCCGGGTTGTCATGATGGAACATTTGAACCTGACTTCAGAACCGTTCAAAGTTCATGGTCAACTTTGGTTTATATGAGAGTGAAAAAAACCACAGTAGATTCTGTAAATTATTTTACCACACGTGTTATTCCTAGCGATTATCAACATTCATTTTTATATGAACGTATAACAACATTAACGAGTGATTACATGCCAAGTAATGGTACACATTTATCTGCAAATGATGTGAGCCATATAAAAACATGGATCATGAATGGTGCTAAAGATAGTTATGGTAATACTCCTCAACGGCCAAACTTACCACCTTCTATAATTGGATTTCTTGCTGTTGATATTAATTATGTACGAATTGATACTGTTCGTTATGGTGGGATAAGTTATAATCCGTTTATTGCACCTTCAAATAGTAGTTTTTATCTTCCATTTCTTGCTCTTGATACTGCCGATGGAACAGGTGCAACTGATCCTGCAATGTTTACAGTGCATAAAATAAAATTCTCTACCCAGAAGGATAACTTTACTGCCGCTACAACAATTAACTGCACATGGTTAACGCCGATTCCTTATACTTTTTGGCAAGCATTAGTAAATACATCACAGTGGCCTATCGGAACAACTGTTTATTTTAGAATTTATGTGAATGATGGATTTCAATCTACAGATGCAGAATTTCCGCGAAATAATTCGCAAGATTATTATAAAACGTATTATGCATTCATTGTTCAATAATATTCGTTATTTATTTTTTGTTTTTGTAATGCTAATTTCGGCTTGCAAAAAGGCTGATACAACGATCAATAAAGTTCCCATTCTTGATTTTGTTAGTGTAACACCCAATGATGTACATGAGTTTCAACAAGCTTTGGTTTTTACTGTTCACTATAAGGATGGTGATGGTGATCTTGGCGAAAATAATCCTGATGCAAAAAATTTATTTTTGATTGATAATCGCATTGGAATAAAATATCAATATCGACTTCAGCAATTATCTCCAAGTAATTCTACTATTGCCATTGATGGTGATTTTAATGTTGAATTAAAAACAGTTGCTTTAACAGATAGTTCGTTAGTACAAAATGCTACATTTTCGATTTATGTTGTTGATCGAGCTGGAAATCAAAGCAACACTGTTACAAGTGGCAATGTAATTATTAGAAAGTAATTCAGTAATTTTGTTGTAACTGATAATTTCCATCTTTCATTTTTTAATTAAGTTTGTAAAATGGCAACAGTTGAAACGCATCTACTTAAAAATGGCTTACGGGTCGTTTATACACATCATCCAAATACTGCAGTTACTCATTGCGCATTGATGATCAAAGCAGGTACTAGAGATGAAAAGAATGGACGTGAAGGTTTGGCGCATTTTATTGAACACGCACTTTTTAAAGGAACCACAAAAAGAAAATCCTTTCACATATTAAATCGTTTAGAAGTTATTGGTGGTGATTTAAATGCATATACAACAAAAGAAGAAACATGTATTCATGCTTCAGTGATGAATCAGTATCTCGAAAGAGCAGTAGAGTTAATTGCGGATATCATTTTTAATTCTACATTTCCTGAAAAAGAATTAGAAAAGGAAAAGGATGTAATTCTCGATGAAATTCGAACTTACATGGATAATCCTTATGAACAAATCTTTGATGATTTTGAAAATTTAATTTTTGCAGGACACGAACTTGGTCATCCAATTTTGGGAACAGAAATCTCCTTAAAGAAATTTAAACGCAGTGATCTGATCGATTATCTTAAGCAATGTTATCATCCTTCTCGGATGATTTTTTCTGTAAGCGGGAGTAGTGGAATGGAAGAAGTAATTAAACTTGCCGAGAAATATATTTGCAAAGAAACAAAAAACAAGAAAGAAAGTCCTCGAGATAAATTTCAAGTCTATAAACCAGTAACTAAAATTGTTCCTCGAGCAGTAAATCAAGTTCATCATCTGTCAGGATTGCCAGGATTTTCTTTTCATGATAAAGATAGATTTGTTTTGGTACTGCTCAATAACTTGTTAGGTGGGCCAGGAATGAACTCTCGACTAAATTTAAATATTAGAGAGAAATATGGGTTCACGTATACAATTGAATCAGGTTATCACGCATATAGTGATACTGGAGTATTTCATGTTTATTTTGCCACTGATGCTAAGAATTATGAGAAAACAAAAATGCTTGTTGAACGCGAACTTAGCAACCTATGTGATGTTGTTTTGAGTAAGAAATTATTCCATCAGTACAAAGAGCAGTTATTAGGACAAATCAATATGGCACAAGAAAATCGATTAAGCGTGATGCTGTCAATTACAAAAGGACTTCTTTATTTTGATCGTATTGTACCGTTACAAGAAATTTTTGATCGCATCAATGCAGTTACTCCTGATCAAATTTCTCAAGTTGCTACAAAGCTCTTTAAGCCCTCGAAGAGATCAACACTTGTTTATGAGCCAATAGTATAAAATTAGTGATTTAAATAACGAGGTTTAGTATCTTTACAATGATTATTCAAGATGAAAAAATACCTTATACTTATCTTCGCAGCACTTTCATTAGGAGCATGTAAAAAGGAAACTTCTGGAGGCGATGCACCAATTGTGACTTTTGTTTCCTTAACTACATTTAAAGGGGTTATGGGAAAAGATACTTCTGTTGAACTTGTATTTAAGTTTAATGATGCGAATGGAGATGTATCCTATTCAAAAGCAGAACGAAATGCGGCTGCGCTAATATGCGATACTACTTTAAATGATTTAATGGTAGGCTACGAAGAAAAAATTGGTAGCGATTATCGATTAAAGAAAATTTGGAAAACAGATAATCAACATGCTTGCGATACTGTAAATGTTTTTCAAGATAGTGTTTATATTGACCTCAACGATTTCATTCCGGATATCGGGCCATCAGTGAAATCTTCACCGATCGAAGGATTAGTAACAAAGAAGATTGAATTTTTAACTGCTATAACTTTTAGTCCTATTGGAAGATTCAAAATTTATATTAAAGATCGGGCAAAAAATAAATCTAATGTAATTACAACGCCTGATTTTAATTTTGTGCCATAAAAAATCGGGAAACAAATAATTTATTTGTTTCCCGATGAAAATTTATTTTTCGTTAGTTAAATGCAAATCCATTTGGTGCAACGCCAACTTTTAAAGAATCAACGAACGTACCGTTACTTTGATATTTTAGGATATATGTATTAACAGTAAAATTTCCAATTCCTCCATAAATATTTTCTTTTAAAGGATCTATTCCAAGTCCATAAAATTCACGATTAACTAGAGCAGTAGTTGGCAATACTGCATTACTTAAATACATTCTAAAAACTTTCCCAGTAGTGCTTGAATTTCCTTGAAGATAATACAATTTATCTTTTGCAGCATTGGTATTCATTTTTAAAGGATGTTGATCTGAAGCAAAATTTAATTGCTTAATTATGGAGTAGGTTGTTGGATCAATTTGTATCAATGTTCCTCCTATATCATCCGCAGTTCCTGGTGTAAAATCTGCACCAATTGTACCACCACAAAGCACCCAAAGTGTACCGTTTTTATCTTGTTTGATGCTATTCGGATTCAATCCAACTTGTATGGTAGAAATAACGGAATTTGTATTTACATCAATTACCGTTATAGTACTGTCATTACCAAAGCCACCCACATTGCAAACAAAAACTTTATTGTTAGTTAACAACATTTCTTCTGGTCCAGCTCCACATGGAATTGTTCCAGTGACCGTATTCGTTACTAAATTTATTATTTTAATATTGTTTGCTGTCCAATCACTAACATAACCAGTGTTGTTATTAATTCCTAAAAAATGTCGCGGACTTTCTAAGCCTTTAATTGTTCCCGAACGATGAAAATCATTCATGTTAACTACTTCTACTTTTTTCGAATTGTTTAAAACGATGTATCCAAAACCATTAAAAATACTCATTGACTGCGCTACATCACCTAACGGAACATTGTTAATGGCACTATAAAGGTCAACATTTGTATATGAACTATTTGTTCTGAAATAAGAAATAGAAGCATTTCCTCCCGTAAACTGACCTTCGTTAACTACAAACATTCCAGATGGAATATATTTGATACCATCATTAGGTCCATTGTCTTTTTTACATGATGAAAGAAAGAGAACAGCGATGAATAAACTTAAAATACTATTTTTCATAATTATGTTTTGTTTAAATATTTTTCTCAATTAAACTATTAAATTCGTAGATTAAAGATCGAATCTGCAATCTAAAATAAACAATCAAAAATTAAGTTTTAATGAGCGGAATAGCAAGGAAGCAAATAATTTCCATTTGCCAAATAGGCGAAAGAAACGTGTCCCAAGCGATGCCTTTCCTCCGAAAGCTTAATCTTGCATTATTCTAATGGCAGGTCTTCTGACTTACTACCCTTTTTAAGCGTCTTCCCATTACAAAATAAGTAACAGTGACTTTGCTTTTTGGTACCTAACAAAAAATGGTTTGTTAAGTTGTAGTTCACAGCAGCGGGGACTGTTCCGGATTTCAACCGGATTCCCTTTTAATCTAAAATCTCTTCCGATAATGGAGAAGATGTTAGAACCTCTTAGAATTGCAAATGTATAAAAAATCATTAGAACTTCTTAAGATCATTCAAAAATCGATCTACTTCAAGCGTCATGAGTGAATGATTTGTACTTGGCATTGGTTTGCATTCAGATAATTTTGCAATTCCTAATTTTAAATTGAATAAAGATTGTTGTTGACAAACAAGAAATTTATTTTCCATTAAATAATCCACTAAATATTCTTGTTCTGTTTGTCCTGGTGTTGCAATGCATAGCGCCGATTTCTTGATACTTGATAAATCCATTATTGTTGAATAACCTGCTCTGCAAACAATATATAGTGTATTTATTATTAAAGATTTTAATGCATCACTTTTAAGATGCGATACCACTTTTAAATTATGATCAGAATAATTTAAAGTCTCTTGTGGCTTACCTCTTACAAGTAATGTTCTTAAATTTAATGCTAATGATTGTTCAATACATTTTTTTTCAAAAATACTTCGTTGTGGTTCTGGTCCTGATAAAATTATTAGTAACTCATACGATTCGTTAATCTCACTATTTATGCAATTTGTAAATCGTGAAATCGGTCCAATAAATTCATGATTTATTTGTTGTAACGATTTAGGATTATGCGACAATTTCCCTGATAAATTTATTTCATTTGCGAAATCAGGTATCCAAACTTTTGTATATTTCTTTAAAAAAAATTTATTGATACGAAAAAGTATTGGCTCAAGCCATCGTAAATTTTTTGGCGCTGCAATATTTAGTTGATGCGTAATAAATAGTGAAGGAATAATTTTCGACCACGCACCAAATCGATTATCACTGATAACTGCATCAGGTCTAATTTTATGAATAAGTTTTTTTATTTGTTGCTGCTCTTCATAAATTACCTTTAAATTTTTAGGAACCGATAACGCCATCTTTAATACCAAAAATCCTTTCGCAGAATATTTTACTTGAATCCCATTGAGCAGATAAAAATTTAGGTGAGGAAAATTATTTTTAAGTAGAAAAAGGCTATCCCCTTCTCCAGCTATACTAATTTTGACACCACTTTTAAGCAAATATTCTATTATCGGAATGCTGCGTGTTGCGTGTCCAAGTCCCCAATCGAGAACAGTATAAAGAATATGAACTTGTTTTTTTTCCACAGTCCAAAAATAGGCCTTTGCACATCCACTTCACAATCGTATTTTCGCAAACCTGAAATATGTCAAAAAGAAAACTTCAACGCTTTGAGGAATTAAATCACCTAGAACGTATCTTCCAATATCCATTTCCACTATTAAAAACTGATCATGGTTTGCGAGGGAATTGGCGCAAAAATATTTTTAAGAATGACAACCCTTTAATTCTCGAACTTGGCTGTGGAAGAGGAGAGTATACTGTAGAAATGGCAAGAGAATATGCTGATAAAAATTTTATCGGTGTAGATATAAAAGGTGCAAGAATTTGGCGTGGAGTTAAAAGTATTAACGAAGAAAATATCCTAACAGCAGCCTTCCTTCGTACTCATATTGAGTGGCTTAATCAGTTTTTTGCCGATCAGGAGGTGGATGATATTTGGGTTACTTTTCCTGATCCTCAGCCTCAATTAACGCGTGAAAACCGCAGGTTAACGAATTCTCGATTCATCAGTCTATATCGGCAAGTCTTAAAACCAAATGGCTATCTGCATCTCAAAACGGATAATATTGGACTGTTTCAGTATACAGTTGATCAGCTGAAAAATGAGCAAGGAACCATGGAAATTTGCACGTATGATTTGTACCGTGATACTCCTGAAGGCTTTAACTTATCTATTCAAACCACCTATGAAAAAATCTTTATGAAAAAGGGATTTCCTATTCATTATTTAAAGTTCAGAATGGAATAATTGAACAGTTTTTACGTTATACAAATCTTAAAAAAATCTTAAAAAAATCGAATTATCATCATGTTATTCTCTGTGCATTAAAATTTATTATTAAGAAAGTCGTCTAATTGACTTATTAATCCATAGAGAATTTACCTTTGTAAAAATTTCAAATTAAATATTATGAGAAAGCCCTTAATTATTCTTGCGGTTGTAGTGGTTGTACTATTCATTGGCTACAGCTTCTTCGCAGGCACTTACAATAACATGGTTCAACGTGAAGAGCAAGTTACGAATGCTTGGTCGCAAGTGGATAATGTTTACCAACGCCGTTTAGATCTTATTCCAAATCTTGTTGCAACAGTGAAAGGAGCTGCAGACTTCGAAAAGTCTACTCTTACAGCGGTTATTGAAGCTCGTGCAAGTGCAACACAAATTAAAGTCGATCCTAAGGATCTTACTACCGAACAACTTGCTAAATTTCAAGCATCACAAGGTCAATTAAGTGCAGCTTTGGGTCGATTGATGGTTGTCGCAGAACAATATCCTCAGTTAAAAGCGAATCAAAATTTCCTTGAATTACAAGCGCAATTGGAAGGCACAGAAAATCGAATTGCTGTTGAACGCCAGAAATTTAATGATGTAGTACTTGATTATAATAAGTACGTTCGTAGTTTCCCTCAAACCATGTTAGCTGGAATGTATGGCTTTAAAGAAAAAGCATATTTTCAATCTGATAAAGGTGCAGAACACGCTCCTAAAGTACAGTTTTAACAATGAAAGCACCAGATCTATTTTCCGATTCCGATCGCGAACGAATCCGATTAGCTGTTGAACAAGCAGAGTCAATGACATCAGGAGAAATTGGTGTGTACATTGAAGATGAATGTAAAATGGAAGTGTTAGATCGAGCTGCTTTTGTTTTCGCTGAACTAAATATGCATCTTACTGATTTACGCAATGGGGTGCTTATTTATCTTGCTGTAGTTGATAAAAAATTTGCCATTATCGGTGATGCAGGTATTCATGCTAAAGTGGGTGATGATTTCTGGAATAAGATCAAAGAAAAAATGGCTATTTCTTTTAAAGAGTCAAAATTTACAGATGGTTTAGCACATGGAATTCTTGAATCAGGAATTGCACTAAAGAATTATTTCCCTCATCAAATTGATGATAAAAATGAATTGCCAAACGATATAATTTTTGGAAAATAATAATGAAACGTAAACTCCTACTAATTGTATTCCTTTTCATCTCTGCACACTTATTCGCAGTAGAATATCCTAAACGCCCTGATCCGCCGCGATTAGTGAATGATTTTACCAATACACTTTCACCGAATGAAAATGATCAACTTGAAAGAAAGTTAGTAGCGTTTAATGATTCTACTTCTACTCAAATTGCAGTTGTGATTATGAAATCCCTCGACGGATATCCTGCAAGTGAATATGCAGTTCAATTAGCTGAACAATGGGGAATAGGACAGAAAAAAACAAATAATGGTGCTTTATTATTGGTTTCAATGGACGAACATCAATTGTTTATTGCAACTGGTTACGGTTTGGAAGGCGTAATGCCTGATGCCTTAACCAAACGAATTATCGAGAACGATATTAAACCGTTTTTTAAAGAGAAACAATATTATCAGGGCATTGATAAAGGCACCGATCAAATGATCGCATTGGTTAAAGGAGAATACAAAGCAACGCCAACGAAAAAAAATGGAAATAATATACCAGGATTTATTATACTTTTAATTTTCATTGTCATAATTGTTGTGATGAAAGTTTCTAATGTTCGTAATTATTCGGCACTAAATAATATTCCTTTTTGGGCCGCATGGGCGCTTATCAATGCGGCAAGTGCACGTAGTAGAGGACGTTGGTCAGACTTTAATGGAGGTAGCGGAGGCTTTGGAGGTTTCGGTGGTGGCTCAAGCGGAGGAGGAGGATTCGGTGGCTTTGGTGGTGGATCTTTTGGTGGCGGTGGCGCAGGAGGAAGTTGGTAAATTATTCTACCTAATTCCATCACAAAAAATTATTCTAGAATTCCTTAATAATTAATTGATCGTTTTTGGAACAATAACTTCAATCAATTTTGAATCAAAACGTAACTCGTTATTTTGTGCGAGACGAAGAATTTTAAAAAGAATTTCTTCTTTTACTTTTACATAAAAATCTGCATCAGTAGTTTTAACAAAAAATAAAACTTCCAGTTCAACTCCTGTTTCTGAAATCTTTGCTAGACGAACAATTGGAGTAGGATTTTCTTCAATGTTCGGATGTAATTCTAAGATGTCAGTAATGGAAAGAATGAACGTCTCAATTTTTTCAACGGGTGTATCTAATCGTAATGTTAATGGAAATAGTGCACGAATCATATTTCGTAAACTGATATTTTCTAATTCAGCATCAATCATTTTTTTGTTGGGAACAGTTACGATGGTGCGTTCAAATGTTCTAATTTGTGTACTTCTAAATCCAATACGTTCAACTCTTCCTTGCGTTGAGCCAACTTTTACAAGATCACCTATTGAAAACGGCTTGTCGAGGAAGATTGCAAATGATCCCAATAGATTTTCTAATGTGTCTTTTGCTGCAAGTGCAATTGCTAAACCTCCAATGCCTAATCCTGCAATAAGGGAAACAATGTTTACTTCAAAGATAGAAGCAAGCATAAAGAAAAAACTTACTAAAACTATTATAAATTTTATCGCTTCTTTTACAAATGGAACCAGTTGATCATCGGATCTTGTATCAGTTTTACTTGCTTTTTGTATTAAAACTAATCCAAAAAAATCAACGCATCTTAAAATAATCCATGTGAGTGAAATCATTAATGCCATTTGAAAAAGTTTCCAAACGATAAAACGTAATCCAAACTTTTCTTCTGTTGGAAGTTCCCAACTTTCAGGAAAATGTAATTGATGAAAAGCAATGTAAATGGTTACAAAAACTATGAATAAGCCAACAGGTTTATGAAGTAATTCTTGAAATTTTTTTATCTCTACACCATTCGTATGTTTTTTGATGAAACGATAAAATAATGCAGATAATTGATTTGATACAAAACGTTTGAAAACTATTCCTAGCAGTAAGATGAGTAAAAAATAAAATATACTCTCTACGGAATTGTCGAGTATTGAATACTGAAGCCAATTTGCTTTTAACATCTTTAATTAAAATTCGAACTAAAATTATACTAGTTGTTTTAATGCAATCTCATACGCTGTAGCAGTAATTCCAGTTTTGTTTTTATTAATCGCATAAACATTATCTAATGCTTTGTGAATAATATTTGCAACATCCGTAAATATTCCTTTCGCGGAAATGTCTTCAGGGTTCGACATTAAATAAGCAAAAACTCTTGCCATCCCACAGTTTGATATGAAGTCGGGAATTAAACTTAAATGATTATCAGCATAAAGACCAATTTGTCCGAAAAATATTTCTTGATCTGCAAAGGGTACATTCGCTCCACAAGCTATAACTTGTATTCCACCATCAGCTAAACTTTTCAATTGCTCTTCTTTTACTAATCGAGATGATGCAGCAGGAATAAAAACATCTGCTTTTAATTTCCAGAAAGCTTCGTTAATATCTTCACGTTTCAGGAAACCAGTAAACATATCACTTGATCGCGATTCAAAGAGAGAAATTATTTCTTCTTTACTAAATCCTTCCTCCTTGATTACACCACCAGCACGATCAATAATTCCTGTAATTTTTGCACCTTCTTGCGACAAATAATATCCAGCAGCAGCACCAACATTTCCCCATCCCTGAACAAGTATTTTTTTACCTGTTATCGATTCACCTTGCAATTTATAATAATGTAAAATGGATTCCGCCACACCGTAACCTGTTATCATATCTGCAACACGATATGCTTTTCCTGCCGGAACATAATTTTTATCGGTTACAATTAAACTTACACCTTCTTGCAACTTTTGTATGCGCTCACTGCGATCAGTATCTTTAGATTTGAAATGCCCATTTACAACGCCTTCTTGTGGATGTAATAAACCAAGCTCTCGAGTAATAGGAATTACTTCATGAATTTCATCTACAAATAAATCTCCTCCAGTACCATAATAATTTTTTAATAAAGGTAATGCAGCTTTATACCACCGTTTTAATACTTCTAGTTTACGAGGATCAGAAGGATCAAAATTGATTCCTGATTTTGCACCGCCAATAGGAGGGCCAGCAACAGTGAATTTTATCTCCATCGTTTTCGCTAACGACTCTACTTCATGACGATCTAAGCCTTTTCTCATCCGCGTTCCTCCTCCAGCAGCACCACCACGAAGTGAGTTAATTACAATCCATCCTGTTGCATCCGTAAGTGTATCATTCCATTCAAATACTAACTCTGGTTTTTTATCTTCAAAACGCTTTAATAATTCCATCATGATCTTAAGTCTTTCCTGTATTGCTATTATTAAAGTTAATCACTAATTTTTTTCTATGTGCTTTTTATGCGTCGCAAAGTTCGTTCATTCCTCGCATTCATCAATAGATAATTCAATTTTATTCTAGAGTTGGTAGCTTATAAATTGCATATTTAAGATTTCCAATATCTTTAACTGTTGATTTATACAACGTATCACTATTCCAATCTTTATTTCTGAATACAATACGCTCCAATTGATTCATCCCAATTAAATAGTAAGATCCATTTTTTTTCGGACCAATACTAAATTCAATAAACTTTAAACTCATTAATGCTTCTTCTAAATGTTTAGAAATGATGCCAGAAGTATTTGCATGAATTAAAATTATTTTTCTAAACTCACAATCAAATGCATGTTGAAATGCATGTTCCATTTTCTCACCAAGATCATTGCCTACTTTAATAAATTTTGAATAACAATCATTTTCCCAAATATCATTCTGTTCTAAAGATTGATTGTAATATAAATGTTTTATCACAGGAAATTTTTTTGTGATTTCATGAATGTGATTAATGTTGGAATTAATTATTTTCCAATCACTATTTTCATCCGTCAAATTTATTTCAGGAAGAAAAATTAGTATACAACATTGATGATAATATGCTATCATAAAGATGCAAGAAGTGTTGTAACTAATTTCGTTAATTTATCATCCGCATTAGCAGCAACAGCAATGATTTCTGCAATATCAACTTTCGCTAAGTTTTCTGGATCACATACATCTGTTAACACCGAAATCGCTGCACATCGTAATCCTAAATGTCTCGCCGCAATTACTTCTGGAATAGTGCTCATTCCTACTGCATCAGCACCTATTATTTTCAAGAAACGATACTCTGCTCGCGTCTCTAGATTTGGACCAGGAACAGATGCATAAATGCCTTTTCGTAATGTGATATTTAGTTTTTCTGCAATCGCTAAAAGCAGATTATTAATTTCTTGATCGTAAGGCGAACTCATGTCTGGAAAACGTGTTCCTAATGAATCTTCGTTCTTTCCGATCAATGGATTGCCAGGTTGTAAATTGATATGATCATCAATTAACATTAAATCACCTTTGTTCCATTCTAAGTTTAAAGTGCCAGCCGCATTTGACAAAAGCAAAGTATTTATTCCTAAATTTTTCATCACACGAATAGGGAATACAACTTGGTTAAAAGTATACCCTTCGTAATAATGAAAACGACCTTGCATCGCTAGAATTTTTTTTCCTGCTAATGTGCCATACCGTAATTTGCCTTCATGAAATTCAACAGTGCTTAACGGAAAATGAGGAATGTCAGCGTAAGATATTTCTAATTCGGTATTTATTTCCGCTGCCAATTGGTTTAAACCTGTCCCTAAAACAATTCCAATTGCTGGATCTATAATGCCTTGCTTTCTTAGCCAATCGGCACTTTCAGATAATTGTTGGAGCATCCTACAAAAATAGCTGAATTGTAGATCTATTCGATTTTTAAGTGATACTTCAAATCGCCTACCTTTGCAATTGAATTATTGACGTTATTATATGTTACAATTAGCAGTTCTTAGAGAACAAAAGGAAGAGGTGATTGCTCGTCTAGCAATAAAAAATTTAGAAGCCCGTGAAACAGTAGACCAAATTTTATTGGCCGATGCTGACAAACGTAAAACTCAAACAGAACTTGATAATGTGTTAGCTGAGCAAAATGCGTTAGCAAAGCAGATTGGTGAATTATTTCGTAAAGGTGAAAAGGCTGCGGCTGATGAGCTAAAGAATCAAAGTGTTGCGTTCAAGGAGACGACAAAAAATTTGGAAGAGCGTATGGAGAAATTGGAAAAGGATATTTATACGCTGCTTGTCCGTTTGCCCAATATACCTTCTACTTTAGTGCCTCCTGGCAAAACTCCCGAAGAAAATATTACTGTTTATCATCACAATGAATTTTTACCAGAGTTAGGTCCCGATGCATTGCCTCATTGGGAACTTGCAACAAAATATGATATTATTGATTTTGAACTAGGAAATAAAATTGCTGGTGCCGGTTTCCCAGTTTATAAAGGCAAAGGAGCTAAGCTTCAACGCGCACTTATCAATTTTTTTCTCGATCAAGCTGAAAAAGCGGGTTATCATGAAATTCAGCCACCCATTTTAATCAATGAGGAATCTGGATTTGGTACAGGTCAACTTCCTGATAAAGAAGGCCAAATGTATCATGTTGGAATTGATAATTTGTATTTGATTCCAACGGCCGAAGTACCTATTACGAATATCTTTAGAGATGTGATTGTTAAAGCTGAAGATATGCCAATAAAATATACCGCCTACACTCCATGTTTTCGTCGTGAAGCAGGTTCGTATGGTGCGCATGTTCGTGGCTTAAATCGTTTGCATCAATTTGATAAAGTAGAGATTGTTCAAGTGGCGAATCCCGATAAAAGTTATGCTATTTTAGAAGATATGCGTGAATACGTTGCTGGACTTTTAAAGATGCTAGAATTGCCATTTCGAGTGCTTCGATTATGCGGTGGAGATATGAGTTTCGCCTCGGCATTAACTTATGATCTCGAAGTTTTTTCAGCAGCGCAACAAAGATGGCTCGAGGTAAGTTCTGTTTCTAATTTCGAATCTTTTCAATCTAATCGTCTGAAATTACGCTTCCGCGAAGGAAATGCGAAGCCTCAATTAGCTCATACACTAAATGGTAGTGCGTTAGCGTTACCTCGTATTGTGGCTGCTCTCCTCGAAAATAACCAATCTGTCGATGGTATTCGTATCCCTCCAGTACTTGTGCCGTATACAGGTTTTGATAGAATTAACTAATGAATAAATTAATAAAAGTTGCGCTCCTATTTTCAATCCTGATTGCTTTGTCGGTGAGTGATGTTCATGCGCAATCAGGACAAAGCAATGTGGAATTGGCAAACCAATATTTTTCCACCAGTGATTATGATAAGGCTGTAATATATTTTGAGAAAGCATACGATCAAGACCCACTTGGCACTTATCCAAATTATCTAAAATGTTTAATCAGTATTAAAGATTACGATAAGGCAGAGAAAGTGATTAAGAAGCAGAGTAAAAAATTTCCTACCGATCAATCACTTAAAGTAGATTTAGGAAATTTATACGAAACTAAAGGTGAATTAGAGAAAGCAAAAAAAGTTTATTTAGATGCAATTAAAAATCTTCCTTCTGACATTAATCAAGTGAATGTTTTAGGAAGTACATTTCTACAACGTCAACTTTTTGATTATGCTGCACAAACTTATTTGCAAGGACGAAGAACATTAAAAGGTGCCTATCCCTTTTCTTTCGAATTAGCTGAAGTGTACGCACAACAAAGTAAACCTACTGAAATGGTGAACGAGTACATTAGTGTGCTTGAGTTTAGCCCAACGTATTTACCAAATATTCAAACAATTCTTCAAAATAAAATTGCTAATGATTTAAGTGGAAACCTTTCCGATATTATTCGCCAAGCTGTATTGCGTAAGATTCAAAAAAATCCTCAAGAAAATAGTTATAGCGAATTTTTATATTGGCTATTCTTGCAAGAAAAGGATTATGAATCTGCATTTATTCAAGCTAAATCACTTGATAATCGATTAAGTGAAAGTGGTGAACGCCCAATTTCTTTAGGCCGACTGTGTGTGAATAATCAAGAGTATGAAACTGCTGAAAAGTGTTTTCAATATGTTGTTGATAAAGGGAAAGAAAATAAAAATTATGTGAATGCAAAGATGGAACTGATCAATTCCGTTAACCTTCGTATCACTAATTCAGGAACATATACAAATGCTGATTTATTAAAATTAGAAGGGGATTACAACTCTACGTTAAATGAGTTGGGAAAAAATGTTACTACAGCTCCAATCATTCGGGGATATGCTCATCTTGAAGCATTTTATTTGCATAAAACAGATGAGGCGATTGCGTTACTTTTAGAAACACTTGACTTTCCAAATATGGGTAGTCAATTTATTGCAGACTGTAAATTGGAGCTTGCAGATATTTATGTTTTCTCTGGCCAGGTTTGGGATGCTGCTTTGCTTTATGGACAAGTAGATAAAGATTTTAAAAATGATGCTACTGGCCGCGAAGCTAAATTTAGAAACGCACGATTATCGTATTACCTAGGAGAATTTGAATGGGCAAAAGGTCAGCTAAGTGTTTTGAAAGCGGCAACATCGCAACTTATTTCGAATGATGCTCTAGCGCTGGGCCTTTTGATTTCAGATAATACAAATGAAGACACAACTACTGATGCATTGTTGCTTTATGCACATGCGGATTTATTGAGTTTTCAAAATAAAGATAGCTTAGCATTTTTAGCTTTGGATAGTTTGCTGAAATTTCATCCTAATAATTCTTTAACGGATGAAGTATGGTATAAGAAAGCGCAAATATTGAAAAAGGAAGGAAAGTTTCTCGCAGCCGTACCATTTCTCCAAGATATCATTGATAAATATCCAGAAGATATTTTAGCAGATGATGCACTGTTTCAATTGGCAGTAATCAATGAAGATAATCTCAACGATAAAGACAAAGCAAAAGTATTGTACGAACTGTTGATCACTAAATATCCTGGAAGCTTATATGTTGTAGATGCAAGAAAGCGATTCCGAATTTTGCGTGGTGATAAAGTAAATTAAATAGAGCATGATTATTTATAATGTAACAGTAAACATCGATAATGATGTAGCAGATGAATGGTTGAAATGGATGATCGATGTTCATATTCCTGATGTTTTAAATACAGGTTTGTTTTTAGAAAATCATATCTATCGCTTAATTGCAGATGAGAATTCCGGTGGAACAAGTTATGCAATACAATATCTATGTGAGAGCATGAATGAGTATGAAAAATATAAATTGAATTTTGCTTCTGAAAAACAAGCTATACATACTTCTCGTTACAAAGATAAATTCGTGGCTTTTCGCACTTTATTAGAGGTGGTTAAATGAAAGTATATACCGAAGTAAAGGCCAAGAAGTTTTTAGGGCAACATTTTTTAAAAGATGAAACCGTTGCTTCGGATACTGTTGATGCGCTACATCTAAAGGAAAGTTGCCATGATGTTTTG
>JAYVOC010000275.1:0-2856 GCA_043758125.1 Bacteroidota bacterium | reverse complement strand
ATAAAACTTTCTCCAAGCCTTTGTTCTATTATTGAAGAGGATGGTAATAATGCAGCCTGAATTCTTTTTGCATAATTTATGGAGTCAACTAATTCTTTTTTCTCTCGCTGGATATCATCTTTCTCACGTTTTAATTCATACGTTCTAGATTCTACTTGCGTAGATAAATACCTTTCTTGTAGAATTCGAAATAATTCATTGTATTTGTATTTTAATCCACTTACGGAAATATTTACAGGAGAACCAAGTCTGCTATTCTCAAGCATTAACCAAATTCGATTAAAAAAATTTTTCTGATTCTTAATATATCTCTCTGGCTTTTTTACTTTAACAATTATGCAGTCAGAAAAAATAATTTTACTTGTATTAATTTCAATAACATCAGACCAAAAAATCATCCCAGCAGAAACAATTCCTGAACTATCAAAAATTCCCATCTGGTTAATTACTAATCCTGGTCCTTTATTCTTCCATTTCAAAATCGCGATCCATGCAAAAATTGAACAGATTGTTATAAAGAATAACTGAATTATTATTTTTATTATCATGACAAATGAAAAGAAATCATCACCTGAAATTTCTCGATAAATACTTAACGAAAATCGAACTGCTAAACTAATAGCAATTAAAAAAATAAAAATAATTCTTGTCTTTTTAGATTGTATTTCAATATCCTTTGTAGTTGTCATCGCATTAAAATTAATAATATAATTCAAAATTATTATTAGTCAATAATAGTGAAAATAATGGATGTTTCAATTTTTCTATCATTGAAATGGAAAATGTTTTGCAGATTTAGCTTTAAATAGAAATGCAATTATTCCAGTTGCAATAACGGTTACTCCTGATAAAATAAATTTTTGTCCTGTAGAAAAAAAGATCCATAACCACATTCCAATAGCAAGGATTACTGGTAACGGATATAAGGGCATCTTAAAAGGTAAATTCATCGAACCATTTCTTTTTCTTAATAGCATCACACCAATAGCTTGTCCAATAAATTGAATTAATATTCGCATTGCAAGGATTGCAGTAATCACTTCAGATAACTTAAACAACATACTAAAAATAAAAGCTGTTATCGCTAATCCCAGTAATGCAACATACGGAAAATGTCGTGTAGGATGAACTTTAGCAAATACTTTAAAAAAATCGCCAGCCTTAGCAGCAGCGTAAGGAACACGCGAATAACCTAACATAACTGCAAACAAACTCGCGAATGCAACCCATAAAACCATCATCGTTGCAACATTCGCTGCAAACGTTCCATAAAGATGTTCAATGAATGTACTTACAATAAAATCAGAATTCGCTGCTTCTTGCCAAGGAATGACACTTACTACTGCAACATTCATCGATAAATAAAGAACAGCAATTCCAATTACTGATAAAAACATACTTCGTGGAATTGTTTTACCAGGATTTTTAATTTCACTTCCTAAATGACAAACATTATAATATCCTAAATAACTATAAATTGATTTAATGGAAGCTGCTCCTAATGCAACGCCAAATAAATTATTTATCACTAATCCATCATTAATATGATGTATCGGCGACATAAAGTTTCCATGAGAAATTCCTCCAATAATAATCCAAAGCATCGTTGCAATTACTCCTGTCCAAAGTAAAACACCAATTTTTCCAATCGTGTCTGTTTTGCGGTAGAGTAGGAGTGTGATTAAAATTACAACAGTGCCTGAAACAATTCTTCGAGTAACTTCATCCAGCGGAACTAGGTAACTAAAGTATTGCGCAAATCCAATTGATCCACTTGCAACAACGAGTGGAGCTTGAATCATCGTTTGCCATACATATAAAAACGATAATAATTTTCCCCAACGTTCTTTACCGTAAGCTTCTCTCAAAAAATTAAAACTTCCACCTGCTTCAGGATATGCAGCTCCTAATTCCGACCATATCAATGCATCAATCATCGACAACACAGCACCCACAATCCATGCATATAAGAAAAATGGTCCGCCCATAATTTTTATTACAAGAGGCAGTACTACGAACGGACCAATTCCAACCATGTCGATCATATTGATAACAGTGCTTTGAAATAATCCTAAACTTCTTGGTAAGGGTCCTGAATGTTCTTCACTCATAGTTCGAAAGTAGCAATTTGAATCATCAATAGGTAAGATTTTGATATCATTTAATAAACGATTTAACGTTAATAAACTATTTCTTAATGAGAGAAACAATTCACTATAAAATTTACATTTGTTTGCAATTCTTGAATAGAATTTAATTTAAAGAAATAACGATATGTTACTTGTCTGTGATTCTGGTTCCACAAAGGCTGATTGGCTTTTGTATGATGGCAAAACGATTTCAGGTCCTTTTCATTCGATCGGCTTCAATCCATTTTTTCATGATGCTGATTTCGTTTTTAATACACTGAATTCTGATGATTCAATGGCTTCTATTGCAGAGGTGGTAACTGAAATTTATTTCTTTGGGGCGGGATGTTCAAGCAAAAGTAGAAAGGAAATTATTGCGAAAGGATTACGACGTTATTTTCCGAAAGCAAATGTGATTGTTGATCATGATTTACTTGCTTGTGCGTATGCAACAGCTGGCGATGAACCTGGAATTGCATGTATCATTGGTACCGGAAGTAATAGTTGTTGGTTTGATGGAATAGTAGTTCATGAAAAGAATTATGGTATGGGATATATCCTTGGTGATGAAGGAAGCGGATCCTACTTCGGTAAAAAATTATTAACTCATTTTCTTTATGGTTTAATGCCAAAAGATATTCATGAAATCTTTGAAAATAATTATGGCTTGGATCGTAATTCTATCATTGATCATGTATACAATAAACCAAATCCCAATGTTTGGCTA
>JAYVOC010000274.1:0-2324 GCA_043758125.1 Bacteroidota bacterium | reverse complement strand
CCCCTCACACACTAGTGGTTCCCCCGAAAAAAACGGGGCAAGCTGTGCAACATGGCCTTCATTGTGCGTCCTCCGGACGCAACGAAGCCTTAGCTGTTATCGGCAGCTCTACTTCTCGGTAGCATGTTTACCATAGCTTCCATTTCTTTTTTGTAAGTTCTTTAATCGTCTTTTTACAACTTGACGGTCGTTCCTTACTTTTTTCCGATTGAAATTGTTTGTCTGCTTGTTCAATTATCCAAATGTCAAAATCTCCAACATGACTAAAGAGTGTTTTGCTAATATCATAATTAAATTCAACTTCTATACTACCAATCTTATCAATTAAATGTGCAGTTTGTTTGTGTCGACCAGGTAAATACCATCGAACATTTTCCTTATTCTTCCAATTACCAAAATTTGAAATTAAAACTTCAGCGTATTCAAAATCCTTCCGTGTCGGTTTCTCATTTTGATTTATTCGCGTTATAGCAATTAGGTTGTGTCCATATTCATTATTGTAAATAGCCTCCAAGACAACAGCACCTCCATAATTTCCATTTGCAAGTTTGAAAGTCAAACAATCTCCTTTAGCAAAAACAGGTTCACGAATTGTTTTCTTCTTCCTGGCTTTTGCTTTTGGTCTTTCTGAAAGTAACTCTTCCAAAAACTTATCAAGAACAATCTTTCGTTTTGCAACATCCTTTTTGTCAGCATCAAGTTGTCGCCAAACTTCAAGATCTGCACCTGTTTCAATTATTTGTTTAACTCTTTTTAAAAGTTCGTTATCAAGTTGTTTGCATTCCCACTGCGCCTTTGCTAAAGCAAACCAAAAGTTATTGCAGTCATTAGGGTCAGCAATTGTTTCTTGATTGTCTGCAAGGAGTTTAACTGAAATTTCTTTTACATTCTGCCCATCATTATACCTTTCAAAGAACTGTCCATAAACATCAGCGAAAGTGTCATTAGATTTTATTGCTATTCCCCAGTTACCCATGTTTTTTTCTTGCTGTCATTTTGAGTTAGCTGCGTCCTAAACATTACCGATAACGACATACTGTGAGTTAACTCAACAATCTGTCTAATAATTTTTTTATAAGTAATCCATAAAAGTAAATAATTTCAATCAAGATTTCGTATCTTGATTGAAATTAAAAGGAATGAATTCTATTACCACGCAAGATCGTTTTCAGATTTCTCTCAGCTCATACAACTTGCGAAAACTAATGAAATTTATTTTGCGAAAAACAAATGTAAACTTACTGTCAATGCAGAAGCAACTTTGCACTTTTACAAAACACTTTTTATGATTTTATTAGATTGTTTTACCGCATTCACTATTTTTAATTGCAAATCTCAAGTAAAAAAACTGCATCTTTTAATTTGCCTCTAATGAAGCCGCTTTATATGTGGTTTTAATTTTAATAAGGGTTGTGCAACGATGACTTTTTGTTGCGCATATTCTACCCTGTCCACGAAGCACAACTGCTTGAAGTTCCTATACGCTTTGCCCGTAGCGATTCAGTATTGCTTAAATGCTCTTTGATGTGCTTCTTTAATTTCTTTTATCAGTGATTTTGGTTTAATAACTTTCATGTTGTCGCTGAACGATAAAAGTTCCATTACAAAATCAAAGGTGATACACAAAGTTAATTTTATTTGAAGTTCCTTCTCATTATCAACCAAAATGTTTTGTGTGTCGTGCAAAGGCAATGACTTGATGTATTTGCCTTGAAATGGGTCAAAGGATAATATTATTTCTTGTGGTTCTTTTCCGTTCGGGCTAATGATTCCAAAACAGTAGCGATAGTTTTCTTCAATGTCAAAAGTTTTTGGATACACGAATGATTTTTTGGTAATGCCTAGATTTGTCAAGCGGTCAAGAGCAAAACTTTTTATTATTCCCTCTTTCATATCCTTTGCTAAAACATACCACCGATTCTTAAACTCTTTTAAAGCGTATGGTTCTGCTGTCCGAATACTTAATTCATCTTCCCAATATTTCTGATAAGAAAACTTAATCTGCAGTTTGTTTTTGATTGCATGAAGCAATCCGTATAAATTTTCTGTTCCTTGTGGTCTGCGTTTCTCTAAATGAATAAATGGCTTCAAGTCCTGTGAAAGATTTAAGGAGTTGAACATATCGAACGCTTCAATCATTCTTTGAAAGTTCATATTCTCCATTTCGCTTTGCGAAATGAAATAACCTTTCTCGGACTTTGAATATTCAATGTCCACTCCGAAGATGTTCCGTATTTCTTTAATGTCCCGTTGAAATGTTCGCTTTGAAAAACCAATGTTTAAAGTATCATCTTGCATTTGCAAGTAGTCGACTTGATTATCAA
>JAYVOC010000273.1:0-4415 GCA_043758125.1 Bacteroidota bacterium | reverse complement strand
GTAAAATGTATCAGCCTTCACATGTTTAGTAGTGCCGGAATTTTGGATACTGTAAGTATGATAAATGGAAAAATTATATATCTCAGTAAATCAAACGGACTTTTTAGTAGTGTTATATTTAGAGAATTCCCTCAAAATATGTTGATCCTTTATCGTCGAGCGGAAGTTGTAATGCCAACAATTGGTGATATATATAATTTCGATATTAATGATGAATTTGAGTATTTTGAAAACTGCGGAAGTCAATATGAATATAAAAGAATTATAGGTAAATCCTATAGCAGTAATCATGATACATTAACCTATACATTTCAACATAGAACAAGCTCTACCACGGTAATTGATACTTTAAATATTTCATTTGAAAACTTATCAATGCCATTCTTTAATGTTTTGCCTGAAGAAAATAATTATTCGTTACCTGATTCTCTTGTATTGAATAACTATGAAATCAGAATCGACAGTAATTTTAACTATTCACCAATTTACATCAATATTGATGGTTATTTATTTCTTAAAATGCAGACAGACACTTGCTACACCTATAATAATTTTGAACCAGCTCCTATAACCACCGAATATGTTGCTGGACTTGGGGTTGTTGAAAATTCAGTTAATAATACTCTTATGATGGGTTATTTTTGTGAACAAAAATTAATTTGGTATCATAAAGGCAATACTTATTGGGGTAATGCAACAGGCTTAACTATTGGATTGAATAATTTAGATGTAATTAATGCTAAAATTAAATTATTTCCAAACCCTGCAAGCAACGATGTAAAGGTGCTTTATGATTTTGGCTACAGTAATAAAAGATGGTTGGAGCTATTGGATGTACAAGGAAAGATTATTTATCAGCAGTGTTTATTAAGTAACGTCAAGGAAGTGCTACTTAACATTGGTGCTTATGATAATGGTTTATATCAAATACGAATAAGTGATGATATGGGAATAAGGCGTAATGCGAAATTAATCGTGCAACATTGAAGAGGATTTAAAATTTAATATTGCTAGGATTTTTTTTAATTTCGCTCTATTAAAATATATATTCATGGATATCACCATCAATACTCCTGCTTTGCTTTTTCCTGCAATAAGTTTAATTATGCTTGCATATACAAATCGATTTTTGGCAATCTCAAGTGTTGTACGTACACTGCATGATCGTTATGTAAAGAACGAACCTACTCCCGTTATCCACGCTCAAATAAAAAATTTACGTTACCGACTATTGCTAATTCGTCGAATGCAATTATTAGGGGTATTAAGTTTTCTTTTTGCGATTATTTGTATGTACTTAATTTTTGTTAATGAAATGATGTATGCAAATGTTGTCTTTGTAATCTCAACATTATTTTTGGTTACATCGTTAATACTTTCATTGTTGGAAATTATGAAGAGTACAAAATCCCTCGAATTAGAGCTAAGCGACATTGAAGGACTAAGCGATCCTACATTAGTAGAATACATCAAAAAGAAATTCGAATAAAATTATTTTGAAGTTATCTCCTGACAAAGTTCGATGAGTACGCCATCCGTTCCTTTAGGATGTAAAAAGCAAATTAATTTATTGTCTGCACCTGCTTTAGGTTCTTTATTCAGCAACGTAAATCCTTCCGACTCCAGTCGTTTCATCTCTGCAAAAATATCTGTAACTTCAAAAGCAATGTGATGAATTCCTTCTCCACGTTTTTCAATAAATTTTGCAATAGGACTATCTTCACTGGTAGCTTCAAGTAACTCAACTTTATTATCGCCAACTTTAAAGAACGAAGTCATTACACCTTCAGAAGCAACTCCCTCAATTTTATAATGTGAAGTGTTGAATAGTTTTTTAAATAAATCATTTGAACTTTCTAAACTCTTTACGGCAATTCCAATATGTTCTATTTTCATGAAGGTAAAATTATTTTTATTTATTGTTCAACGAATCATCCTTCTCTGGATCATCAGTTTTGTAATGATACATAATAGTTGGTGGATTGAATGGATCTGTAGTAGTTGGTTGATTATTATTTTCTTCTTCAACATAATCTTCTTCCGACAACTCTATAATTTCATCAGGTGAATCAGGTTCGTTTTCCCATTCGTAAGCAACACGCTGCGGACCTTCTTTACGATACACCCATGCGAGTAAACATCCTGCAATGGCGCCAAATAAATGTGCTTCCCAAGAGATGCCTTTTAGCAATGGAAAAAATCCCCAAACCATTCCTCCGTAAAGAAAAATGACTAGAAGTGATAATGCCATTAAACGTCTTTCTTTTCGCAAGATACCGCTCATTAATAAAAAAGAAGCCATTCCGTAAACAACGCCACTAGCACCTATATGCCAAGCTTCTCTTCCACCTAGCCATAACCAAGTTCCCGATAACAACCAGATGAGTGCGAAAACTTTTTTATACATATCGCGATAAAAGAAAATCATACAAGCACCAAGAATAATTAATGGGATCGAGTTAGAGAAAATATGTGTTAAGTCGGCATGAATAAAAGGCATTGTAATTATCCCTTTTAATGAATCAATATCTCTTGGAAAAATTCCATACTCAACTAAGTCAACTCCATAACGAATTTCATAGCCTTTTACTATCCACATTAATGCTACTAATAGGATTGGAGGGATAAAACATTTTATGAGAGTACGTTCTTCTGCGCGCATAATGGCAAAGGTAAAGAAAAGGAAAAGGCTTCATGCGAAGCCTTTTCCTTTTTTTCAATCTATAACTTCAAAAGTTTCTGTGAAAAGGATTTTCCATTCGTAAGTTTTACAGCAACAATATAAGTTCCTACTGCGAAATTATTTGTCTCAATAATAATATTTCCTTCTTTAACAGAGTATGTATTTGTTATTAATTGACCTTTCATATTAAATAATTGCAATGAAAAATTTCCAACTTGTAATCCTTGAACATAAATATTTATTTTATCATGAAATGGATTTGGAAAACAAACCATTTCATGATTACTATTCAACTCGTTTAATCCAACAGTAGTAAAACAAGTACTAAAAAATGTTTGTATTTCACTCGCTGCTTGTTTTAATGCGTTTAATGAAGCAAGCGCACCACCTGAATCAGCTCTCGCCCAAATAACAGCGTCGCTCATGTAATTTACTTCACCTGGAGCCATCGAACACTTTCCTTCCGACATTATAAAGCGCAAATCATCTGGTAGTATTCCGGAATTAGGCATAGTCCAGTTTGCTGCACCCGGACTCGTAAAATCTGATGTTCCAGGAAAAAGAAAACTACATGGATTACTAGTAGCTCCAATGCCTCCTCCGTTTCCATCACCACCATAAGTCATAGTTTGTCCATTTATCCAATGGCCAGATAAAAAATCATAATAATCATCAGTTGAATTTGGTGAGTCCATAGGACTGCCATTAGAGTTAATATAATAATCAAATTTTGAAAACAAACATTCCTCATTGTTTTCATCTATAATATTATTATGGTTATTGTCAATACCATCCATTACATCTGCAAACGGGCCTTGTAAAAATTGGATTCCAAGAGCAGGGGGATTTGCTCCGTAAAATAAATCTGTATCTCTTCCATTATAAACATACCCTAAATTTAATCCTACATCACATCCAATATAGTCGTCACCTGCATATCCTAAATCAACATCACACCAAATTCCTGTATAAGTATTATTTAATGAATCGTTCGAACGATTTACAATTTCATATTTGTAAAATGTTGTATTGTTGAGACTCGTATCTGTAGAAGCATACGCAAAAGCTTGTGCACGAACTTCAATTCCGATTGGCAAAGAATTCGTTTCTGTTTTTATATTTCCGATATCATTAAACACCCACCAAATACTTTGATCACCCATTAAATAACTTGTACAATTTGATCCAGATCCACCAGGATTTCCAGGATATGAATTGCTAAGGTTAAAGTAGGGATAATCTCCATTGAGATAATTATAAATTCCATCATTGTTCGCATCAAAAAAGGGAGCTAAAAATGGTAGTTCGAAATTGGAAACGTCGCCATTTCCCGGCCATGAAATCATATCTGCTGTCGCAGTGCCACCAGCAACAAAATTTTGTACATCTGATCTATTAATTTGCCAAAAACGATCGAACTGATTGCAACGCGTAGTGGTAATGCTTAAAGTTCCAGAAGGAGCTTTACTAATCGGGCCAGCCCAAAAATCATTAGCGTTGTTTTGCCTGTATGTCTGTGCAGCAACTTTTAATTGACCGCTTGCATCAATTCCTCCAATCCAAATTGACCCTGCGTAAATACTGTTTTTCCCAGAACCATTTGGTACTTCGTAAATGCCTGTTGAACTGTTGTTTGGATCCCACCATAAATCTCCACCTACCAAAAGTCTTGCTCTAACATTGTTAACTGATAAGTCGACTTGCGCAGTTGTACGAGGACAACCTGTTTGAG
>JAYVOC010000272.1:0-30808 GCA_043758125.1 Bacteroidota bacterium | reverse complement strand
ACTCTGGATTTGATTGATTTTCGTAAATTCTTTTTTTGTGATCCAACTTTAATTCCTAATTCTTAATTTCCCACGTTGAGATCCATACACGAAAATTTATTTCAAAAGTTGCAACCAATAAAATGGATTACTAGCACCTGTAAGTATGGATATTAAATTGTTTTTAGGTTTGCACTTTATTTCGAATCCCATGTCTATAAAATCTTTTAGTAAGTGATGATGATATTTTTTTGCTAATGACGGATGACCAAAAGATTCATAATAAGAAGTGGTTCTTGAATGCGCTTCTTGGGATTCGTTTAGGTTGTTGTAAAGTGGACTATCAATAATATGTATGCAACCATTCTCTTTTAATGTTGGGATTAGTAAATCAAAAATTATTTTTGGATTTTCGAAATATTGTAAACTACTCGCGAAAATTAGTTGATCAAAACTGTTAGCAGGGAAATTGCAATTTTCAATATCATAGCAAATCCATTTTGGATTTTGATATCCAAATACTCGAGCTGCTTGGGTAAGTTCAGGTAAATTAATGTCTTGACTTACTATATCATTAAGTGAATTTTTTGAAATATTAGCACTAAACCATCCATTCCCACAACCAATTTCTAAAATCGTTTGTTTGTTATTTGCGGGAAGCCATTCAATAAGTTTCTTTAAGTTTCTTTCTCTAAAACTCCATTCTTTCATTAATAAATGTGATGATTTAATTTTAGGTAGGATTTTTAATTCTTGATCTGTATAAATTCTATTTTCTTTTTTTCTTACTTCAAGGTATTCATCAACAAAGGAAGAATTTTTTTGAGACGATGTTTGCCAAACTCCATCAAGTAAAATTAGATTTTGAGAATTCACCCAAGCATCGAACCAATCCATAAACATTAAGGTATATATTGAAAACTTGCGATGTAATGATCACCCCATTTATTGAATGGTGGAATGTTTCCAAATAGTTTATCTAATCGTTCAAGTGTTTTTAGTAATCTTGGATTTTGTTTTGCAAATTTTATTGATTGGGGAGGAGGAAATACTAACGACATCGATTCAACTTTCAATGGTTTAAATTGTTTACCAAGCATTTTTTTTATGATAGAGTAGGAGTAATACCATGTGGTAAAATGATCATTTTCAATTTTAGCATTACTACAATTTTTATGGAATCTTCTGAAAGTATTTTTGTAATTTCTAGTGAAGAGCCACATAAATTCCCAAGGACAAATTACTGGCATAATAACTAATGTAATAATAGCACCTGGTTTTAAGATTGCAGGTAATTGAGATAAAACTATGTTTAAATTTCCGGTGCAATTTAATCCTCCGAAATTTGAAAACACATAATCGAAATTTCTATAGGGAATATCAGATAAATTCAAAAAAGATAATTTTTCGTAAGTAATTTTACCTTCCAATTTTTGTAACTGCACTTTCGCTGCAAATTGATTTAACATCCCTTCAGAAATATCTATCGCATGAATTCTAGCTTTGTATTTTTTGGAAAAATATAATGCATCTAAACCAGTACCTGCATTCATTTCTAGTAGAAAGTCATTTTCTTTAATGAAATGTCCAACATGTTTTCTTACTTGCGCACGAAGTTTTAATAGTATTGGATTGCTAATATCAAACTCATCAAAATTTTCAGATTGATTTGTAAATGCTTTCGCTACATCATTACTAGATTCAATGATCTCCATTTTAAAATGCTGGTTCTAGTTTGCGTAATTTTGAATAGGCAATCTTTGCCGCAGATTGATGAATTCCATAGGCAACAATTTTCTTTAAGGTAGAATTATTTATTCTCTTTTCTCCATTCAATAATTGATAAAAGGTTTGTTTAGATTGTGCTGATCGAAATTGCCGATGTAAATATCGTTGAAGCTCTTTATAAAATAATGGTTGATAAGTATTTTTAAACATCAACAATAATTCATCTGAATCTGTCCAATTACTTTTCTCTTTTAATTGATCACTAACACTTTCGTAGAATTTTGTTCCAGGTAGTGGATATGAAATTGAAACGCCAATGTCATGAGGCATTAATTTAAGTACCATTTCTATTGTTGAATGAATATCTTCTGCGTTCTCTCCTGGATATCCAAATTGAATAAAGAAGCATGGTTTAATCCCATGTTTTTTTAGTTCAAGACTTGCAGCTTCTATTTGTTCAATTTTTGTTCCTTTTTCCATTGCATCCAAAATCTTTTGAGAACCACTTTCTGCTCCCAACCATACCTCCTCACATCCAGCATCAGCTAAAGCTTTTACATTACTTTCGCTTAATAAAAGATCAACACGAGATTGTATTTTAAATCGAAATACTAGATTAGTTTTTTTTATTTCATCAACAAACTCTTCCACCCAACCGGGTTTAAGACCAAAAATATCATCACAAAACCAAATATGATCAAAATTAAATCGTGTTTGTAATTCCAATAATTCTTCGACAACTTTTTGCGGACTTCTTGCATTGTAACGATTCCCATAAATAGGTTTCGCACACCAATTACAATGATAAGGACAGCCTCTAGTTGTATACATGTTCAATGAGAAGTAACCTTTGCTTTGAATCCACGCTTTACGGTATGGAGAGATGTCTAATAAGTCCCAAGCAGCAAAAGGTAATGTATCAAGTTCCCGAAGAACTTTTCGTTTTGGATGACGAAAAATTGTATTGTTCTCAATACGAATTATGCCTTCTATATTTTTAAAATCATTTTCACTTTTGTTTAATGATTTCAATAATACATTTAGAGTTATTTCACCCTCCCCAACAATGATATAATTCGCTCCATTTTCTAAATATATTTCATAACGATCTGTACTATCGGAGCTGCAAACAATTACAATACAATTATTCTCTTTAGCGATTTTAATCATTTCAAAAGCTGCTTCACGCATATTACTCAAACACATTTTTGTAAGGTAATTAAAGCCGTCATCGTATATTACAAATATATCAAGTGATAATGTTTTTATTTTTGACTCAATGTTATTTGTGTTTTCATCGAACATCACATCATGAAAGTAAACATTGAATTTTTCTTCTCTCAAAATGGCACATGCCATTAATGTCCCTAGTGGAGGATAGGGTTGCTGTTGCTTTCTTTGTTTTTGATCAAAATTTAAGAAGTAACTATGCGTGATTAAAACATTTTTCATATTACCGATATATGATTTTGTTCTTGCTGAGTTAACCACTCAGGACTGTTTTCCAGTCGCTCTTCGTATAACCGCATTACCTTATGTTGATACCCTTGTGGATGATGCTTAGAAATATGTTTTTCTGAACGCATTTGCTGATTTCTTAAATCAGTATCAATTGTTTTAAATTTTTTTATCCAATAATTTTTGGTGATTTTTAGAAATATTGAATCAATGAATTTTAGTGGAAATATTTCCAAAATAAATTCTGTTGTCTTTTGAAATTTAGAAATAGGTAATTCGAATAATGATTCAAATGGAGTTGTTCTATATCCAGGTAAATATTGATTCGCCCATAAATTTGCTGTCAGGAACTTTTTATAAAGTGATTCATTAGTAAGCGGACGTAATGTCAATAGTTCCGTAGCAGTGAATAAATTTTTATCTTGAATTTTAAGATGATTTTCATCAATAAAATAATTCACACAAAAATTTTTATGAGAGTTAAGAAGAAATATTTTTTTAAACAAAATCATGAATGTTCTTGAAATCCATAATCGATCTGCTTTAGTAATGATAAAGTAATCTATATCGGAATTCTCATCCATAAAATCTTTGCTAAGTGAACCTGAAATCCAAACACCTCTAACAAACGGGAATTTGCTCATCATTTTAGAATAGGTTCTAGCCTTTTCCCATTTTTTAACTGCTCTTGAGTTACCAGCTTCTCGCCTTAATACTAGTTCAATTTCGTCTTTTAGGCTGTAATATTCTCCAATTTTAAAAACAAGTCCTTCTTTGATTAGTTCATTTATTGTTTGCCTAATTTCAATTCTATTTAAAGGCTCATGGTGGCAGAAACGTACTAATTCATCTTCCCTAAGTGGGTAGCGAAAAATATCGAAATATACTAATGTGCTCCAAACTGGATAAAAAGATGTAGAATTCATTTTGTTTTGTGTGATTCAAATATAGGAAAAGGACTTAATTACTCAAGTAAATGCGACTTCATTTTATAAGAAATCGAAATTTCTTCGAACACATATTTATGTTAGGTGATAAATCGCAAATAGAAGTTAATTATAAGAATTTGGTAACCAAATGTGTAAATATTTGGTAAAGATGTTGGATAAATAAAAAAGAATTGTAAATTTGCCGTCCCAAAGAAAAATCTTTCTCATGATTATTGTACCACTTAAAGAAAACGAAACAATAGATAAAGCGCTTAAGAAATTCAAGAAGAAATTCGAGAAAACAGGCATTATCAAGCAATTACGTGCACGTCAGGCATTTGAAAAACCTTCCATTTCACGTCGCACGACGATTAAAAAAGCAATATATAAGAATCATTTAACTTCCCAGATTACAGGTTAATTGTTCTAACAATTTATTTAAATCCGGAGTTTATAACTTCGGATTTTTTTTTGCGTTTTGTACTATTTTAAACTTATCTTTATTGTCTTAGATGATTCTTTGTGAACGATAAAGAGCGTTTCCTGTCTTTCCTTAAATTCGAAAAGCGTTTTTCCGAACATACGATTGTAGCATATACAATCGATCTTACCCAATATTTAGATTATTTGCTGATTCAATATCAGATGGATGATGCATCTTTAGCAACGCATTTTTATATCCGCTCATGGATCGTTTCACTAATGGAACAAGGGTTAGATTCACGATCTGTAAGTCGGAAGGTAACTACATTAAGAACCTTTTATAGATTTATGTTAAAGATAAAACGCATGGAACGAACTCCCATGTTAAAGGTACAAGCTCCTAAAGTTTCTAAAAAATTACCTGAGTATATTGATGATAATAAAATGTTGCTTTTGCTTACACCCAATATCGAAGAAAAAGTTACGTTCGAGTCTATAAGAGATTTTTTAATTCTTGATTTTTTTTATCGAACAGGAGTACGACTTTCTGAGTTGATAAATTTAAAAACTAGTGATATAAATCTCTATAATTTAACTATTACCGTATTGGGGAAACGTAATAAAGTAAGGCAAATTCCAATTACAATGAAATTTAAAAATATATTAAAAGATTATTTGTCATCACGTGAAGTTTTTTTAAAGCAAACTGAAACATTTCATGAATTCGTTTTCCCTGATAATAAGGGAAACAAAATGACTCCCAACTTCGTTTACCGTAGAGTAAAATCAATGATAAGTACTGTATCCTCAGGAAAGAAAAGAAGTCCGCATGTATTGAGACATAGTTTTGCAACAACAATGTTAAATAATGGAGCAGATATTAATTCAATAAAAGAATTATTAGGACACAGCAGTTTGGCGGCAACTCAAGTGTACACGCATAATTCTATTGAAAAATTGAAAGAGGTTTATAAACAAGCATTCCCAAAAGCATAAATAATATTTAAACTAAAAGCATATGAAAGTTAAGGTTCAATCGATCCATTTTGATGCAGACAGCAAACTCCTAGAGTTTATTGAAGAAAAAGTAGATAAACTCACTCATTTTTATGAGGACATTATCGATAGCGAAGTTTTTTTGAGAATCGATAAAGGTGATGAAAAGGGTAATAAAATTGCGGAAATCAAAATTAACACACCTGGCAAAACATTATTTGCAAAAGAACAATGTAAAACATTTGAAGAAGCAACGGATAGTGCCGTTGAATCTTTACGTAAACAAATCACAAAACACAAGGAAAAAACACGAGGAAATTGAGTTTTGAAGACTAAATTAAATTAGAAAATCCTGTTTTTCTAGGATTTTCTAATTTAATTTGATTTTTGTTGAAAAAAAAACTAAAATATTTTCTGATTTTGTTGTTTTATAAAACATTGAAAATTAGCCTTTAGGCTTTATTATTTTCAATGTTTTGAATAAATTTTCCTTCAAATACCTGAATTATGAAATATATTTTCAAAAGAACTTGTTTGAACTAAATCATTTTGTAAATTTGCAGTCCCTTTTTCGGGGGATTTAATGTAGTTCATTGAATATCAAGCCGATGTAGCTCAGTTGGTCAGAGCTACTGATTTGTAATCAGTAGGTCGGGGGTTCGAATCCCTCCATCGGCTCTTAAATTAGTCGGCATTGTGTAAGTTATTAGAGAGGGTATTAGTAAGCTAAATACAATATCTCAATGCTGCAAAATGCCGACTGTTGTCTGAAAAGAGGGGAGATACTCAAGCGGCCAACGAGGACAGACTGTAAATCTGTTGACCTATGTCTTCACAGGTTCGAATCCTGTTCTCCCCACTTAGTTAATTAGAATTTGAATTTAGTTGATGTGTGTGCAGATTGTTCTTTGATAAATTAGTAATTAAAATCTTTCCTCCAATGGAATAGACTAAGGTTCAAGTTGGAATGATTGTATTTTATTGAATGAAAATTTAGGCTGAACTGCTTATTCAAGAGTAGAAAGTTTATATTTAACTTTAAAATATTAAGCGGAAGTAGCTCATTTGGTAGAGCATCAGCCTTCCAAGCTGAGGGTGGCCGGTTCGAGCCCGGTCTTCCGCTCTAAAAAATTATAATTACCATAATTCTTTTAAAACAGAATTATAAAAATTTTAACCTTGAAATTCAATGAGTTTTTGTAATTTCACGGCCCATTAAATTGTACAGTGACCTTGAAGATTTGTTAATCAGAGTGTCTTGATTAGCCAATGTAGCTCAGTTGGTAGAGCACATCCTTGGTAGGGATGAGGTCACCAGTTCGATTCTGGTCATTGGCTCATAACCTAAGAAACATTAAATTATAACAACATAACACCTTTAATAAAATGGCAAAAGAGAAATTTGATCGTTCCAAACCACACGTAAATATCGGTACGATCGGTCACGTCGATCACGGTAAGACCACTCTGACTGCTGCAATTACCAACGTACTTGCTCAATCAGGTCTTGCTGAAAAGAGGGATTTCGCCTCTATTGACAACGCTCCTGAAGAAAAAGAGCGTGGTATCACTATTAACACTGCTCACGTAGAGTACCAAACTAAAACTCGTCATTATGCTCACGTCGACTGTCCTGGTCACGCTGATTATGTGAAAAACATGGTTACAGGTGCTGCTCAAATGGACGGTGCAATTTTAGTTGTTGCTGCTACTGATGGTCCTATGCCTCAAACGCGTGAGCATATCCTGCTTGCACGTCAGGTTGGTGTTCCAAAGGTTGTTGTTTTCATGAACAAAGTAGATATGGTTGATGACATTGAGTTATTAGACCTTGTTGAAATGGAAATTCGTGAATTACTATCTTTTTACGATTATGATGGAGATAATACTCCAGTTATCCGTGGTTCTGCATTAGGTGGACTAAACCTTGATGCTACTTGGATGCCTAAAATTCTTGAATTGATGGAAGCTGTGGATACTTTTATTCCAATTCCTCCGCGTATGATTGATCTACCTTTCCTTATGCCAGTAGAAGATGTATTTTCGATCACCGGTCGTGGAACTGTTGCTACAGGTCGTATTGAAAGAGGAGTAATTAACTCGAACGATTCTGTTGAAATCATTGGAATGCAAACAGAGAAGTTAACTTCGACTGTTACAGGCGTTGAGATGTTTCGCAAGATTCTTGATCGTGGTGAAGCAGGTGATAACGTTGGCCTTTTATTACGTGGTATCGAAAAGACTGATATCCGTCGTGGAATGGTCGTAGCAAAGCCAGGCTCAATTACACCGCATACTAAATTCAAAGCTGAAATTTATGTTTTGAAAAAAGAAGAAGGTGGACGTCACACTCCATTCCATCAAAAATATCGTCCTCAGTTTTACATGCGTACAACTGATGTAACTGGAGAAATTACACTTCCAGAAGGACGTGAGATGGTTATGCCAGGTGATAACGTAACAATCACTGTTGAGTTAATTCAGCCAGTAGCTATGGACAAAGGTCTTCGTTTCGCAATCCGCGAAGGTGGTCGTACAGTTGGTGCTGGTCAAGTAACTGAAATATTAGCATAATATATTAAAATTTAAATAGTTAGTCCTAACTTTAAGTCAGGACTAACTATTTTAAAGTTTAGGGTTCAAAGTTCAATGAACAGTATTTTAAATTAATTTAAAATACCTCATCGAGCCTTGAACTTTGGACTAATATTAGGTTTCACTTTAAGATTTGAAAAAAGTGATTTTAGCTATAAAGTGTCAGAAAATCTACAAATATTGAACATACGGGTGTAGCTCATCCCGATAACTATCGGGAGGCAGAGTAGTATCAATTAAATTGAAATATTGAACATACGGGTGTAGCTCAATTGGTAGAGTAGCGGTCTCCAAAACCGTTGGCTGGGAGTTCGAGTCTCTCCACCCGTGCATCCATCAACGGAATACATTAATAATTATCCTTGAAAAGATTATGGAAAAGATCAGATTATATTTAGCAGATTCTTATAATGAATTGATGCATAAGGTGTCATGGCCTGCGTGGAGTGAACTACAAAGTAGCGCTATCGTTGTGCTTATTGCTACACTTATCTTTGGGTTGGTAATATTCTTTATTGATTTTCTATTCCAAGGAACATTAAATATTATTTATAACCTTTTTGCATAGTCCTGTTATGTCAGAAATCATCGCTGGAAATAAAAAGTGGTATGTAATCCGTGCTATATCAGGACAAGAGAAAAAAGTAAAACAATATCTCGAGTCTGAAATTATACGCGCCGGATTGCAAAACCATATTGCACAAGTACTTATCCCAATGGAAAAGTACTATCAAATAAAAGAAGGAAAAAAAGTTAGCAAGGAACGAAGCTTTTATCCAGGATATATTTTGGTTGAAGCAGAATTAGTTGGAGAAATTACTCATGTGATCGAAAGTACGACAGGGGTAATCGGTTTTTTGGGTGCTAAAGGTGCACCACCAGCTCCACTTCGAATATCTGAAGTTAATAGAATACTTGGAAAAGTTGACGAGCTAGCTGATAGTGAAGAGATTATAAACATCCCATTTGTTATTGGTGAAACTGTAAAAGTTGTTGATGGACCTTTTAACAGTTTCTCAGGAGTAATTGAAGAGGTAAATGAAGAAAAGAAAAAACTCAAAGTAATGGTGAAGATCTTCGGACGTAAAACACCTCTTGAGTTGAGTTATATGCAAGTAGAAAAAGAATCATAAAGTTCTTTTGTCTTCTCAATGTTTTGTTCTATGTGCTTCCAACACTGGACAAAGTGTAAAAGAAGGCAGAAGAATTCTTGATATAAACAAAAACAAATGGCAAAGGAAATAGGCGCACTTATTAAACTGCAAGTAAAAGGCGGTGCTGCTAACCCTGCTCCTCCAATTGGTCCTGCATTAGGAGCGAAAGGAGTAAACATCATGGAATTCTGCAAGCAGTTTAACGCTCGCACCCAGGAAAGAGCCGGTCAGATACTGCCCGTTCAGATTACAGTTTACGTTGACAAATCATTCGAATTTGTCATCAAAACTCCACCAGTTTATAATCAACTGATGGACACTCTCAAAATTCAGAGCGGTTCGGCTGAACCCAATAGGAAAAAAGTTGGTACAGTTACTTGGGACCAAATTCGCACCATTGCTGAAGGTAAAATGCAGGATATGAACTGCTTTACTATCGAATCTGCCATGAAAATGGTAGCTGGATCAGCAAGAAGTGCAGGTATCAATGTAGATGGTTCAGCTCCTTGGGATAAGTAAAAAGTCAAACTAATCACAGCACCGGTACAGCGCTCGCTGCTTCCCGTTAAAAAACCGGATCGCTGAAACAATCAAATTTAGATTCACACAATGGCTAACTTAACAAAGAACCAGAAGGTAGCTTACGCAAAAGTTGATGCTGACAAAGCATACACACTAGCGGAAGCTTCAAAGATGGTGAAAGAAATATCTTTCACAAAGTTCGATGCTTCTGTTGATTTGTCAGTGCGTTTGGGTGTTGATCCACGTAAAGCCAATCAAATGGTACGTGGTATCGTTACCCTTCCACACGGAACAGGAAAAACAATACGTGTACTTGTATTGTGTACTCCCGACAAAGAACAAGAAGCTAAAGATGCCGGCGCTGACTTCGTAGGTCTTGATGAATATATCCAAAAAATCGAAAGCGGTTGGACGGATGTTGATATCGTGATCACAATGCCTAGCGTTATGGCAAAAGTGGGTAAATTGGGTAAAATCCTTGGACCACGTAACCTTATGCCAAATCCTAAAACTGGCACCGTAACAAACGATGTTGGTAAGGCTGTAACAGAGGTGAAAGCGGGTAAAATCGACTTCAAAGTAGATAAAACAGGTATCATTCACGCTTCAATCGGAAAGGTATCATTTGACGCTGCTAAGTTGTTAGAAAACGCACAGGAATTACTTTCTACTATCTCGAAGCTCAAACCATCGGCTGCAAAAGGTACTTACATGAGAAGTATCTCGATCAGCAGTACTATGAGTCCCGGAATTAATATCGACTCGAAGTCGGTAAACGGGTAATAATTATTATTAATCTCAATCAGCAAAATGACCAGAGAAGAAAAAAACCAGATCATTGACTCATTGGTAGAAACATTGTCACAGTACAATAGTTTTTATATCACTGATATCTCTGCGCTGACTTCCGCAAAGACTAGTAAACTGCGCCGATTATGCTTTAACAAGCAGGTCCAGTTGAAGGTTGCGAAAAATTCACTGATCCAAAAAGCATTAGATAGAATTGAAGGCGACTTCACTGATATGATTCCTACCCTAAAAGGGTTCTCGGCAATCATGACGGCTGAGTTTCCAAATATTCCTGCTAAACTTATCAAGGAATTTCGCAAAGAGAGCGATAAGCCAGTATTGAAGAGTGCAAGTATCGACGGTGGAATTTATGTTGGCGATAATCAATTAGATGCTCTTGCATCGTTGAAAACCAAAGACGAACTTGTCGGCGATATTATTGGACTACTCCAATCACCAGCTCAAAATGTTATTTCAGGCCTCAAAGGTCAGGGAAGCAAAATCGCAGGTATCCTCAAAACTCTCGAAGAGCGTGCTGCTTAAAATTAAGCGCATAGAAAACTCTTTATCAAACAAAAAAATTAATCACTCACTCGTATCCCCCCTTTAAAAAACAAATAAAATGGCAGACCTTAAATCGTTCGCAGAACAGTTAGTTAACTTAACTGTTAAAGAAGTTCAAGAACTTGCACAAATCCTTAAAGATGAGTATGGCATTGAGCCTGCTGCTGCAGCCGTAGCTATCGGTGGTGGTGGTGGAGCTGCTGCTCCAGTTGCTGAAGAGCAAACTGCATTCGACGTAATCCTTAAAGCAACAGGTCCTAATAAACTTGCTATCGTGAAACTTGTTAAAGATCTTACAGGTCTTGGCTTGAAAGAAGCGAAAGACTTAGTTGACGGTGCACCAAAAGCAGTTAAAGAAGGTGTTACTAAAGAAGAAGCAAATTCATTGAAGCAACAGTTAGTTGATGCTGGAGCTGAAGTAGATATCAAGTAATTGATTTACAAGTTTTAATAGACCTGTTCCATTCAAAAATGGTACAGGTCTATTCCCGTTTATAATCTGTTGTAAAAAACAGAAGTAAATGAATGGTTGTTTATAATTCAAAACCCCCTTCGCCTTGACTACTAAAACCAGTCTTTCTACCGAAAAGACTTCCAACAACCGTATCAATTTTGCCAAAAGCAAGCACCCCTTCCAGTATCCTGATTTTCTAGAGGTTCAGCTGAAGTCATTTAAAGATTTCTTCCAGCTTGAAACAACAGCAGATAATCGTACGCAGGAAGGACTTTATAAGGTGTTCAGTGAAAACTTTCCAATTACTGATTCGCGCAACAACTTTGTGCTCGAATTCTTAGATTATTTCGTAGATCCACCTAGATATTCTATCGAAGAATGTATTGAACGTGGTCTTACGCATAGTGTTCCACTGAAAGCAAAATTAAAACTTTATTGTACTGACCCTGAGCACGAAGATTTCGAAACCATCGTGCAGGATGTTTATCTAGGAACTATACCCTACATGACTCCAAAAGGAACTTTCGTTATCAATGGTGCTGAACGTGTTGTTGTATCTCAACTTCACCGTTCTCCAGGAGTGTTTTTTGGACAAAGCCGCCATGCTAATGGAACAAAATTGTATTCCGCTCGCGTAATTCCTTTCAAAGGATCATGGATCGAATTCGCAACGGATATCAACAACGTGATGTACGCTTACATCGATCGTAAAAAGAAATTTCCAGTAACTACATTGCTTCGTGCAATTGGTTATCAAACAGACAAAGATATCCTTGAGATTTTCGGATTAGCTGACGAAGTAAAAGTTAGTAAAGCTGGATTGAAGAAGGTGGTCGGCCGTAAATTGGCTGCTCGTGTATTGAAAAGCTGGCTGGAAGATTTCGTTGATGAGGATACCGGTGAAGTAGTTTCAATTGAGCGTAACGAAGTTATTCTTGAGCGTGAAACTGTACTCCAAGATGAGCATATTGATATTATCGTTGATGCAGGTGTAAAATCGGTTATCCTTCATAAGGAAGATGCGAATACAAATGATTATGCGATTATTTACAATACGCTTCACAAGGATACCTCCAACTCTGAAAAAGAAGCCGTAGAACATATCTATCGTCAACTTAGAAATGCAGAGCCACCAGATGAAGAAACTGCACGCGGTATTATCGATAAATTGTTTTTCTCCGATAAACGCTATGATCTTGGTGAAGTAGGTCGTTATCGAATCAATCGCAAGCTTAAACTTGAAATTGACTCCAATACGAAAGTACTCACGAAAGAAGATATAATATCTATCATTAAATACCTGATTCAGCTTATTAATGCGAAGGCAGATGTTGATGATATTGATCACTTGAGTAATCGTCGTGTTCGAACTGTTGGGGAACAACTTTACTCTCAGTTTGGAGTAGGTTTAGCTCGTATGGCGCGTACTATTCGTGAGCGTATGAACGTTCGCGATAACGAGGTATTTACTCCGGCGGATCTTATTAACGCTAAAACACTTTCAAGCGTAATTAATTCCTTCTTTGGAACGAATCAGCTTAGTCAGTTTATGGATCAAACGAATCCCCTTGCAGAGATCACGCACAAGCGTCGACTCTCAGCACTCGGACCAGGTGGTCTATCGCGCGAAAGAGCAGGTTTCGAAGTACGTGACGTTCACTATACTCATTATGGACGATTATGTACTATTGAAACACCAGAAGGACCAAACATCGGTTTGATTTCATCACTATGTGTATTCGCAAAAATCAATAATCTTGGTTTCATTTCCACTCCTTATCGTAAAGTTGCTAATGGGCAAATCGATATGGATTCAGCACCAATTTATTTAACTGCTGAGGAAGAAGATACAATGGTTATTGCACAAGCAAATGCTGATGTAGATGAATCAGGATTATTCCATACGCAAAAAGTAAAAGCACGCTTCGAAGGTGATTTCCCAATTGTAGATCCAAAAGAAATTCATTTGATGGATGTTGCACCGAATCAAATCGCTTCTATTGCTGCGTCATTGATTCCTTTCCTAGAACATGATGATGCAAACCGTGCCCTAATGGGATCGAATATGCAACGTCAAGCAGTTCCATTGCTTCGTCCTGAAGCACCTTATGTTGGAACAGGCTTGGAAGGTGATGTTGTTCGTGATAGTCGTGTGTTGATAAATGCAGAACATTCAGGAGTAGTTGAATATGTTGATGCAAATGAAATTCACATCCGAGGTTATCGTAATGATGATGAGAAATTAGTAAGTTTTGAAGATGATCTAAAAATCTATCGTCTTACTAAATTCCAAAAAACGAATCAAAACACTTGTATCAATCTTAAGCCAATCGTTAAGAAAGGTGATAAGGTTAGAAAGGATCAAGTGCTTTGTGAAGGATATGCAACTCAAGGCGGAGAACTTGCTTTGGGTCGTAATATGAAAGTTGCTTTCATGCCATGGAAAGGAAATAACTTTGAGGATGCGATTGTAATTTCTGAGCGTGTTGTGCGTGAAGATATTTTCACATCGTTACACATCGATGAGTACAGCCTTGAAGTGCGTGATACAAAGCGTGGACTTGAAGAACTAACAGCGGATATTCCAAACGTAAGTGAAGAAGCTACTCGTGAATTAGATGAGAATGGATTAATTCGTGTTGGTGCAGAAGTTACTGAAGGTGATATCCTTATTGGTAAAATCACTCCAAAGGGTGAAACTGATCCATCTCCTGAAGAGAAATTACTTCGAGCAATTTTCGGCGATAAAGCTGGTGATGTGAAAGATGCTTCTCTTAAAGTTCCGCCATCTGTTAAAGGTGTTGTAATAGATAAGAAATTATTTAGCCGTGCTATTAAAGATAAAAAAGCACGTGATGAAGAAAAATCAATCGTTGCTCGTTTCGATGGTGAACAAGACAAAGAATTAGTAGAACTGAAAGGTAAACTGATTGATAAATTGTTCATGCTAGTGAGTGGAAAAACCTCACAAGGTGTAATGAATACTTTTAAAGAAGTAATCATTCCTAAAGGTTCAAAGTTCACACAAAAAATGTTGATTGATCTTGATTACAATAATATCAATCCAACAAAATGGACTACTGATAAGGACAAGAATGATATGATTACTCGTCTACTCACGAATTATAACGTGAAGGCGAATGAGATTATCGCTTCTTATAAACGTAAAAAATTCCAGATTCAGATTGGTGATGAATTACCAACGGGAATTATGCAGCTTGCTAAAGTTTACATCGCTAAGAAACGTAAATTGAAAGTAGGTGATAAGATGGCAGGTCGACATGGCAATAAGGGTATTGTTGCACGTATTGTACGTGACGAAGACATGCCTTATTTAGAAGATGGATCACCAGTGGATATTGTTCTTAATCCACTTGGAGTACCTTCTCGTATGAACCTCGGTCAAATTTATGAGACTGTATTAGCTCTTGCAGCACAAAAATTAGGGTTGAAGTTTGCAACACCAATTTTTGATGGTGCTACTATAGAAGAGATTGATAGTTATGTAACGAAAGCAGAACTACCAAAATTCGGTTCTACGTATCTTTATGATGGTGGTACAGGAGAACGATTTGATCAACCAGCAACAGTAGGAATTATCTACATGCTTAAACTTGGTCACATGGTTGATGATAAGATGCATGCTCGTTCCATCGGACCATATTCACTTATTACACAACAGCCTCTTGGTGGTAAAGCACAATTTGGAGGTCAGCGTTTTGGTGAAATGGAGGTTTGGGCAATTGAAGCATTTGGTGCAGCGAATATTCTTCAGGAATTACTTACCGTAAAATCTGATGATGTATTAGGTCGCGCCAAAGCATACGAATCGATTGTAAAAGGTGACAACATGCCTGTACCGGGAATTCCGGAATCATTCAACGTATTGTTGCATGAATTACAAGGTCTTTGTCTGAAAGTTACCCTCGATTAAACAAAATAAATATAAGGGAGTGTCTCCTTCGATACTCCCTTTTTCTAATGTCCATTACATGATTGACTAATATTTAAGTCAAACCAAAAAAACACATGGCAGCGAAAAAAGAACAAAAGCTGAAAAGCAATTTTACGAAAATTACGATTAGTTTGGCAAGTCCTGAAAACATCCTTGAACAATCAAGTGGTGAAGTACTAAAGCCTGAAACAATCAATTATCGTACATACAAACCAGAACGTGATGGTCTCTTTTGTGAGCGCATTTTCGGACCGGTAAAAGATTGGGAATGTCATTGCGGGAAGTACAAACGTATTCGTTATAAAGGAATTGTTTGTGATCGTTGCGGTGTTGAAGTAACAGAGAAAAAAGTGCGTCGCGAGCGTATGGGTCATATCACCCTTACTGTTCCTGTTGCGCATATCTGGTATTTCCGTTCGTTGCCAAATAAAATTGGTTACCTTTTAGGGTTACCAACAAAAAAACTTGACCTCATCATTTATTATGAGCGTTATGTAGTTATTCAAGCAGGACTTAAGGCTGCGGATGGAATCAATTACCTTGATTTCTTAACGGAAGAAGAGTACTTGAATATACTTGACGGTCTTCCAAAAGACAATCAACATCTTGACGATAAGGATCCAAACAAATTCATCGCAAAGATGGGTGCGGATGCATTGTATGATTTGTTGGCTCGTCTTGAATTAGATCAACAAAGTTATAATTTACGTTTCCAGGCTAGTACAGAAACTAGTCAGCAACGTAAGAATGAAGCATTAAAACGTTTACAAGTTGTTGAAGCTTTCCGTCAGGCTAACACACATATTGAAAATCGTCCTGAGTGGATGATCGTTAAAGTTGTGCCAGTTATTCCACCGGAATTACGTCCACTCGTTCCCTTGGATGGTGGTCGTTTTGCAACATCGGATTTGAATGATTTATATCGTCGTGTTATTATTCGTAATAACCGATTAAAGCGATTGATCGAAATCAAAGCGCCAGAAGTAATTCTTCGTAATGAGAAAAGAATGCTTCAGGAGGCTGTTGATTCATTATTTGATAATAGCCGTAAAGTAAATGCAGTTAAGACTGAATCTAATCGTGCATTGAAATCATTATCTGATTCATTGAAAGGTAAGCAAGGTCGTTTCCGTCAAAACTTACTTGGAAAGCGTGTTGATTATTCAGCGCGTTCGGTAATTGTTGTAGGACCAGAATTAAAATTGCATGAGTGCGGTTTGCCTAAGGATATGGCAGCTGAACTTTTCAAACCATTTATCATTCGTAAGATGATAGAACGTGGTGTTGTGAAAACAGTTAAAAGCGCAAAGAAAATAGTTGATCGTAAAGATGCAATCGTTTGGGATATTCTCGAGAATGTATTGAAAGGTCATCCCGTAATGTTGAACAGAGCTCCAACGCTTCACAGATTGGGGATTCAAGCTTTCCAGCCGAAGTTGATCGAAGGAAAAGCGATTCAGTTACATCCATTAGTTTGTACTGCGTTCAACGCCGATTTTGACGGTGATCAAATGGCTGTTCACGTTCCACTTGGAAATGCAGCCATCTTAGAAGCTCAAATGTTAATGCTTGCTGCACATAACATTTTGAATCCAGCAAATGGAGCTCCTATCACTGTACCTTCTCAGGACATGGTTTTAGGACTTTATTACATCACCAAAGGCAAGAAATCAATTGACGGCTTGAAAGTGAAAGGTGAAGGAATTACTTTCTATTCATCGGAAGAAGTAATCATTGCATACAACGAACAACGTGTTGAATTACATGCTTGGATACGTGTTAAAGCAAATGTACTTGAAGATGGAAAGCTTGTCAATAAATTAATTGAAACAACTGTTGGTCGTGTAATTTTTAATGAAGTAGTACCTACACGTTCGGGTTATATTAATGAATTACTTACCAAAAAATCATTACGCGAAATCATTGGTACTGTGTTGAAACAAACAGGTATTGCTGAGACAGCTAAGTTCCTTGATGATATTAAAGATCTTGGTTTCCGTATGGCATTCCGTGGAGGATTATCGTTCAACTTGAATGATGTAATTATCCCAGAAGAGAAAGAGAAATTCGTTAATAAAGCGCATGAAGAGGTAGAAGAAGTAATGAATAACTATAATATGGGATTCATTACAAACAACGAGCGTTACAATCAGATTATTGATATCTGGAGTCGTACGAATTCTCGTTTGACGGATACCTTGATGAAACAATTGTCTACTGACAAACAAGGATTCAATGCGGTATATATGATGCTTGATTCAGGGGCACGTGGATCTAAAGAGCAAATTCGTCAGTTAGGTGGAATGAGAGGTTTGATGGCTAAGCCACAAAAATCTGGTTCTACTGGTGGTGAGATTATCGAGAATCCTATTCTTTCTAATTTTAAAGAAGGTCTTTCGATCCTTGAGTATTTCATCTCTACTCATGGTGCACGTAAAGGTCTTGCGGATACAGCATTGAAGACAGCCGATGCAGGTTACTTAACACGTCGTTTAGTGGATGTTGCACAAGATGTGATCATCAACCAACCAGACTGTGGAACGTTGCGTGGCTTATCGATGACTGCATTAAAGAATCAAGAAGAAATTGTAGAAAGTTTATATGATCGAATTTTAGGTCGTGTATCTGTTCATAATGTTTATCATCCACAAACAGGTAAATTACTTGTGAGTTCAGGTGAAGAAATCAATGAGGAAGTTGCATCGGCAATTGAAGAATCTCCAATCGAAATGGTAGAGATTCGTTCCGTACTTACGTGTGAATCAAAACAAGGTGTTTGTGCACTTTGTTATGGTAGAAATCTTGCTTCGGGCCGTATGGTTCAGCGAGGAGAAGCAGTAGGTGTTATTGCTGCACAGTCGATTGGTGAGCCAGGAACACAGCTTACACTTCGTACATTCCACGTCGGTGGGGTTGCTGCGAAGGGTGCAACAGAATCAAAGTTTGAAGCGAAGTTCCGCGGTATCTTAGAATTTGAAGAAGTACGAAGTTTAGTTCACGGTAAAAAAGGTGAAGAAGGCGAAGTTGTAATCGGACGTTCAGGAGAAATGCGCATCATCGATGAAAATACAAAAGCAATTCTTGCAACAAACAATATTCCTTACGGATCCAAACTTTACAAAAAAGATGGAGAAATCGTTGAGAAAGGTCAGCTTATTTGTGAGTGGGATCCTTATAACGCGGTAATCATTTCTGAGGTTTCCGGAAAGATCAGTTACGAGCATATTGAAGAAGGAGTTACCTACAAAGAAGAATCCGATGAGCAAACAGGCTTTAAGGAAAAAGTAGTTGTAGATAGTCGTGATAAAACAAAGATTCCAGTAATCCGAGTGGTGAGTGGTAAAGAGACCTTGAAAGCATACAATATGCCGGTAGGTGCTCACATCATGGTAAGCGAAGGAGATAAAATTGAATCAGGAGATATCATTGTAAAAATCCCTCGTCAGTTAGGACGTACAGGTGATATTACAGGAGGACTTCCACGTGTAACGGAATTATTCGAAGCACGTAACCCTAGTAATCCAGCTGTTGTTTCTGAAATTGATGGAGTAGTTAGTTACGGTGGAATAAAACGTGGTAATCGCGAAATCGTAATTACTGCTCGTGATGGTGAAATCAAAAAATATCTTGTTCCATTGAGTAAGCATATCCTTGTACAGGATGGTGACTTTATCCGAGCAGGACATTCATTATCTGATGGAGCTACAACTCCAAGTGATATTCTTTCTATCAAAGGACCTACTGCAGTTCAGGAATATCTTGTAAATGAAATTCAAGAAGTATATCGTTTGCAAGGTGTAAAGATCAACGATAAGCATTTCGAAACGATTGTTCGTCAGATGATGCGTAAAGTGATTATTGAAGATGCTGGAGATACTCGTTTCCTTGAGCGTGAATCCGTAAATAAAATTGATTTCGGCGAAGAGAATGATGCAATCATCGACAAGAAAGTAGTAATGGAGCCAGGAGATTCTCCAAGCTTTAAGTCAGGTCAGATAATTACACTTCGTCGTTTACGTGATGAGAATTCACAATTGAAGCGTAAGGATATGAAATTAGTAGAAGCGCGTGATGCAATTCCAGCAACATCAAGTACGTTGTTACAAGGAATCACACAAGCCTCTTTACATACGAAGAGTTGGATTTCGGCAGCATCATTCCAGGAAACTACAAAAGTTCTTAATGAGGCGGCAATCCGTGGAGCAATTGACACCTTAAATGGATTGAAAGAAAACGTAATTGTTGGACATTTAATTCCTGCAGGTACTGGAATGCGCGAATATGAGAAGCTAATCGTAGGTTCTCAAGAAGAGTATGATTTACTTATGGCCTCAAAGAAAGAAGCGCTAGAAGCATAACATAATTCTTACTCATAAAATAAAAGTGAAACATTAGCGCAGGGTCATTTTCCCTGCGCTATTTGTTAATGCCAAAACCAATTTAATAAATTTGATGTGAAAATTTTACATCATCAAAATAGAAATCATCATGGACGATAAGAACAATCAAAATAATCAATTGAACATCGAACTCTCTGAAGAAATCGCAGAAGGTATTTATTCAAACTTAGCAATCATCACTCATTCTAATGCGGAATTCGTTGTGGATTTTGTAAGAGTAATGCCAGGCGTTCCGAAGGCACGTGTAAAAGCTCGCATCGTATTAACACCTCAACATGCAAAGCGTTTGTTAACTGCATTAGCGGATAACGTTAGCAAGTACGAAGGCGTTCATGGAATTATTAAGCAAAGTGAAGGAGTTGGATTGCCGATGAATTTTGGTGGACCAACAGCTCAAGCATAATCATGAAAACTATTCTCTAAAAATTGAATTAGAGAAAAATATAAACCGCTATTGGAAATTATCCTTTAGCGGTTTTTTTGGTATGTAGATATTTAATACAACAAAAGATATAAAGGATAATTACATGCCAAATAAGGAGCCAATAAATCTTGATTTTGAGAAATAATTTGAATATAATCTTATAGAATTCTAACTCCTAAAATCAATAAATTGATGATTCAAAAAAGAAGTAAATAGTAATTTTGTATATGTGATTTTTTTCAATTCGTCGACTTGAAAAATTATAAAAAGTTAGACGAAATCAGTGGAGAAATTTAGTTGCAACTGGAAATAAAATTAGAAGCAATTAAATATCACAATTAACATTGACCTTGAAGTGGTCGAATGAAATGGGATTCAACAGAAATAGTAATAATAAAACGCAACAAATTAATAATGCAAGTACAAAGTAGAAATATTCTTTTCGTAATTGCTAAAATTGCAGCAGTGCTGATTTCACTATTATATATTGGCTATCACATCGAAAGTAGAGCTTCATTAATTCACGATAGTGAGCGTTTGTTAAATTCACTTACGACTGGAAATTCACGTTATTGGATCGCGGTCAGTTTAATTTTAATGTTAGTTAATTATTCTCTTGAAACACAAAAGTGGAGGTTGTTAGCTTCATCCATTGAATCAATTAGTTTTTTGAAAGCCATTAGGAGCGTATTCACTGGAACTACAATTAGTTTTTTCACACCTAATAGAGTTGGTGAGTTTGCAGGAAGGATTCTTCACCTTGGAGAAGGTCATCGTATTAGAGGCGCCTTAGCAGCTTTTGTTGGAAGTTCAGCGCAACTATTAGTTACCATACAAGCAGGTTTTATAGCATTGCTTTTTTTTACACCAACAATTCTACAATTAAATCAAATTACGATCATTCTATTGCAAATTGCCATTGTTGTTTCAGTGGTTTTTTTAATGATAGGATGGTTTAGAGTTCCGAAGTTGTCGTTATTGTTTGAAAAAATTGAATGGTTAAAAAAATATAATAATTTCGGTGAAGTGTTTTCGCATTTCCACAAACGAGAATTAGCAATTACCTATTTGTATTCGTTGTTGCGGTATTTAGTTTTTTGTTCGCAGCAATATTTACTCTTCAAGGCTTTTCTTATTGATATAGATTATGTAACTTGTTTGAAGTTATCTGCAATTTCTTTTCTTGTAATTACATTAGTTCCTAGTATTGCATTAGGAGAATTAGGTGTACGTGGAGGAATAAATCTTGTCGTATTCGCAACAGTAACCAATGATAGCGCAGCAATATTAATAAGTACATTTAGTTTATGGTGTATTAACTTAGCCTTGCCTGCATTACTTGGCGCATTTAGTTTGTTTTATATTCGATTTGGTAAAGTTGAATAGCATTTTTATTTTCAATGGAATAATTAAAATCATTAGCGTTAAAATGTTTAGTAATTCATCAAATGAAAATCTTATTTTATCTTACATTATTTTTTGATATTCTTTACGGAGGATTGTTGCTAAGCTATTTTTTAAAGTGGAGAAATCATAACAGAACAACTATTTCCAAATGGAAGGACGAAACGATATGGCCAACTGTTTCTATTATTATCCCTGTTCGGAATGAAGAGAAAAATATCCCTGCTTTAGTTAACGATTTAGCATCGTTAGATTACCCATCCGATAAGTTGGAAATTATTTTTGTTGATGACCACAGCGATGATAATACACTTCAACTATTAGAACATAAAAAACATTTTTCTTTATCAAATACCTTTGGAAAAAAAGCAGCATTAGATTTTGGAATCCGACAATCAAATTCGGAATGGATTGTTACTATCGATGCTGATATTCATTTCAAATCAAATTGGCTAAAACAATTAATTCATCCTTCGATAAATTCGAACGCTAATATGATTTGCGGATTAGTACAGATTAAATTTGACAATAATAAGTGGTGGTCAAAATTCCAATCGATGGAGTTTGCTAATTTGCAAGCCGCAGGTTCTGCAGCACTTTTGCAAAGCCGAATGTTATTAAATTCAGGAGCGAATCTCGCTTTTAAAAAAGACGCTTGGCTGAAAGTTGGTGCATACAATTCTCACCACCATTTAGCATCTGGCGACGACACTTTTTTAATGTTTGAGATTAATAAATTATTTCCTGGAACAGTATTTCCAGCATTCGATGCAATCGTTTCTACTTCTCCCGAAAAAAATTTTCATGATTTGTTAAAGCAACGATTAAGATGGTCGAGTAAAACAATTCATTACAAAGAGTCTTATGTGTGGTTCGTTGGGATTGTAATAACTACTTCTGCAATGCTTACCACTTTGTTATGGATTACATCATGTTTACTTGTGCCAACTGTGATTATATTTCCTATTGTGATTTTGGTAACAAGGGCAATTCCAGAATGGTTATTACTTGATGAATCGCTTAAAGAAAGTGGAGTTAAATTTAGCATTTTCGATAAAGTATTGATGTCAATTATTTATCCGTTTTTTGTAATAACGCTTCTTCTTATCCAACCTTTCAGCAAAAACACTTGGAAAGGCCGTCAATTGTGAATAACTCGAGTAATTTGTTGTGGAGTTTTTACGAAATATGAAACATATTTTATCTTATTTTGCAGAACAGTTTATTGAAAATCACTATGAAAAAATACATTCTATTATTCTTGTTCGTTTTGCCACTATTTTTATCGGCACAAACAAAACAGCCTGCAATTAAACCGTATTTAAAAGATGATGTGAAAGATGCAAAAAAGGAAGCGGATGATATGTTAAAATCACAAGGTTTTAATCAGGCAATAAAAATTTACGAACGATTAATAATTACTGATCCGAATAATGCAGAGTATAATTATAAATTAGGATTGTGTTATTTGAATACAAATATCAATAAAGTAAAAGCAATTCCGATGTTAGAATATGCAGCAAATGCAAATACGAAGGATAAACCGAAAGATGTATTGTTTGATTTAGCACGAGCATATCATTATGCTGGATTGTATGATAAGGCTATTGAATATTTTGAAAAATACAGAGTTGAAAAGAAAGGTAGTGTAGATGCGAAGTTGAAGTTCAATGATTGGGTAGACTGGTCAACATCTGCAAAAACGTTAACTGCTAATCCGGTAAATGTTAAATTTGAAAATCTTGGAAAAACAATTAATTCCCCATCTGCAGATTACCGTCCTGTAATGGGGGTGAGTGATACAATTATTTATTTTGCGTCAAAAAGAAAAGGAAATACTGGTGGCTTAACAGATGATCTCGGTGATGTTACCTCGGACGTATATTTCTTTCTTCAAAATGATACATCGCGAAGTAAAGCAAAAAATGCTGGAGTGAATTTGAACACTGCTTTTTACGAAGAAGCAATGTATATAAATCCTTATGGTGATAAAATGTTAGTGTACCGTGAAAGCCCTGAATCAAATGGTGATATTTATATTGCACAATTAAAAGGGAAGCAGTGGGACAAGCCCGTATCATTGGGGAAAGATTTTATTACAAAAACAATGGAAACTGGTGCGTGCATGTCGCCGGATGGATTGACACTTTATTTTTCAGCAGAAATGGCAGGCAGTAAAACTGGGAAAGATATTTATAAGTGTACAAGAACAGAATCGACTGGTTGGAGTAAGCCAACACGACTTGGTGATAAAATTAATTCCAATGGTGATGAAGATAATCCCTATATGTGGATTGATGGCAAAACGTTTTTCTTTAGTTCAACTGGTCATGGAAGTATGGGTGGATATGATTTATTTAAATCTGTTTTGGCAAGTAGTAATGAAGATTTCTCAACACCAGAAAATTTAGGATTTCCAATCAACAGTGCTTATGATGATATCGGTTTTGCATTGGAGCCTGATGGAAAAACATTTTATGTTTCTGCAGTGCGTGATTCCGGATTAGGTGATTATGATATTTATAAAGCTACAACTGATAAACCATTAACTTCTAATCCTATGGTTTGGATTCAAGGAGTTGCAATGACTAGTGCAGGGACACCCGCAAAAGGTGCATTTGTTGTGGTAACAAATGCAACAACAGGCGATAAAATTGCGAATTGCGAATCGAATGATGCCACTGGTCATTTTGATATTGCGGTTCCAGCAGGATCGTATAAAGTTACATTACGTCACGCTAAACTTGGGAAAGCTGATGCAGATATTACCGTCGATCCAACAATAGCAAACAAAGTTTATTTGGAAATTAAATTTCAATAATTTTTTTATTATTCTTCCTATGACAAAAAAGTCGAAAGCAAACATTGATTTGTTGTCATCACAATTGGACTTATTCTCCGTCGAGAAAATTACACTTGAATCTATGAACCTTACTCTAAACAAACCACTTGCATTTATTGATTTAGAAACTACAGGCGTTACTGTTGGTTCTGATCGTATAGTTGAAATTAGTATTTTGAAGTTAATGCTGAATGGAGATAAACAAGTTTTCACGAAACGCATTAATCCTGAAATTCCAATTCCATTATTTGCTTCTCAAGTACATGGTATTTATGATAATGATATTGCTAACGAACCAACCTTTGGACAATTAGCATTGGAGATTGCTAACTTCATTGGCAATGCAGATTTAGCAGGGTATAATTCAAATAAATTCGATGTTCCTTTGTTGGTTGATGAATTTTTAAGAGTTGATTTCTCCTTTGATATGAAAGGTCGGAAAATGGTTGATGTCCAAAATATTTTTCATAAGATGGAACAAAGAACATTGTCTGCTGCCTATAAGTTTTATTGCAATAAAGAAATTATAAATGCACATTCTGCTGAAGCAGATATCTTAGCCACCTATGAAGTATTCATTGCGCAGCTTGAACGTTATCCTGATTTGCCAAAAGATATTGAAGGATTACAGCAGTTTACAGCAATGAATCAAAATGTAGATTTAGCAGGCAGAGTTGTATTTAATGATAAGAAACAAGAAGTTTTTAATTTCGGAAAACATAAAGGTAAAACAGTTGATGATGTGTTTTCGAAAGAACCCTCTTACTATGATTGGATGATGAAAGGAGATTTTTCCGCTGAAACAAAACAAGTTTTAACTGCATTACGTTTGCGTACTTTCAATAAAAAATAACTCACGATGCTTACAAATAATGATATCCTAAAAAAGATTCGCGTCGCTCTTGAATTAAAAGATGATGATATTATTGAAATTTTGAAGCTCTCCGATTTTGAAGTTTCAAAGAGTGAGTTAGGAGCATTATTTCGTAAAGAAGATCATCCGAATTATAAAGAATGTGGAGATCAACTATTAAGAAACTTTTTGAATGGATTAATCATTTATAAACGCGGACCGTATCCAGAAAAAAAGGATAACTAACTCAACGAAACATTCCCTTCATCACTATTCTTAAATCATTGAAGACTTTGTATTCTTTTGCATAAAGGGCATTCAAGCGTTCAGTAACTGCAGGATCAGAAGGGAGCTCTTCAAGCATTTCAGTAGGAGAAAAAACGCCATTACGAATTCCCTTATAATGTTTGTTTTGTGAATCTTTATAACCAACCCAACTTAGTTTTCCAATAAGTACATTTAAAATATTGCTAAAGTATTTCGACTTATTATTTGATGTCCAAATTAAAATTGGTGAAAGCAAAAGCAATATAAAACTAGTAGCAAGATCAAATATTTTTTTGTTGCGTTTATTTACAGGATTATTGAGTGTAGGAACATCAATTAAATAAAAATCACCTTTGTCGTTTATGGAATTACTTCCAATGATAAATAAACTTTCAGGTGGTGCAATTTTATATTCCACTTGTGGATTTCCCATGTGAAGCATTTGATGTATGATTGCACTTGAAGAAATATTTTTACCGCAAAAAATAACTTCATTTATTTCATATATCGAGATTAGATCCGACAATACTTTAGTATTTCCAAGATAAAAATTTTGCATCGATAATGCTTGCTCTTCTTTGATGCCCGATTCAGTAACATATCCAACAAAATTTGAGCTCGTGCCACTCATCATTAGCAATGAAAGTATCCGTTGACTTTCCGTTGCGTCACCAACAATTAACATTCGCTTACGAATAGAATCCGCTAATTGAAATCCTGACATCTTACTAAAATGTAATGCAACTCTTAGCAAAGTAATCGATAAACTTGCCCAAGCCGTTCCAAGTAGAATTAAAGCTCGTGAGAAACGATAATTCTCAGGCAACAAGGCATAAATTACTAGGATTACAACAGTCCCAGTTAATAACCCACGAATAATTCGTGAGATACGAATTGGTTGATCATAACCACCTCCTAGATAAGCACTAAATAACCAAATTGAAATATAAATTGGCAGAACAATCTGCATAAAAAATTCAGGATAGTGAACATCTTTTACTGTGAACTCCCAATAGTTTTTTATAAAAATCATTCCTACATAAATCACTATTGCATCTACAGTAGGGAGCCAAATTCTTTTTACAGTTTGTTGTAGAATTGCTATTCCAGCACGCATCCATATTGCAATATTTATTAAGAAAGAAAATAAGGCAGCTCTTCTTGGTGCAAAATGTTTTTTTGCAAAGATGACCATTGCACGATAAAATACAAGTACGTAATTTACTGAACTCTTTTTTGTGCTTTCACCTTTATAATGGATGATATGTGTTTCCGGGAAATAATAATTTTTATATCCTCCTTGTAAAATGCGATAACTTAAATCAATGTCTTCGCCGTACATAAAATAATCTTCATCCAACAAACCAATTTTGTCGAGTGTTGTTTTTCGCAATAACATAAATGCGCCTGATAAAACCGCGACTTCATGTGTTTTATCTTTATCAAGAAATCCTAAATGATATTTCCCAAAAGTTTTTGATTTAGGAAATATGTTTGAGAAGCCAAATATTTTATAGAACGCAACGATTGGAGTAGGTAGTCCTCTTTTTGATTCAGGAAGAAAATTTCCTTTGCCATCAATCATGTGAACGCCAAGTCCACCAGCATCTGGATGCGCATCCATAAAATCACAAACCTTTTGAATTGTTTCTTCCTCTACAACAGTATCAGGATTTAGCAGCAAAACATATTCACCTTTTGATAATTTTATTGCTTGATTATTCGCTTTTGAAAAACCTAGATTTTCTGTATTAGCAATTAATTTTATTTCTGGAAATAATTCTTGCACCATCTCCACAGATCCATCTTCAGAAACATTATCTACAACAAAAATTTCAGCATCAATATTTTCAATTGCTTTCTTAACCGACTGCAAACATTGTTGCAGAAAGTATCGCACATTATAATTGACAATGATAATGCTAATCTTCACTTTTTTAATATTATAAATTTAGTTGAATAATACGTTATAATTTTTCCAGCCATAAATTACCTCCGGAATTTTTTAAACATGCACTCATTTTATTAAAAACTTCTGATTGAAATTTATGCAGATAATCACCAAATAATATTATTTTAAATTCATTATTGTACATAAGAAAACTTTTTAAAAAATAGTTCTCATTCCAATTCCTCCCTTGAAAAACCCATTCTTTAGGATATTCAAATGGATAAAAAATATCATGAAAATGAATTAACACTCCTTTATTCAATCTTGGAAGGATTTCGAATAATATATAATTAACATCACTTCCAGTTTTGGCAACATGAGTACTATCAACAAAAAGAATGTCGCCTTTATTAAGCTTTTCAAATGTATTTAATGGAACTGACTGAACTTCCTTTTCAATTATTGTTGTTGATTTTGTATCATCAGTAGTAATTAGTGAATGTAATCTATCAGTATATGGTTCTATGAACGTCATATTTATTTTATTATTAAAAAATAACTGGTTTGTATCCAGCATTAATGCAGAAGAAAATCCAGAACCAATTTCAATAATCTGTTCTGGTTTAAAGTGACGCATCATTGAATATAGAAATATACCATCAGTGTATTCATAAAAATCATTATCAAAATAAAATCTGTTTTTATTTCTTACATTGTTGAATGGCATTTCATCATAATAATCTGCAAGTTCTTTTACCAATTTAAGCTGTTCAATTGTGTTTAGGTTGATTCCTAGTATTTTTTCCTGATCTTTTTTATTCCATATTTCCGCTTCCCTTTTTTTTAAATCTTCAACAGATACTATTGGTGAATAATAATGTCCAGGAGGAAAACATGAGTTACTTTGAAATTTTAAATTTAAATGATAAAGATTATTTACGTAAGGAATCTTATTCAGTAGTTCAATTATTTTATGTTTTACCATGTTGAAATTAAGCATTTAAAAAAATTGAGATTTAAAAATATTATTTCACCAATTGATTATCGTAAGGAACTCTATGCACAATTGATCTACCTAAAGTTACTTCATCCGCATATTCAAGTTCGCCACCAATTGCAACTCCACGAGCAAGTGTACTTACTTTGATTTCAAGTGGCTTAAGTTTTTTATAAAGATAAAATAATGTGGTGTCACCTTCCATCGTTGTACTCAATGCAACAATCACTTCATTTACGAATCCATTTCCTGCTTTGCCAACTAGTGAATCAATCGTTAGTTGTGAAGGTCCAACGCCATCCATCGGACTAATCAATCCACCAAGAACGTGATATAGGCCTTTGAATTGTCCTGTGTTTTCAATTGCGATTACGTCACGAATATCTTCAACAACACATACTAATCCTTGCTCGCGTTTAGGATCTCTACAAATATTACAAATTTCTTCCGTAGAAATATTGTGACAGTTATTACAATATCGCAATTCTTTGCGTAGGCGAATTAAGGTTTCTCCGAAACGATCAACACTTTCAGGCGGCACACGCAAGAGGTGTAAAACCATACGTAAAGCACTCTTCTGACCGATTCCGGGAAGCTGTGCAAAAGCCTGTACGGCATCGTCAAGTAATTTTGAGGGAAGATTCAAGCTATTCAGATAAGCTACAAATTTACGAATCGTAACATGTTCAAAAAATAAGAATGCAAATTTATTTACTCATCTTTCAACACTTAAATTCGCAGTACTATGTCGCCTATAATTATCATCTCCATCATTACCGCTTATTTTTTGGTTTTGCTCTTCATTTCTTGGTATACGTCACGAAATGCTGGGAATTTCAGTTTTTTTGCAGGCAATAAATCCTCACCTTGGTATATTGTAGCCTTTGGAATGATCGGAACATCGCTTTCTGGCGTTACGTTCGTGTCGGTTCCAGGTACAGTTGAAGTACAAGGATTCTCCTATTTGATGGTTGTTTTGGGATATTTTATCGGATATATGGCGGTGGCTTATATCCTGCTTCCAATCTATTATAAACTTTCTTTAACCTCTATTTACGATTATTTGCAACAACGTTTCGGTAGGATTTCCTATAAAACTGGAGCAATGTTTTTTATCGTTTCCAGAACTGTTGGTGCTACCGCACGCTTGTATCTTGTCATTCGTGTCTTGCAATTTTTTATTCTTGATGATGCAGGAATTCCTTTCTGGATTACAGCAATAGCGATATTAATATTAATCGTCGCATATACTTTTAAAGGTGGTGTAAAAACCATTGTTTGGACCGACACATTACAAACAACATTTATGTTAGGTGGTTTGATAATTTGTGTTATTTATATATTGAAAAATTTAAATATAAACTTTGGCGAAGCTTGGCAGATGATGCAAGTGAAACAATATTCGAAGCTATTAGTAAGTGATCCATTGAGTCCATCTTTTTTCATGAAGCAACTTTTAGGTGGTGCTTTCATTGCGATAACCATGACTGGATTAGATCAAGAAATGATGCAGAAAAACATCTCTGTAAAGACATTAAAAGATTCGCAAAAAAATATTGTATCACTAAGTTTAATCTTAATTTTTGTCAACTTCTTATTTCTTTTTCTTGGCGGATTATTGTACATTTTTGCTGCACAAAATCATCTTGATTTAAAAGGTGATGATTTGTTTCCAACATTGGCATTGCATTATTTTCCTCCTGTGATGGGATTGGTATTTATCATCGGATTAATCTCTGCATTATTTCCAAGTGCTGATGGTGCAATTACTGCACTAACATCTTCATTTTGCCTCGATATGTTAGGATTAAATCGACGAGCATCATGGTCGGAGAATGATCGATTACGTATCCGTAGAATCGTACATATTTCCTTTGCAATATTATTCCTAATGTGTGTAATGATTTTTCATTGGATTGATAACCGTTCAATCATTGATCTCATTTTAAAACTTGCAGGATACACCTACGGACCATTACTCGGACTCTTTGCATTCGGTGTTTTTACAAAATATAAATTGAAAGAAAACCTTGTTCCTATTATCTGCTTATTATCACCATTTATTTGCTGGTATCTTGCTGAGCATTCTGTACAGCTAATGGGAGGATATAAATTCGGTTATGAATTACTCATCGTTAACGGAGTGATAACATTTTTTGGATTATTCTTTATTCGAAAAAATAG
>JAYVOC010000271.1:0-33039 GCA_043758125.1 Bacteroidota bacterium | reverse complement strand
ACTTGGTATCCAAACAATAAAATTGTTCGTCCATTTGTTCCAGAATCTTTATCTTATTTACCTTATCTACCTACAGGAGATGATGCAAGACTTGTTATTAGAATGTATGATTATACCACTAATAATTATATTCACGATTATGTGGCTTTAACTGGGATAACAATAAGAGGTTATGTGTTAACCGCAATAAATGTTTCTCCGAGTGAATTAGGAATTTTAAATTTAGATAATACTGAAGGGCATGTTGTTGGTAGGTATGATGTTTGGTTAGAAAATGAAAATACTAGAGAAAAAATATCAGAAACTCGATCTTATATTATTGATTACGGTCAACCAAAAGCGTTACGTTTCTTTTCATTCATAAATTCTTTGGGCGGGTATGACATAATTTGTTGTACTGGAGAAGTAACAACTTCGCCTGAGTTTGAACGTTCGGAAAGTAGCTATTACAAGAATTTTGATTTTTGGAATTTATTTAATGGAACGAGCCGAGTTAATGAGGCAAAAGAAATTTATACTGAGAAAGTAAATACAGGATTTCTTACTACTACAGAGGCTGATTGGTTTAGAGATTTCTTTTTAGCAACTGTTAGGTGGGTTTGGAAAATGGACAGATGGATTCCAATAAAATTAATTTCTAAGAAACTTGATATTTTAGAGCCAAATGATACTTTAAGTCACACTTTTGAATATGCGTATGCTTATAAAAATAATGTGTATACACCAAAGCAACTTACATAATGAATGGGCTTGATTTCGGAACTATTATTTTACCTTTTAAGGAAGGAAGTAAAATATCGATGGTGCTTAATAACAATGTTTTTAATTGGGATACTATTGTTGGTGATTATTCTTTTCCTTTTGAATTTGAGCCTTCCCCAGAAGCTTGTATTGCTTTAGGATTTATTCAATTACCTGATAGCGCTACATCTTTTTCAAAAAAATATCCTGTAACATTAATTGTTGATGGAATAAAAAAAGAAAAGGGAGAATATGTTTTACGTACTGCAGGACCTCTAGGATTTATCGGTAATTTTTCAGCCGGCATGACCGCATTAGCAGCTATTAAGAATATGAAACTTTCTGCTTTGCGTTATTTAGAAAATGGAACGTCTACTGATGTTCGGCAATATATTGTTTGCGCATTAAATATTGGATATACAATTGGAAATGTCGGATTTAAATTAAATGGCATTGATTGCACAGTTACCAATACAAATTCATTTGCGGATGTTGTTGACGCGGTTGCTTTACTAAATGGTTTGGCTTACCCAAACTTTCCTGGCAAAAGTATTATTGCTACAATTACAGGGGGAATAGTTAGGATTGAAGCTGATTGGGATGGTGCAAACCCATCCTTATCCGTTCAATTAATTGGTAGGTGGACTGTTATTGATTCGAGTTTGGGGAGAATTAATAGTCAAGATAATTGGGCAACTTTTGTTAGAACTAAATTTAATGTTGGATATCCTGATGCAAATTTTGCAGTTTTTCCTGTAAAAAATGATGGTGTGCAAGCTCGTATAGCTTTACCGAAAAATGCAGATCCTAACATATATAAGCAACATATTGAAGCTCGATTAACACGGCATAATACCGCTTGGGATAGTACGGGATTTCCAATAATTGGATTTAAATTAAATGGTACTGACTTTATTGTTCAAGATACATTATCGTATATTGATGTTGACAGGCTTGCGTTATCTAATAGTACGGTTACTTATCCTGGGCATGTTGGTTATGGCGTTAAGTGTACACGCATAGCATTAAATAAAATTAGACTAGAAGCAAGCTGGATAGGCGAAGTACCAATATTAGATGTTTCGTTTATTGGCAAATGGACCATTACTGATAATAGTTTAGCTGTTCCAGCAACACAATTAGAAGTTGTATCACAGATTATAAATCTGATGAAGCCAGATACTACTTTAATTTATAATAGATTAACAGGAGGGAATAAATATCCTTATGTTTCTTTATTTCCGTATGTGCGACATGTGATTGATGCAATTTGTAAGGAGGTTTATGCGACTGCAAGTGGTGTATTTTTAGAAGATGAGGGGATAAAAAGACTTGTGTTATATAATAATTTTACAATTGACAAATATTATTTTACGGGATCGCTATATGCTTTTAGCTATAATGATTTTTATGATTTAGCTAATTGCATGCCCGATATGACAGTGGGTGATTTCTTAATTAATTTGCGAAAGAGCTTTAATTTATCGTTGAGTTTTTTTAGAAATAATTTAATAATTACTGCCAATAGTGATATTCTTGCTGCGACTAATTTTATTGACTTGACGCCTTATTTAGCTGCTCCACTTGATTTAGAAAAAAGTGTTTACACTGGCTTTAAGTTTTACTGGAATTATAATTCTAACGACGGAGTAATTGATGATAGTATTAAATCGTTAGAAGGAAAAATTATTATAGATCCTGTTGCTACTGCTGCTGATTTACCTGCTAACCCAGAAGTTTTAATTTGTTTTTGTTTGGTTTTAGATCAAAATAAATATTATACAGTTGCTGTTGATAATCCCAATGCTTTACCAGTGCCTGTAATTTGGATCCCATATTGCGATAATTTTTCGCCACTTATTGTTGGTGATGGTTCAGTTGAGATTATTCCAGATGCTGATATTCCCTATTCAATTGTTGAGTATGTAGGGGCAATGAAAATGCCACATGTTAGGCATGAGATTAATGCAGAATTTTTTGGGTTGAATACTAGTAGATTTCCACTTCGATTTTTATTTTATCATGGCTACACAGAATTAAATACTGAAGCTTACGGAACACAACACTACCCAATGGCAAGTGCTGACAATAAAAATCATTACGGTGAAAATATTTTACCATGGCAATTAAAATGGGATGGTGACGATGGCATGTATAAAAAATGGTGGGAAACTACTGTTAACTTTTTATTTAATTCGAAGAAAGCTTTTGGATATTTTAATGTGAATGACGCAGTAATGACACGACTAACTAATTATCGTGATTTGCATGGCTTTTATCCAAAAATTAAAGTGTTAAATCAATTTTACATTATTGAAATTATTGAACTAGATTATCCGATTGTAAGCCCAGCGAAATTTACTTTTAAAAAATCAACATGGAACAACGAAGAATAATATCAGAAACGCAATTAGCAAACGAATGGCTAGATATCACTATTCAGCGTTTTAAGCGAAAGTTGAAACGTTTAGGAATTGGCAAATCGAATGATTTGTATAATTCGTTTGCGGGAAATGTAATTGCAAATGCACCAGATGATGTTCGTCGCATTGATTTAGAAATGTTATTTTATGGACGCTTGGTTGACATGGGAGTTGGTAAAGGTGTTTCTATTGCTGATGTGAAAGAAAATGCACGTCCGCTGAACAGGATGCGTGGAGCACCTAGAAGAAAACCTAAGAAGTGGTACTCACCTACGAAGACTGCAGAAATAAAATCACTTTTGGAATTGTTAGCGGAGAATTATGGAGTGACAAGTTTGAATGTTATAGAGAAGTTAAGCCAAAAAATTAATATACAATTGTAATGGCAACTAACGAAACGGCAACGACGTCGATTTATATAAATAGCGAACAAGCTCGTGCAGAAGTTAAGCGGCTGGAAGAAGTAATTAAGTCGCTTAATAGTGAATTTAAAGTTATGGCCAAGACAGATCCTGGCTATAAAGAAAAGCAGCAACAATTAAAAGATTTAAGAGCTGAACATGCTGAATTAAAAAAGCAAATTACAAATCGTATCGATGTTGTAATTAATGGACAACTTGCGGATGCATCGATGAAGGAGCTACGCATGGCTGCCAATCAATTACGTAAAGAGATTGAAACTTTAAGCCCCGCAACTGCTGAATTTGCAACTAAGGCAGAACAGCTCAGGAACGTTAATACACGAATGACAGAGCTTAATCAAACAGTTAAGCCAACTGCAGGACTTTTTAAAACTATAGGAAATGAGATTAAAGCTTTTGGGTTGTTAGCTGTCAGCTATCTGGGAATTCAAGAGCTAAGTAGTCAGATAACAAATGTTATTTCGAAAAATGCTAAGTTGAGTGATTCATTGGCCGATATTCGAATGACAACTGGATTAACGGCTGAGGAAGTAAAGAAGTTAAATTCTGAATTAGGAAAAATAGATACTAGAACATCAGCAGCTGATTTGCGTGAAATAGCAAATGTTGCTGGACAATTTGGTGTTGCTAAAAATGAAATTTTAGGATTTACAGAATCTATTAATAAAGCAGCGGTTGTTTTATCGGGAGAGTTTAAGGGTGGTACCGAGGAAATTGCGACAGAATTAGCAAAGCTTCGCAATGTTATGGGAAATATAAAGACTGAACATATTGATCAGGATTTATTACATATTGGTAATGCATTAGTGAAACTTGCACAAGAAGGTGTTGCAACTGCTCCTGTTGTTGCAGATTTCGCAAACCGCATTGCAGGTGTAGGTACTATACTAGGTTTAACTGGTGGTCAAGTTTTAGGTTTGTCTGCTACTATGCAAGAGCTTGGCATTTCCACAGAACGAGGTGGTACCGCAATAGGAAAGATTTTGCAGAAAATGTCTAATAATTCAGTGGATTTTGCAAAAACAGCTGGTGTTCCACTCAAAGAATATCAAAAACTTGTAAATACAGATATTTATGAAGCATTTTTAAAGTTCGTTGATGGATCTAAAAAAAGTGGCAACAGTGCGATTGCTTTTGCAAACGTTTTAAAGGATGCTGAAATTAGTGGAGCTGGTGCAAGTGAGGTAATTGCTAAATTATCTGTTAACCAAAAGATGCTTGCAGAACGTACTGAACTTGCAACTCAAGCATTAAAGCAAACTACTGCAATTACTGAACAATATAAACTTAAGAATGAAACTTTAGGTGCTGAATTAGATAAGTTAGGAAAGAAATTTTATGGTCTTTTCACGAGTGATTCTGCAACGCAATTTTTAACAAAGCAAGTTTCGAATATCAGTTTGTTTATTGATTGGTTAAAAAAGTTACCTCAATTTTTAAGCGATAATGCACTTTCGTTTAGGTTAATTGCAGAAGCTGCGATACTTTACAATTTTGCTTTAATTAAAGCAACGACATCAAGTATTGTAAATACTACTGCCGAACTTGCGAACAAAGCAGCAAAACAATTAAATACAACTTGGACTGCCATCGCTGATACTGCTACTAAAGCTTATTCATTATCAACTGATGTTTTAAGCGGTAGGATTTCATTTGCAACTGGAGTTCAAAGAGTATGGAATGCTGTTATTATGCAAAACCCATTAGGTTGGGCTGTTGCTGGAATTTTGGCATTGATTGAGGCAGTTGATATATACAGAAAAAACACTTCAGAGGCAATCCAACTTGAAAAGGATAAATACAAAATATCAACGGACCTTATTAAAATTAATAAAGATTTAGAAAAATCAACGGAGGAATACAACAAACAACTTGAAAATTTTAATCGACTTGCACCTGAACAACGGGAAGCGTTGAAAGATCAAATCGCTTTAAAATTGAAGGATGCGGAAGCATCGCTTTTACAGCTTCAAGCAGAACGTGAAAAAGTAGTACAACAAAGTTCAACAGTTGGTACATGGCAGTCAGTTGGCAATTTCTTGAAAAATATAATGGATACTCAGCAGATGTCCATCGATAACAATACAACTGCAATTCAAAATGGGATTGATGCCGGTGCAAAATATAATACTCAAATTGATGCAATCGCAAAAAATGTAAAATTACTTGGTGCTCAACTTTCAACTGTTACGGATGTTCAGAAATTGTTTACGAATGCAATGGGTATTAACGCCCAAACAACTGAACAATATCAAGAAAAATTAACATTGCTTCACAAAGCTTTAGACTTATCAGTACTTAAAAGTACAGAATATAAAAATATTGCTGCTGAAATTGCTAAGGTTCAAGATGAGTTGAATAAAAAAACTACTACTGTAAATGTTGATAGCAAAGAAGCCATTAAAAAACTTGAAGAATTAAAGAAAAAGTTAATTGAAATTGAATTTGATCTTTCTAAACAAGGTAAAAGCAAGTATGAGATTGACATATCGGAAGTAGAAAAAAAGTATGCTGATCTGGAAACTGCAGCAAAGGGAAATGCAGAATTATTAAAAAGAATTGCAGCGGATAAAGCAGTTGCGCTTTTAAATATTGAAAAGGATTATCAAAAAAGTTTGGAAGAATTTAAAAATAGTGTATCTCCGAAATCAACTTCTAAGGATCAAAAAGAAATTGATGATTTAACGAAAAAATATGATGCCGAGATAGCTATAATTAAAGGCAATGCAGCTCTAGAAATTCAACTTGAAACTGATAAAAAAAATGCCATCGATGCATTACAAAAAACTCAATCTGATAAACATCTCGAAAATTTAAAAGAATTAGGTGAAAAAGTTTCTGCTTTAATTGGTGATGAATTAGCAAATAAAATTGCAGCTGAAACAATTAAGTGGAATGAAATAATTGAGAAATCAAAAATTGCAAATGCTACTATTGTTAAAGATGCTGCAAAGACTGGCCGACAGTTAACTGAAGAGGAAAGAAAACAAACAGTTGACATCATCAAACTCGAAAAGGGGAAAGCAGATGCAATATATGTTATTACTAAAAAAGCCAATGAAGATGCACAGACGAAAAATGATGCTGCAATTACTAAATTTAATCAAGCACAGGAGAAAAAATGGAAATCAGCTGAAGCTGCAGTAGGAGGATACGCTCAAGGCATTACAGCAATTATGCAGTTGGTTGGCACGAATACTAAAACACAGGCAGATTTTGAAAAAATTGCAACTGTTGCAATGATTGCTATTAGAACGGCAGAAGCTATTGCAACAATGACGGCAAAATCAACAGCGGGAGATCCATACAGTTATGCTGCGCGTGTTGCCATTGGTATTGGAACGATACTAGTAAATATGGCTGAGGCATCGGCTGTGCTTAGTAAATCTAGTACTCCTAATGCGCCTAATTTAGAAAACCCAAAAACAACAAAAAAAGCTGAAAATGGAGCAATAATTTTGGATGGCCCATCACATGACAATCACGGAATAAAATTGCATGATGCATCAGGCAAACCAATTATTGAAGCAGAAGGAGGGGAGCCTGTTTTAATTTTAAGTAAAGAGTTATACAAAAACAACAAAACAATTATTGATGAAATCATTCACCATGTTCAAAGTAATAATACAGGTCCTATTGCTGATGGTAGTGGTGATGGAAGGATATTATCAAATATAAATGGTGCATTACCGAGTACAGATGGTAGAATATTATCCAATATAAATGGTGCATTACCGAGTACAGATGGCAGAATATTATCTAATGTTGTTGCGGACTTACCACCTAGCACTGACGGAAGAATACTAAGTAATATTAGCGCTGATTTACCACCTAGTACAGATGGCAGAATTTTGTCAAATAAAAATACTCCTGATTTTTTGCCCAAACTTAAAAATGGTGCTTACTTAAATGGTTTCGAAAAAACGCTTTCACAAGTGGTACCTAGTTTTAGAAATTCACCATTAACTACAATTGATACAAGAAAAATTTCAGAATCGGTGCAACAAATTCATGTGAGTGTACATGTGAAGCAGGAAAAGATTGCAATTGATGTATCAAAAAATAATGATACAACTGACAATAATAAATCTAATGATATTGAAATGCAACAGAGTTTGAAAATGCTCGCACATTCGTTAGCTAAACTAAATGCTAATTTAGAAAATCCAACTCCAGCAAAAGCATCTATTAGTTATCAGCAAGATAAAATTGATCGCGATAGAATAAATCAAATTATTAGTGAAGTTACTATTGGTAAAAACTAATTATCCATTAACATCATTTTTGCTTTTACGTCTGCATTTTTAATATGAGTGTATACCATTGTTGTTTCTATTTTAGAGTGATGAAGGACTTCCTTTAATTCTAAAACTGTTCCTGATGCTTCCAAAAATAGCATTGCGAAAGAATGGCGCGACATGTGAAATGTTAATCTTTTTTTTATTCCTGCCCGTACTGCAATTTCTTTTAAATAACGATTGGTAACTTGATCAACATAAGTTTCAAAGAGTTTGCCCTCGGTAACGGTGATGTATTTCCATGCGTTTTTATTTAATGGAACGCGTGATATTTTTCCATCTTTCGCTGTCTTCACAGCGTTGTATGTTAATTGGCCATCCATAATATCTTCAAATGCTATTTGCTTAACATCTGATAATCGTAAGCCAGTATAACAACTAAATAAAAAATATTTTAATACACGAGATAGCTCACCAGTTAATGTTCCAGAACTATAAAGTTGCTCAAGTAAAATAACTTCACTTTTATCAAGAAAAAAACGTTTTCCTGCAACACGTTTAATACGATAGTTTTTGAAAGCTTCATTGATTTTCATTCCTCGCTTAACTGCAAGATTTAGTATCATACGTAAATCTTTCATGTGTTTCCAAACGGTTCCATTGCTAAGTTTGGTTCGACGCAAATATCCCTCCCAACGAGTAAGATATAAATGATCAATTTCTCCAAATCGAACCTCGGGCGAAAAAACCTTTAGTTTATTAATGGTGGTTCTTAAATTTTTTATTGAACCTGGAGAACGAACTAAAACGAGGTCTACAATTTCCTTTTCAATAAATTGGACTACTCCATATTTACGACTGTCTTCTGCAAAATCTTTTCTGAATTGCTCCTTAGTAATGTACGTGTCAATCATCTCATAATGATGACGCAAATCATTAACACGATCGAGATATCGAATTAATAATTCATTGTATTGTTGAAGTTCTTTTTTGTTCGAACTGGATAAAATAATAATCCTCATAGCAGATTTGTCCCACTCCTGAGGAGGGATCATCATACCTAATGGAATTACCAACCGCTGCTTATTTATAAAAAGTTGCAGGTTCAGAGGTGCCTTGCCTAGCTTGTTGATTTTCTCAATTCGCTGGATGACTTTACACGTAATGCTGTTCATCGTAAATGTGGGTGTAGTTGACATGGCTGTGGGTGTAGTAGTGGGTGTAGTCACCATCACTTTCAGCCGGGTTTAGACCCTCATCATTACCCTGTCAAATCAGCACTTTACGACTGAGGGCTTGATTTCTCAAGCCCTCAAAGTGATCCCGCTGGGACTCGAACCCAGGACCCATACATTAAAAGTGTATTGCTCTACCAACTGAGCTACGGAATCTAGTACTTTTGGTTAGCGCTTGGTCTTGTAGGCCAAATGCGGGTGCAAATGTATGATTTCTATGAAATGATAAACAAGAATGTAGCATCATTTATTTCTCATTATCTCAAATTACTGAATATCAGTAATAATGATCTTTTATTAACATTAAAAAATGAATGATTTAACCTGCTTTTTGACATTTATCACCATTTTAATTGCGTTTTACTAGTGAAATTCAGCGTTTAATCTGTTATCGCAGCACGTTCAAATGGTATCGTCCGATCAAACTGATATCTATAGGTAATGAAGGTTCGCCATTCTGTTGTTCCTAAGTTGGAAATCATTTTCAACATTTTCGGATTGAAATCCCCAACCCATGTTAAAACGGTATCCTTATAAACGCCGCGAGCTGGAATTGTCTTCTCACCAAAAACTATTAACGCTGCTTCTAATCCTTTGCCTTGCCATTCTCTCACCACGCCAAACGCCATTCCCGTCATGCGTGTAACCGTTTTGCGCCACTTATGATACATGAACTTGATCTTACCAACAAGGTTCAAATCACCTTTCACATGACGAAATATTTGATTGAGTTCGGGAAGATTAAGATAAAACGCTACTGGCTCAGCTTTGTAAAACACAAAAATCACAATCTCCGGATCGATAGCAGGCTTCATCGCTTTGAAAATTTTTCGCGCTGCTTCTTTCGACATCGCCTTGAAATGCGCATGACCACCCCAAGCACCATTGTAAACAGTTCTGAAATCTTCAGCAACCACATCTAAATTTTTGCCTCTAATATCCATAATCTGAAAATCGGGATCATTTTTTAACTGATTATATTTTCGATGAAAAATCGGCTGTGCGGGAACATGGATATCTCTCCAAAAATTATATTGAAAGAAATAATTCTGAAACCCATAATTTTCAAATAGATCCTTGTAATACTCCAAATTATAATTCATCGGATAGATGGCAGGTTCATCGAAATTCGTGATCTGACAGCCCCAAAATTCGCTTCTATCACCAAAATTGATTGGACCATCCATCGCTTCCATGCCACGTTCTTTTAACCACTTCAAACAAGCATCAAATAAAAAGTTAGCAGCATTTTGATCATTGATACAATCGAAGAAACCCATTCCGCCAGTCTTTAATGCTGATGTGGTAGTAGTTTTTGGATTGATAAAAGCAGCAACTCGACCAATATGTTTTCCATTGTCGTCGCTCAAAATCCAACGAATGGCTTCTGCGCCTTCAACAAATAATTTATTCTTTTTAGGATCAAAAAGTTTTTCAATGTCCTGCTTGATATACGGAATCCAATGTGGATCATTCTTGTAAATTTCTTTCGGTAAGTGATGGAATTCTTTAATCCACTCTGCCGAATTTACTTCTATAAGTTTCATGTTTAAAGGCTTTTTTATTTTGGTAATTTATAGATTTCGGATGTTGTCAAATTAGGTTTGGTTAAAACTTAATGACAATCGAAATCCAAATATTGCCCAAAAATAACCTAATCGCCTACATTTGCCATGAAATGCAAAAGAAGGTTGTAATAATTACTGGGGCTTCATCAGGTATCGGTAAAGCTTGCGCAGAAGTTTTCGCCGCTAAAGGTTACGTCGTTGTTTTAATTGGACGATCGATCGATAAGCTAAGGATTGTTGAACAAAACTTATTAACTAATGGTGCTGAAGTGTTAGTTGTTAAGGCTGACGTAAGTATTGAGTCTGATTGTAAAATGCTTGTTGAGGAAACGATATCGAAGTACAATCGGATTGATGTTTTAATTAACAATGCAGGTCTTTCGATGCGAGCTTTATTTGCCGATTTAGATTTGAAAGTAATTCGACAATTGATGGACACCAATTTTTGGGGAGCTGTTTTCTGTACTAAGTATGCATTGCCACATTTGATAAAACAGAAAGGATCAGTAGTTGCCGTTTCTTCCATTGCTGGTAAGAAAGGTTTACCAGGACGAACAGGTTACTCCGCATCTAAATTTGCATTAGAAGGATTCATGGAATCATTACGAACGGAGAATTTGAAAAATGATTTGCATGTACTGGTTGCTTGCCCAGGATTCACAGCTACAGAAATACGTAATACATCATTAACCGCAAACGGAACTAGTCAAGGTGAATCACCGCGCGACGAAAATAAAATGATGACAGCTACAGAAGTTGCATCAAATATCTTTGATGCAGTACTTCATCGTAAAAGAGATTTAATATTAACAGGGAATGGTAAAATGACTGTATGGTTAAATAAATTTTTTCCATCATGGATGGATAAAGTTGTATTTAAGCACATGGCAAAAGAACCAGGATCACCATTCAAATAAAAATAAATTATGAATAAAATGTTTCGTCCTTCCTTCTTAGGATTTTTAGTATTGTTAGTCACTTCCTGCGTGAAACCTCAACAATCTATGCAAGCACAAATCACCGACATGGAAAAAGTACTTTTTAGTGATGTGTCTAAAATTCCAAATCCTGCAGCTGCGGATTCAATGATTAAAATGTATGTTAGTTATGCTGATCAATTTCAGGATGATACTTTGGCGCCAGAGTATTTATTTAGAGCTGGTGATATCGCAAATGGTATTGGTAAACCAAAAGATGCATTAGGTTATTTTGGCAGAGTACAGCGTTATCCAAATTATAAAAAAGTGTCAACAGCTTTATTTTTGCAAGGATTTGTTTCTGAAAATTCGTTGGCAGATATAGATGGTGCTCGAAGATATTATTTGAAGTTCTTAGCGCAATATCCAAATCATAAATTAGCTTCTGATGTAAAAAATTCATTAGCGAATCTTGGTAAAACACCTGAAGAAATGATTCGTGATTTTGAAGCAAAGTCAAAAAATAATTCCGATTCTATAAAAATTAAATAGCGTATTATGTCGAGACAAAAAGCAACTCGTAAGGAAAAAATTTCTTCTCAAAGTAATATAAAGCCTGCTGAAAATAACTCGAAGATAAAAGTGAATCATCTTCAGAAATATTTAGCAGCAATTATTGTAGTTGTTAGTTTTATAGTGTATGCAAACACCATGAATCATGGTTATGCTTTGGATGACTATTCTTCTATCATTGAAAATAAAACTACCCAAAAAGGTTTTGATGCTATTGGAGAAATTTTTAGAACGAGTTATCGATATGGTTATATTTTTGTTGCTGATGAATTGTATCGTCCTGTTGCAAAATCTGTTTTGGCAATGGAGTGGGGGATATCCCCAAATAAACCATCAACTGCACATTGGGTAAATATTTTATTGTTTATGCTCACAGGTTGGTTGCTTTTCAAAACCCTTGTTGATTGGCTTAAAGGAAATTTATTTGTCGCATTTGCTGCAACTTTATTTTTCATAACCTTACCGATCCATACGGAAGCTGTTGCAAACATTAAAAGTGTGGATGAAATTTTAGGATTTCTTTTTGGATTGCTGATGTTAAGATCGATTCATAAGTACAATGTTACAGGAAATGCAATGTCGCTTTTAAAAGCAGCACTATGGTTTCTTATTGCAATTTTCTCTAAGGAATCTTCAATAACTTTATTAGCAGTAATTCCTTTAGTAGGATATTTCTTTTCTGATAAACCATTAAAGAGAACATGGCTTCCTACTGTTGTTTGTCTGGGTGTTGCATTCATCTTTTTAGCGATTCGATCAAAAGTTTTAGGTCCAGTTGGTATTTCATTGCATCCTTCTATAACAGATAATATGTTGATGGCAGCTCCGAATCTATTAACACGAATGACTACTGCTATTTATTTGCTCGGATTGTATCTTAAAACAATCATTGCTCCAACAGTTTTAACTTTCGATAATTCATTTCCACAACTTCCAATCATCGGAGTAATGAATTGGCAATTTATAGTTTCAGGAATAATTTTATTAGCAATGTTAGTTATTGCAATAATGGGATGGAAAAAGAAAGAAATATATTCATTCGCAATATTCTATTTCTTTATTACGATTTCAGTTTCATCCAATTTATTTGTGATTATCGGTACGCATTATGGTGAACGATTAATGTACACGCCAAGCTTCGGAATATGTTTATTGTTAGCTGTGGTTTTGCATCGGTTGCTTTCAAAAAAACCTGAAGAACAAAAGCATGATTTTCTTGCTGATAATAAATTATCATTAATTGTAGTGATAACAATTTCCTTAATTTATGGTGGATTAACAATGGCGAGAAATCCTATTTGGGAAAACAATGCAACGCTTTATTCTTCTGGATTAATTTCTTCACCAAATAGTACACGTGTTCAATATTACATGGGAAATCATTTGATAAAAGAAGATCAGCTTAAAGGAAAATCGCCACAACAACAGGATAGTATTTTGAATGCTGGAATTGGTTATTTGAAGACAGCGGTGAAACTTACTCCATCATTTACTGATGCATGGAATCAAATGGGAATTGCGTATGCTCGATTAAAAAATCCGCAAGAAGCTATTAAATGTTACAACGAGGGATTGAAGTACAATGTGAATGATCCAACTGTTCATAATAATTTGGGAACTGTTTACTTTACTTCTGGAAAATACAATGAAGCATTAGCTGAATTTCAAGAAGCCGTTCGTTTGAATCCACGTTATTCTGAAGCATGGACAAATATCGGAAGTTGTTACGGCTCTGGACAACAATTTGATAATGCAATTTCTAATTTTGAAAAAGCTATATCAGTAGATCCTAATAATGCAATGGCGAATTATTATCTTGGCATTACCTGGAGGAGCAAAGGCAATGAAACACTTGCGCAGCAATATTTGAATCAAGCTTATACATTGAATCCTGCATTAAGAAAATAACAAAAATTATAATTCTTTCAATAATATTTGCTCCAGCTCTTCAGGTGATAAGTTGGATTGAATTTTTCCATCTACAGCAACTGAAATTGTCCCTGTTTCTTCAGATACTATTACAGAGATAGCATCACTTTGTTCTGTAATACCTAAAGCTGCTCGATGACGCATTCCATAGTGGGCAGGTAGATCTGTATTCTCTGTAATTGGCAAAACGCATCTAGCCGCTTTTATTTTATTGTTCTCAATAATAACTGCACCATCATGCAAAGGACTATTTTTAAAAAAGATACTTTCAAGTAAACGCTTTGAAACATCAGCATCCATTAAGTCACCAGTACTTTCATAAAATTTAAGATCGGTAGTTCGTGAGATAACAATGATAGCACCAACTTTATTTTTCGCCATCCCTGCACAAGCTTTAATGATAGGCTCTAAATTAGGCGGCGCAACTCTTTGCACTTGCCAATTCCATGGAAGTAATTTTCGTGTGAAGCTATCTTTGCCAGTAAAACTATTACTTCCTACTAGCAATAGAAACCTTCTTACTTCTTGTTGAAATACGATGATTAATGCAAGTACACCAACACTCATAAATTGCCCGAGTAATGCACCTAACAATTGCATATCGAGAATTTTAACGAAAAGCCACCATAAAACATAAATAGCAACAATACCGATAAAAATATTCATCGCCGTACCTCCTTTTAGAAGTTGGTATACTTTGTAAAGCAAAAATCCAACAATCAAGATATCTAAAATATCGAGAAGTCGAACACTAAGAAATCCGATGTGAAAGAGTTCCATGTGGCGAATTTACGAAATACAATAAAGTAATGGATCATTTAACTTGTCTATTAAGAAACGATAAGGTAAAAGCGCATCTTCGCCAGCATAATCAACACCTATTCTAGGTGTAATTTTAATTTCACTAGGTTTAATTTTAATATTTCTGTCTTCAATCCAAATTTTATCAGTAAACAATGATAATCCAGATTTGCTAAAATGAATACCAAGAGAAGCTGAAACAGTACCAGGCCCTGCGCTAAAATTTTTTCTTGTTGAGGAAAGCTTTCTCCTTTTTTCCATAATTGAAATACCATCCAAAGGTTGTATTGCTCGAACTAAAACAGCGTGAGGAATATTTTCACTATTCGTTACAACATTAAATAGTGAATGAATACCATAACACAAATAGACATAAGCTGTACCTCCTTTGTGAAACATAATTTCAGTTCTTGATGTTCTTCGATTGTTATAGGCATGAGATGCTTTATCAATGATACCGTTGTAAGCTTCGGTTTCTAAAATTATTCCTGAAGTTAGTTGATTTTCGAAATTTGTAACGAGAACTTTACCAATTAAATCACGTGCAATTTTAATTACATCTTTTCTAATGTAAAAACTTTCTTTCAATTGCATAATTTAATTCTCCTTAAAATAGATTCTGCCTAATGCATCATTTCCAATTTCTCCAGTATCAATGAGCCACCTTAAAACTGCAATCACTTTATCAGATTTATATCCCTTTATCTTTTCTGAAATACTTTGCGCTAATGCTGGCCCATCTTTTAAAAGAAGATGAATTTCATTACGAAGTTCTTCCATTTCCAAATCATTTAATTCAAGTTTATTTCGCTCTCTGCAATAATCACAAGTGCCACAACGGTGTAAATTATTTTCTCCAAAATAGGCAAGGAGCATCATACTTCTGCAATGATATTTATCGCTAATAAATTGTTTAAAGGCATTCGCTCTAATTGTAAATCGTTGCTTACGATCCTCTAAATTTTCTCTACTAATGCGCAGTAATTTAGCATCAACGCGCGCTTCATTAAATGTTAACTGCGGCATTTCTGTTGATGGAATATAACTTATAATTTCCAATTTATTTAATGATACTAATTCAATCTTCAGCAATTTTAAATCAATTCCAACTCTCTTTGCTAATTCAGTTTCACTAAAGCGAACATAGTTATCAAATAGTCCTGCATAACTTCTTAAAATAGTTTTTATTAGATGATCATAATTGGTATGCTTTACTTGAAATTCATATAACTCAATATTTTTTATTGGAATATGTATTCGTGATGGAAGATAAATCGAATCTGATAAAGTAAGATGATTTTCTAACTCTAAAACTTTCAAACAATTATAGGTCCTAACAGGATCAAATCGATATTGATCACAAAAGGAAATTAAATCAAATTCAAGTGTTAACCCTAATCCTGAATTTACTGGAATCTGGAAATAATTTCCTAGTGCTTGATAAACTTTACGGATCTCATCTATTTCAGGAAAATTAACCGACATCCTTCTCTCTAAATCAAGAATGTCTGATTGATTGTATAATACAACAGCATACGATGATTTTTCATCACGACCACCTCTTCCAGCTTCTTGATAATAGCTTTCTAAATCATCTGGTAGATCAAGATGAATTACAGATCGTACATCTGGCTTATCAATACCCATCCCAAAAGCATTTGTAGAGACAATGATCCTCGAATCATTCTTCATCCATTTACTTTGCTTTTCAGTTCTTGTTTGTTGAGATAATCCTGCATGATAAAAATCGGCACGAATACCATTTTTAAGAAGTTGGTTTGCGATTTCTTGTGTTTTACGACGATTACGTACATATATAATTCCGCAGCCAGGAACCGAATTTAAAATGCGTAAAACACTTTCCATTTTTTTATCATCATGCCGAACAATGTATGATAAATTCGGTCGCGCAAAACTTTTTGTAAAAATTTTATGATTTTTAAAGTTCAGTTGCTTACAAATATCTTCTCTAACTTCTGGAGTAGCGGAAGCAGTTAAAGCTATGATTGGAATTGCAGGAAACCATTCTCTAATTTTTGCAATTTGTCGATACGGTGGACGAAAATCATAACCCCATTGTGAAATGCAATGTGCTTCATCAACAGCTATCAAATTTATTTTCATTTGCATCAAGCGCTCTTGAAAAAGTTCACTTTCTAATCGCTCTGGTGAAACATATAAAAATTTATAATCTCCATAAACGCAATTGTCAAGTGCAATATCCACTTCGCTTCGTTTCATTCCTGAAACTATTGCAACGGCTCTAATTCCTTTGTTGCGAAGGTTTTCTTCTTGATCTTTCATCAATGCAATGAGAGGTGAAATCACCAAACAAATCCCATCATTCACCATTGCTGGTACTTGAAAACAAATTGATTTGCCACCACCAGTTGGTAATAATGCAAGCGTATCATTCTTCTCCATAACGGAATGAATAATATCTTCTTGCAAGGGACGAAATTGCTTGTAGCCCCAATATTGCGCAAGTACTTGATGGATTAAACTCATTATCGTAAAAGTAAATATTTAGTTTTAACTGTGATGCAAACAAAATGACATCAGCACAAATGAAAATTATATATCATCTAAATTAATAAAAGATCCTCGCATTGGGATCTTTTATTAATTTAATTTAATTTAACTAAAACGATACGGTGATGCGATCAGGATCAATTTCTGCAGGTCGCACAGTCATAACAGGAACCTTTGAATTATTAATCACTTTAGATGCATAATTCCCCATTATCAATCCAGTAAATGAGGAGTCTTGCTCTGTCATGATGATGACTAAATCGGCATCATTATCATCAATAACTTTTAAAGTCATTTTTGCACGATCATCACCTTGTATATATTGTGTTTCGCAAACAACAGCATGTTCATTTAAGAAATCCTCAACTTGTTCGACCTTTATTTTAAATTTACGTTGATAATCTTCATTGCCAGATTGCATGATACCCGTCACAATAACGTGCGAATTATAATGTTTTGCAATCTCCATCGCAAATGGAACTTTTTGACGCGACTCTGTAGAATCATCAATAGGCAAAACTATTTTCGAAAACCCTATTTTTTTCGCATGCGACTGAACAGAAATTACTGGACATGGAGATTCTTGTACTACTCGAGTTGTATTGCTTCCAATAATGTAGTTGCTTCCACTAGATCCATGTGTGCCCATCACTACTAAATCAATATGTGCTTGTTTAGCAGTATACGCAATTTTTTTGTGAATATTACCCACTTCAGTAATGATACTTACTTCAATTCCATTATCGATATGGAGTTGATGTGCAAGTTCTTTAAGTTTATCATTAGATGCTGATTCAACTTTTTTCTCGAAACCAGAAAATGCATGACTAATTGCACTTGGAAGGGTGAGGGTTTCAACAATATGTAGAAGTACTATTTCAGCCTTTAGTAACTTCGCCATAAATACTGCGTGTTCGAGGCTTAACTCTGCTGTTTCTGAAAAATCGAAGGGGATCAGAATCTTCTTAATGTGGAAGGTCTTTTGCATAACTGATGTTTTTTAAGGTCAGGTGATTTAGATTACAAACTCTAAGGTATCTTTTCTTTGTATGGGTCGGATACTACAAACGGGAATTTCGGAATTATTTATGATTTGTTGCGATTCATTGCCAATAAAATGAAGTGTCCAATCTAATTCTTGTTGAGTCATGATGATGATTAAGTCCGCTTTTACTTTTTCAGCACAATTTAATACACCATCTGAAATGTCTTTGTTATCGACAAACTCTCCAGTGCAAATTATTTCGTGTGAACTTATAAAATCAATCACTTGTTCCATCTGCCTTTCTAATTTATTTATTAAAAATTCATCGGTAGTATCTGTAACCGTCATTACCTTGACGATTGACTTGAAAAATTGAGCAATTTCGATACACTTATTAACTTTTTCTTTTGTCTCTTTCGACAAATCAAGAGGGAAAACAATTGTATTGCACCCTGTCTTATGCTCTTTTCCTTTTATGGAGATCACTGGACAAGGAGCATCTTTGATCACCCTTTCAGCATTGGAACCGATAAATTTCTTGCGCAATGTGGTAGGTCCTGAAGTACTCATCACTATAAATGTAGCGTTAAATTCTTCTGCTACAGCTACAATTTGTTCATAAATCTTTCCTTTTTCGATTCTAGTATTGATAATAAGGCCTGAATTAATTGTTGCTTCTTTAGCCAATAAATCTAATTTGGTTTGAATCCCTAATCTCAAAAGCTCCTCTTGATTTTCCTTGTCTGTGAAAAGGTGAATCATAGAGGTAAATAGATCCTCATCGATAACATGTACTAAGGTAATGATAGAACCAGTAAATCGAGCTAAATTATAAGATTGGGTAAGGGCAATTTTCGATTGTTCGCTGAAGTCGGTTGGGACAATTATATGATGCTGTGCTGGATTCATCGCTTTGTATTACTTATTTTTTTTTCTTTGGTAAAAATATTTCATTTAAAGATATGACTCATATACCTGAATCCGAATTAATATTAAATAAAGATGGGAGTGTTTATCATCTCAATCTTTTACCTGAAGAAATCAGTGATATAATCATCAATGTTGGTGATCCTGATAGAGTGCAAATGGTTAGTAATTACTTCGAAACCATTGAAGTGCGAAAGCAAAAACGTGAGTTTGTTACTCATACCGGAGTTTACAAAGGTAGGCGTATTACTGTCCTTTCAACAGGTATTGGAACGGATAATATCGATATTGTTTATAACGAATTAGATGCTCTAGTAAATATCGACCTCAATACGCGTACGATAAAAGAAAATCTAACACCTTTAAACTTGATAAGAATTGGTACTTCTGGTTCTCTTCAAGCCGAAATTCCAGTTGATTCTTTCGTTTGCTCTTCATTTGGCTTAGGTTTAGATGGCTTATTAAATTTCTATCACCTTGAGAACGATAAAGAAGAGAACGATATTATTCAATCTTTTAGAAATCATTTTCCAAATCAAGGAATTTTCCCACAATCATATTTAGCAAGGGCTTCTGATAAACTTTTAACACTGCTTTCACCAGATATGCACAAAGGAATTACTGCGTCTTGTTCTGGATTTTATGCACCACAAATGCGTCAATTGAGATTACAACCTTCACGGATGGATTTGATTGATAAATTAAGTGGATTCAAACATCAAGATAATCGAATTACTAATTTTGAAATGGAAACAGGTGCGATGTATGGTTTAGCAAAATTATTAGGACATCATTGTTGTGCAGTAAATGTAATTGTAGCAAATCGTATATCACAAAAATATTCTTCCAATGCTGAAGAATCAATGCATAAACTTATTCAAATTACATTAGATCGCTTATCAACTTTGTAAGATTCTTTAAGAATTATATTATTTTTAATCATTGATGGTTGCACTTTTGGGCAGCCATCATTTGTTTTTAAGAGTGCATTTTTTATTTTAGATTTTTATTGTAACGATAAATGTGATTGCAAGAAGTAGCATCATTTTTAATAAACATTTTTTTGATTTGGTATGCTTTATGAAAAATACCAAGCCTAAAATAAGTTTAAAATGAAAACGACATTTACTATTTTTAAGCAGTTAAATTTAATTCTTCTTTTGAGTATTTTTAGTTCTAATTTGTTTGCAACAACCTATTATAGCAAAACTTCAGGCGCTAATTGGAATGATGCAAATGGTTGGTCAACTACTGGATATGGTCAATCAACTAATACAGGTACTTATCCTAAGTCAACCGATATTGCTAACATTGGTGATGGTTATTCGATTTATATTAATGCAACTTTATCAGTTGGTACAATTAACATCGGACAAGGTTCTTCAGGTATAGTTGAATTTGCGGAAGCTGGAAATTATTCATTCTCCATTTTAAATGCGTTAACAATAAATAGTGGTGGTAAACTTTGGTATAATGGTAATAGTAGCAGAACTCATACTTTGAATATTGGAACAAATCTTAGTAATTCAGGTACACTTGATTTATATGCCGATGCCGATGATGTTGTAAATCTCGTTTTTAATAGAAATGTAAATAGTACAGTTAATGGATTAGGTACATTTGATTTGAATACGGTAACTCTCACAAAAACATCTTCAACGTCATTTTATGCTGATGTACAATCTTCCGGATTTGAAAATGCTATTCGTGATTTTATAATAAATTATGGAACTTATAATCATCATAATAGTGGAACATTCAATGTAAACAGTAGTGCAATTTCTGGGTTTACAATTGGTAGCGATGCTATCTTTAAAATAACGCAAGGCACTGTTAATTTATCACCGAATCAAGATGAAACAACATTGAGTGGTACAATCATCGTAAATGGAGGAACATTAAAAGTTGGTTCAACCGCTGGAGTTACTGGATTACATTATGATAAAATTGGTGCATTTATTCCTAAGTTAGATATTCAATCAGGAACAATGGAAGTATATGGAAGCATATTTTATAAGTCAGGAGCTTCAACTGATCCATTAAACTTTAACATGAGTGGCGGAATTTTATTGCTAAATTCAGGAAGCACTAAATCTTCAAATTCACCTTTGTTTATAAACGATGTTTTAGGAAGTGCTTTTGTAATGAATGATGGATTAATAACAATCGAAGCTCCAAATATTTCTGGTAATTCAATAAGTGATTTTGTTGTTTGCGGAACAAATGGTACTGTTTCTTCTGGTGGAGGTATCGTGGCGTTTGGTAATAACAATACTACCTCTGGATCAATTTTTACGCTAACTCCTTTTTCATCGGTAACATTGCCAAATATAAAAGTTACAGGATCGAACGCTGCAAATATTGTTTTATGTCCTTCTGCAAATTCAACTGCTAATATGAAAGCTTTAAGTTTATACATTGATCAAAATAAAACTTTCGATTTGCGATCAGTGTCAGGTACAACAGGTGATTCGCGCTCTTTAATTCTAACTGGAAATATTGATGGAATAAATGCATTATATAGTGATGGTACTTTGGTTGCTCGGTCTTCACATTTGATATTTCAAGGAATTGAAGCGCAACAAATTTCAGGTTCGGAAATTCAAACTCTTTACGATTTAACTATTAATAATTCTTTTGGAATTTCGTTAGCTCAAGAAGTTGACATTAGCGGATATTTATCGTTAACAAATGGCGTTCTCTTCACATCCAACTCAAGTCCTGTTTCGTTACTTGCAGGCGCTAATTGTGATGTTGGATCTTCTACATCTTATGTTGAAGGCCCTTTCATTCAAACAGTGACATCAACCTTGCCACAAACGATTTACTTTCCGATAGGTAAAGATGGTTCGTATAGGCTGATGTCATTAGATGTTACACACAGTACAGCGTCTGCGGTAACGTATTCAGGTGAAATGTTTAATAGTAACCCTCGAAATTTAAATTATACATTACCAACAGGTATCGATAAAGTTTCAAGTGTAAGGTATTTTCAATTAAATAGAAGTGGTCCTTCTAATCTTGTTTCTGCATCCATTTCTCTTAATTATGATGTGGATGATGGTGTAAATGACTATCAGTATTTGAGAATTGCAAGAGATGATGGATCCTCTAATTGGGTTGATGCTGGTGGGGTAGGAACTAGCAATTCAACAGGAACAATTACATCCTCCTCATTTAATAATCCCAGTAATATTTTCACCTTCGGAAATGCATTTGGCGGATCAAATGTTTTGCCGGTAAAATTAATTTCCTTTATAGCAAAAAACGAAAAGAATAAAATTGCATTGTATTGGACAACTGCGAGTGAAAAAAATGCTGATCGTTTCGAAATTCAAAAGAGTATTAATGGTTCTGAATTCAACTATATTGGTGAATGTAAAGCAAATGGTAATTCAAATAAAATAAGAAATTATAGTTTTTATGATTCAGATTTATGCAATTCAAAAGTTTATTATAAGTTAAAACAAATTGATTTCGATGGTAAATTTGAATACTCAACTATTCAAGTTGTTAATGAAGTCAAATCTTCTAATTTTTCCATCGCCCCAAATCCTGGTCATAGTGATGAGATTAAGTTACTTCAAAATGATCTTACAAATGAAGAATGCAAAATACAAATTTTAGATGTTAAGGGAAATGTTGTTCTAGTAAAGTATTTGGAATTAAACTACAATAGTCAAATACCATTGGGAATGCCTTCTATTCCCGGAAATTATTTAATTAGAATTTCCAATAGCAATTCACTTGTAGATCAAAAAATAGTAGTTATAGAATAATGGTGAATTTAATATATGTAATAAACCTTGCATTTTTTGTGTAAGGTTTTTAATTTTTATCATTATTTGCCTTCCACTTATAATCGATATTTGTTAGTGATTAAGAAGTAAAATTTTTATGATTAATCAAATAGTATTGAATATCGAAATGCAATTTTGAAATTATCTAAATTCAATTAAAATCTTACAATTGTAAGATCGTTTTTAAAATACCTCCTTTTAATTTTTAGATGATAGCATATTTGATTCACCAACTACAGTTTAATTTAATGTGCTATGAGCAATTTCTTAGTGCCATTTCGAAAAGTAATTACGCTTACCTTAATTCTTTCCCTAGCTTGCTGGGTGCAAAGTTTTGCTGTAACATACTATTCTAAAACAAATGGCGGATTTTGGAACGACCCTTTAACATGGTCAACCGTTACTTACGGTAACGCAACGAATACAGGTACCTTTCCTAAAAAGGGTGATGTTGTTTTTGTTGGAGATGGATATACCGTTTACATGAATATGAATGCCGTTTCTGCAAGCGTTACTGTAGGGCAAGGCACTTCAGGAAATATAGAGTTTTCCCCATTCCTTTCGTTCAATATGACGATAGCAGGTTCCCTAACCATTAATAATGGTGGACGATTTGGTTATTTAGGGAATGCTTCAAGAACTCATTCTTTATTTATAAGTGGTAGCATTGTTAACAATGGAATACTTGACTTATATTCTGATCCAAATGATTTTGTAAATTTAACATTCAACTCTAAAATTAATTCAATTATTTCTGGATCGGGAATATTTGATTTAAATAGAGTAACCTTATTTAAAGGAACTGCAACTAGCTATTATTTAGATGTGCAAACAAATGCTTTCGAAAATGCAATTCGTCAGTTAGTTGTTAGTTATGGAACCTATATTCATAATAATTTAGGAACTTATTTAGTAAATCCAACATTAACGAATTTTACAATTGCAAAGGATGCAATTATTAAAGTTCCAATTGGAATTATGCACTTTTCACCAACAAGTAATTATACTTTTTTGCAAGGAAAAATTATTGTGAATGGTGGAATTGTTCGAGTAGGATCAACAGCAGGTTTGCAAGGATTGCGCTATGAACAAAATGGATTAACAATTCCTTCATTAAATATTTCTAGCGGTTCGATGGAAGTTTATGGTGGAATCACTTACAGTTCAAGTACTCCTAGTTCTCCATTTTCTGTTGATTTAAGTGGCGGTAGTTTGCTTTTAAATTCTGGCACTACTGGAACCTCATACGAAGTTTTTAATGTTAATGATGTAATAGGAAGTTCTTTCTTAATGACAACCGGTACAATGACTCTTCAGAAACCAACTTTAGGCGGAAGTGCTAGAGCTGATTTTAATATTTGTGGTACAAATGGTACTGTGAATGCATCAGTGGGAATAGTATCATTTGGAAATGCAAGCACTGCAAATGGTTCAATTTTTAATTTTGTTCCATATCCTGGTGTAATACAACCAAATTTTATAGTTACTGGCTCACCCGCAGCAGCAATTACTTTGAGTACATCAAATAATTCTACTGCTGATTTTGAATTAAATAGTTTATTAATCGATGTAAATAAAACATTTGATATTCGTTCAATTGCAGGTACTACTGGTGATTCAAAAAACATGACATTAGTTGATAATTTTGATGGTATCAATACGTTAAATAACAACGGTACTTTCATACCCAGAACATCAAATGTTATTTTGCAAGGATTTGAAGGTATTTGGCTATCAGGTTCAACATTAACTACCTTCTATAATCTAACAATAAATAATTCGTTTGGTGTAAGTTTAGCCTCATCAATAAATGTATCTAATTCATTAACATTAACGAATGGTGTACTATATTCTTCTTCTGCTAACATGATAACATGTATTGCTGGAGCAAGTTCAACGATCGGTTCTTCAGCCTCCTATATCGATGGACCATTTGCACAAGTTATCGCATCAACATTAACTAAAACTTTTAATATACCTGTTGGTAAAAGTGGTGCTTATCGTCCAATGATTCTTGTAGTTCGACATACAAATTCAACAAGTATTGCTTATACCTCTGAAGCGTGGAATTCTTCTGCTCGCACATTCGGATATACTTTGCCTCCTACTTTATCTTATGTATCTGATGTTCGTTATTATACTATCAACCGTACTGCAATTGCTAATTTAGCATCTTCACGAATAACGTTATCTTATGGCCCAGATGATGTAGTTACTGACAATACAAATCTTAGAGTTGCACGATATTCAGGTGCAGGTTCTTGGATTGATAATGGTGGCATAGGTACAGCGAATGTTTCCGGTAGCATCACATCAAATGTATTTTCATCATTTAATACTTATTTCACATTGGGAAATACTATTAATGGAACCAACCCATTGCCTGTTACATTAGTTGCTTTTAATGCAAAGAAATCAAGCCAAAAAGTGAATTTAGATTGGCAAACGGCGAGCGAAAAAAATGCTGATTATTTTAATGTTGAAAGGAGTATTGATGGTAATGATTTCAAATTGATTGGAAAAATTTCTGCCTCTGGAAATTCAACTTCTTTAAAATCATATTCATTAATTGATGAAAATCCAATCTTTGGTAATAATTATTATAGATTAAAACAAATAGATTTTGATGGTTCATTTATCTATTCAGATATTAAAACAGTTTATTTAGGTAAAACTTCCTTGCTGAGTATGTATCCTAATCCTGCAGTAAATAAATCGTTTACTATTAAAATTCCAGAACAAGTTCAAGGTGATTATTCTGTTCAGTTAATTGATAATGCTGGTAGAATTATTTATCAGCAATCAGGAAATCCTGCTGAAGAAAAAGAATTTTATATTCATTCCCTAAATTTACTACATGAAGGAGCTTATATTGCTAAAATTATTGATAATGATGGTCAGCAATGGCAAGATCGATTAGTGGTTATTAATGAATAGTTTTTTTGAAAATAATATTCTATACTTGTAGGAAAATAAATCTTCATGTATAATGTAATTCGATTTCGAACTTCTGATAAAGAAAAGGCAACTATTGCTTTTGATATTCGCCAACGTGTTTTTGTGAATGAACAAAAGGTTTCCAGAGAAGAAGAATATGATAGCCATGAAGATGAAAGCACACATTATCTGTTGTTGGTAGCAGAACAGCCAGCGGGCACTGCCCGCTGGCGTTTTACTGAAAAGGGAATCAAGCTCGAACGATTCGCTATTTTACCAACATTTAGAAATAGCGGAGCGGGTTCATTTTTGGTTAATCAAGTATTAACTGATGTAATCCCATTAAATAAATATACTTATTTGCATGCACAAGTTACCGCTATTAACTTGTATAAACGTGCTGGATTTGTTCAGGAAGGTGAATTGTTTTACGAAGCTAATATTGCACATTATAAAATGGTTTATCATCCAAGCAAATAGTCAAAAAATTTTCTTTGCTATTTATTGAAATATGATTTCATTTATACTTTAGTCTTCGTTGCTTTTTATGACCTTTGCCGAATAAATGCTAAAGGTTCAAACATCTTATAAAGAAATTTGGCGTATTGCTTGGCCCATCATGCTAAGTAGTATGGCTAATACCGTAATTAATTTTACTGATACTGCTTTTGTAGCAAGAGTAGGGGAGAAAGAACTCGCTGCTTCTGCATTAGGAGGTGTATTCTATTTTGTGATGGTAATGATTGGTGTTGCGATTGGTATTGGATCGCAGATATTAATAGCACGTAAAGCTGGAGAAAATAAACCGATCGAGATTGGAGTAATCTATGACAATAGCTTTATTATTCTTTTAGCTACAGCAATTTGTATCCAACTTCTTTTCTATGGCCTTGTGCCAACTTTAATGCATCATATCGTAAATGATCAAGCTATTGCTGAATCTTGTATAGTTTACTTAAAGGCGAGGAGTTGGGGAATTGTTTTTATAATGATCTTAATTTCACTTCGATCATTTTATACAGGAATAGCATTTACAAGAATTATAACGTATTCAACAATTTTAATGATGGCGTTAAATGTTTTGCTAAATTATATTTTAACATTTGGACATTTAGGATTTTCTCCTTTGGGAATTTTTGGTGTAGGTACAGCTTCAGCGATTTCTGAAGCTGTTGCTGCAGTTTACGCTATTTTATATACTATCTTCAGTAAGAAATTAAAACAATTTAATCTGTTCAGATTTAAAAATATCTCCTTTGCCGAAATGTTTGATATTATTAAACTATCAGCACCAATTGTTTTGCAGCATATTGTTTCAATGGGTGCTTGGTTTTTATTTTTTGTGCTTATTGAAAAAATAGGTTCTCGTGAACTGGCTGTTTCAAATTTGGTTCGCAGCGTATATATGGTATTGATGACTCCCGTTTGGGGGTATGCACAAGCTGCCAATAGTATGGTAAGCAATGTTATTGGACAAGGTCGAAAATTTGAAGTCCTACAATTAACAAAAAAAATAACCAACCTCAGTTTTATAACTGTATTAGTTTCTACGTTATTTTGTGTTTTATTTCCTGGATTTTTGTTTAACTTAAGTACTTCAGATGCATCGTTAATTCATGATGCAATGGGGAGCTTCTATGTAATAAGTATAGGTACAATAATATTTTCGATTAGTATGATTCTTTTAAGTGCTGTTTCTGGAACTGGAAATACAAAAGCTGCAATGATAATAGAACTTGTAAATATTGCAGTATATCTTTTATATGTTTATTTTACTACTCAATTTTTTCATCCTCAAGTTGAAATTGTTTGGGTATGTGAAATTATTTATTGGTCTATGATGGGAGTTTTGTGTTATTGGTATCTCAAATCAGGGAAATGGAAAGCTTTAAATTTGAAAGATCATTCTGGAATTGCATTATCATGAAAAACAAACTCTTAGTATTTGCGTTAGCTTTATTTTTAAGTTGTAATATTTCTCAAAAGAAATCAAGTTCAGTAAATGTGGTTTCTCTATACGATCCATTAGTTTTTACTATGGTAACAGTAGTTGATAAACATGAATTGGATGGATGTTCTTTTTTATTAATGAAAAGTGATAATACATTTCTTAATCCTATTAATTTAGAGAAGAAATTTCAAGTTATTGGCAATCACCTTGCTATTAAATATCATAAAATTAAATACGGAATGGGAACATGTATGGTTGGAGATTTGGTATCATTGGATGAAATAAATGAAATAAAAAAATGAAAATAATATTTCTTGGTACACCTGAATTCGCTGTTCCTTCTTTAGATATCTTATTTGAAAATGGGTATGAAATTGTCGGAGTAATTACTGTTGCTGATAAGCCTTCTGGTCGGGGACAAAAATTACATGAGTCAGAAGTAAAGCAATATGCAGTAAAACATGGAATTAAAGTTTTTCAACCTATAAAATTATCAGATCCAGATTTTTTATCAGAAATAAAGTTGCTAAACGTCGATTTGCAAATTGTAGTTGCATTTAGAATGATGCCAATTGCTTTATGGTCGATGCCTAAATTAGGCACTTTAAATTTACATGGATCGTTACTTCCTAATTACCGTGGAGCTGCTCCCATTAATCGTGCATTGATGAATGGAGAGAGAATAACAGGAGTTACAACTTTTTTCTTGAAGCATGAAATAGATACAGGAAATATTATTTTTCAAGAAGAAATTTTTATTGATGACGATGAAACTGCTGGTGAATTGCATGATCGAATGAAGGACATTGGTGCTAGCTTGGTATTGAAAACAGTAAAAGCGATTGAATCAAATAATGTACATGCTTTTGAACAAGATATTTTAATTAAACAAAAAGGTGAATTAAAATTAGCTCCTAAAATATTTAAAGAAGATTGCAAACTGGATTTCAGCAAAAATATTTCATACTTACACAACCAAATAAGAGGATTAAGTCCTTACCCTGGTGCTTTTTTTGAAATTAAATTATCTGATGGCACCATTCAATCAATAAAGATTTTTAGGAGTTTAAAAGAATCGGCTGGCACTGTTTTAACGCATGAATTAATTACTGATGGGAAAACATTTATGAAAATAAGTGCTTCTGATGGATTTATATCCATTAAAGAAATTCAAGTTTCAGGAAAAAAAAGAATGAGTGTTGAGGAGTTATTGCGTGGATATAGTTTCCCTGATAATGCTGTGATTTTATAAGTTGATATTTTGGAATAGCATGATTTGAACCTTTATGAGTTCATAAAATTTATAAAATGTGTTTATAAATTCTGAATTAAATTTTAAATTTGTTTTTCAATTTAAAAGTTAATGAAACGGATTGTAATTTTAACTGGCGCAGGAATAAGTGCTGAAAGCGGCATCACAACATTTCGTGATGCTGGTGGCCTTTGGGAGAATTATAAAATTGAAGATGTCGCTACTCCAGAAGCTTGGAATAGGAATCAAGAGCTGGTGTTGGAGTTTTATAATCAGCGACGAAAACAAATTCTAGAAGTTAAGCCTAATAAAGCACATACTTCAATTGTAGAGCTGGAAGAGAAATTTATTGTAAACATTATTACACAAAATATCGACGATCTGCATGAAAGAGCTGGGTCAAAAAATGTTTTGCACTTGCATGGTGAAATACTAAAATCACGTAGTACAAAGGATCCTAAACTTATATATCCTGTTGATGGATGGGAATTGAAGATTGGTGATTTTTGTGAACTGGGAAGTCAGTTAAGACCATGTATCGTATGGTTTGGTGAACAAGTTTCGGAAATTGAAAATGCAATTCCTATTGTGCAACGTGCAGATATAATTATTATGATAGGAACATCATTATCAGTTTATCCTGCTGCTGGATTAATCATGTACGCAAAAAATAGTGCAAAAAAATATTTAATAGATCCTGTATCTTTGCCTTTCGATGAAATTACAAATCTTCGAATTATTAGAGACACTGCTGGAAATGCAGTTCCGCGTTTAGTTCATGAATTATTAATTGAAAATGATAAGTAAAGATTTCTTAAGTTCTGATTTATTTAATTGGTTTGTTCTACCGCTGCTTATTTTCCTTGCACGAATGAGTGATGTGACGTTAGCAACCTTGCGAAATATTCTTTTATCAAAATCAGTGAAATATATTGTTCCATTTTTAGGATTCTTTGAAGTATTGATTTGGTTGATAGCGATCAGTCAAATCATGAAAAATCTCCAAAATCCTGCTTGTTTTTTTGCGTATGCTGGTGGATATTCAATGGGAATATTTGTGGGTATTAAAATTGAAGAACGATTAGCATTAGGAATGCAAGTAATTCGTATCATTATTCAAAAGGATCCAGATAAATTAATTGCTGCTTTAGTTGATAAAAATTTTGGGGTAACAACAATCGATGGCCATGGAAGTAAAAGTCCAGTTAAAATTATTCTTACTGTGGTTAAACGGAAAGATATAAAATTTGTTCAATCCTTAATTGAAGAAATTAATCCAACTTCATTTTATTCGATTGAAGATATTAGAGTTGCGAATTATGGGGTTTTTCCTCAAGGCGCAACTCAATCAAAGGTAAATTATTTTAATAAAATTTTTCCTTACGGAGGGAGTAAGTAGTTTACCTTATTGCTTACGTTGAATAAATTTACTAATGAGCTTATAAATTTTTGTAAGATCCTTGTCGTACTTTAATTGCTGCTCATGCATTTTTAAAACCTTATTATCATGACGAATAGCGGGACCAGTTTGAATCAACTTAGGATCACTTAATTGTAATTTTGTTGCGTTACTTAAAATCAAAGGACGTAATATAGAAAAAGGAATTTCTGATTTATTCAAAATTTCAGCTGCCATTTGAAAACATGCATTTGAAAAGTTATTAGCAAATACAGCAGCTAAATGCAAATCTTTTCTTTTCTCACTATTGAGATTTATAACGATTTTACTTAAAGTTTTTGCTAGTTTGGATATTTTATTTTTATTATTATCTGTTGAACCTTCAATACAAATTGTAATTGTAGACCAATCGTAATTCAAATTTTTATTAAAACTTTGAACAGGATAAAATACAGCACAGTTGGTGAATTCTTTTTTCAAAATTGCAATCGACATGCTTCCTGATGTGTGCACACATAACTTATTTTTAAATGGAAATTGCTTTGAAACTGCTTGAATCGAATCATCTGGTAAGCAAAAAAAATAGATGTCTGCCGTTCCTTCCAACTCATCCATATTTGAAATAAATTTCGATGAATTAATTTTGGATAATTTTTTTCCCTCCTTAATGTTTCTACTATGAATTTCAGTAATAGTATATCCTAAAAACGACAATCCTTTTCCTAGGCAAAAAGCCATATTTCCTGATCCAATAATTCCGATACAGGGTTTTTTCATGATCGTGATATTTTATTTAGAGATTTTTAAATCTTTTATTCGCTTTAAAATAGCTAACCACGTTCCAATAATCATAAGTATAGCTCCAATCCATAAAATATTTATATCAGGAAAAATTATCGCTTTCATTATAACAAATTCACGACTATTAGATTTCTTCTCGTAAATTGTCAATTCAATCTTATTACTGTCAGGTAAAATTTTGCTAAATCCAAACTTTAATCCTAGTTCAGGAATTTCTGATTCCTTCGTATAGATATTTGATCCTTTAATAATGAAAATTGGTTGAGCTAAATGAACTTTTCGATTTACATCTACAACACTTAGTTGAGCTCCAACAGCAATGTCAGTTGAATCCAGGAATAAAGATTTTTTATCTTGAGATTTATTTAACGACATAAAAGTAACAAGACTATTACTCGTGATAATTGTATCCCCTACTCCAAATGTTTTAGTAGTAGGTTTTTTATATTCACCATCATCAACAGGTGCACTTTTGTCATCTAATTCAGCATAAGTAATGTGAGTATAAATATCGCGGGTTAAAAATCTTTTCGTTGCTGGCTCACTAACATTTCCCATTCGATCATTTATTTGAACAAGTGGCTTTAATGAAAAAGACTTTTCAAGTTTACCAGTTTCATGATTTGCCTTAAAATATTCTATTTCATAATAAATATTTACACCAGCTTTTTCTTTGCCTTTGTAAGTGACATAATATTCACCCATAGCTAATGTATCGTTACGGTATAATAATATGTTTTCTTTGTTTGAAAAATCTTTTCCTAAATCAACGTTCAACATATTACGACTTATAATAGTTTTTTCAGTATTTGAAATTAATGATCCTAATAGAATGAGCGCTATTCCTATGTGTGAAATACTAGCTCCAGAAAATGGTAACTTTCCTTTTATAATTCTAATAAGATAATCCAAATTTGCTACAAATGCCCAAATGCTGGAGAATAGTAACATGATGTATTGATATCTTTCAAAGCGAAAAGAATATTCTATTATTGCGGTTAAGACGATTGCAAGAACAAATGATATGGAAAGTTTTTTAGCTACATCTTTCATATTACTATCTCTCCATTTAAAAAATTGTCCTATTGCAATTAATAAACTTATAATAACTGCAAGTGGTATTTGCCATGAGTTATAAAAGTCGATCGCATTAGCAGGAGGTGCCATTTTACTTCCAAATATTTTATTTATTACAGGTATCGATGTTGTAATTGTAATTTGTACAGCTGAGATCACCAATACAAGCATTCCCATAAACATCCAAAACTCCCTACTTTGAATTTTTTCTTCTTCTTGTAATGGATTAATTTTTTTGCGATTGTAAATTAATAATGCGGTAGCCATGAAAATAAAAAACACCATATATAAAAGTAATTGTCCACTCATTCCTAAATCAGTAAATGCATGAACCGAAGTGTTTCCGAGTATTCCACTTCTAGTAAGGAAAGTAGAGTAGAGGACTAATAAAAATGTAAGCGTTGATAATATGAAACTACTTAGTAATGAAGAACCATTCTTTTTATTAATCAGCATTACATGTGCTGCACCAACTAATGTTAACCAAGGTACTAAACTTGCATTCTCTACAGGATCCCATGCCCAAAAGCC
>JAYVOC010000270.1:0-2283 GCA_043758125.1 Bacteroidota bacterium | reverse complement strand
ACCAACTGGCCCTCCATCGGTGAATGGCTTCCTTTATTGATTCAAAATATTTTGAGTTTTTACAATTGTATTATTGCAATGTTATTATTTGAAAACATTACAGGAAAAAAAATTAGTAGTATAAAACTTCTTTGGCCGATGTTAATTTTTGCTTCGCAATTTATCTATGCGAATATGATTATGTCGGAAATACTATTTCAAACTTCATGGATGCTAGCAACCTATTTCGCAATAAAATTTTTAAAGGATTTTAAGCAATCTCATCTCATCTATCATCAACTTTCAATTACATCAGCATTCTTAATAAAACCTATAGCTTATGCTTTCCCTATAATTAGCACATTAGGACTCATTATTTTAGTGATGCAAAAGAAAATTTCTTCGAAAATATTAGCAACAGCTTTTATTCCCTTATCAGCAATTGTAATTATTTTAGGTAGTAATTATTATCATACTTCGGTTGTTGAGTTTTCTAGTATACAACGAAAATTGATGATAAATTATAATATTCCTCAGTTGTTAAGTAAGCAGATCGATGAGAAATCTGCCTTTGCTAAAGTAGATAGTTTGCAACAAATGGCGGGTACATTATCATATCCCGATCGTACAAGATTTATTGATCAACAGTGCTTGCATTATATTGCTCAATCACCAATTGCTTATTTATCGTTGCATCTAAAAGGAGTCTTTCGATTTTTTCTCGATCATGGTCGATGGGATCTTTACACTTTTTTTACTGGAATAAATTTAGATCAAAATGCAATTAATACGTTAAAACAATCGTATGATCATGGCGGAATTTCTAGTGCAACTTCCTATTTAAATTCATTTCCAAAAGCAGTAGTTGCATATTTGTTAATCGTATTTATTTTGAATTTGCTTATGCTGATTTTTTTTATTAGATTTCTCTTTAATAAAGAAATTTTAAAAAGTATCCGAATTGCGCTTGCTTTGATGGTATTTTATCTTGCTATCCTTACAGGTCCAACAGGAAGTGCGCGATTTCGTGTTCCAATTTATCCCATTTTACTAGTAAGTTTTGCGATTACATCAATTAACGATCAAAAAAGAATTGCACGAGCATTTAAATTATGATTTAATATTAATTTTGCATCGATGCAATTACTTAAAACAAAATCAGGACGTCTAGTCGCTATTACTTTAACAGGAATATTATTTTGGATCGCTTGGCCAGCAAATGGATTCGCTCCATTATTATTTATTGCTTTCGTTCCGCTTCTTTTGGTAGAAGATTTCATCTGTAAAGAAAAATTAGCAGGAAGAAAAATTAACTTGTTTTGGCATAGTTACCTTGGATTTTTATTGTTCAATATTTTAACAACGTGGTGGATTTATTTCGCAAGCCCTTTTGGTGCAGCAGGAGCAATTTTTGCAAATGCTTTGTTGATGTCAATAACGTTTCAATTGTTTCATATCGCTCATCAAAAACTTGGAGATAAATATGCTTACATAGTATTGATAATTTTTTGGATTGCTTTCGAATATTTTCATTTAAATTGGGATTTAAGTTGGCCATGGTTAACATTCGGAAATGGTTTTGCTTCTTGGATAAATATGGTTCAATGGTATGAATATACTGGAGTAGAAGGCGGAACGTTATTGGTATTGTTGGTAAACATTTTAATTGTAAAAATAATTCTTGATGAAAATAGTAAACGTAAATTAAAAATTATTTTGTTGTCCGCAATAATCACAATTCCATTACTAATATCTGCTCTCATCCGAATAAATTACAAAGAAGAATCTCATCCAATTGAAATTGTTGTAATACAACCAAATGTTGATCCATACAATGAAAAATTTTCTGGTGCTGGCAATGAATGGCAACTCGAAAAGATTTTAAAATTAGCAACACCATTAGTTACATCTAAAACGCGATTATTAGTTTGTCCTGAAACAGCATTACCAGACGGTATCTGGGAACAAAATTTAAATCATACTCCCGAAATTGAAACTATTCGAACCTTCATCCATCCATTTAAAGGTTTGCGATTTTTAACTGGATTAACATCTTATCAAATATATTATCCCAACCAACCAAAGAGTTTAACTGCTCGCCCTTTTCCAAGCGGTGCTGGTTTTTATGATGCGTATAATGCTGCAATGCAAATTGAAGAGGATACAATAATTCAATTGCATCATAAATCTAAATTGGTTCCAGGAGTAGAGAAAATGCCTTTCCCAAAGTTCTTTAAATATTTCGAAAATTTTGCAATTGATCTCGGTGGAACAAGTGGAAGTTTAGGTGTTCAAGAGCATCCT
>JAYVOC010000269.1:0-41759 GCA_043758125.1 Bacteroidota bacterium | reverse complement strand
GATTCTTTTTCAATGAAAGTTTTTAAAGAAATTGATGGTATCAAAACGGGTAAAATTGCTGATACTCGTGGTTGGGTGATGAAAGTATAAAAATTTAATAAAACAGCTTCTGCTATTTTGATTATGGGCATTGCTGGTGGAGCTTTTCTTCCTCAATTATATGGCAAACTTGCAGATAGCTCTCTGGGTCATCAATGGGCTTATGTTATTTTATTTCCTTGTTACTTTTATATTTTGTGGTATGCTACTAAAGGATATCAAATAAAAGTTTGGCAAAAAAATTAGTTATTATTTGTTGGATGTAAAAATGCCTCCATTAATTTAAAACTTCAAAAAAATCTTATCATAAAAAAAGCCCTGTAGTATTTACTACAGGGCTTTTTACTACAATTAATTTTAATTTTTTATTTCGCTACAGTAAATTTAATTGACTGAATTATTTGATTGCTATTTTCAATCATTGCAAAATAAACACCTGGCTTAAGTTTAGAAACGTTATAACTCAATTCATGCGTTCCACTTTCAACAGATTGGTTATTTACCAATGTTTCGATAAGTTTTCCTGATTCGTCAAGTACTTTAACAGTGACAACAGTTTGATCTTGCAAACGATATTTGAAAGTCGTCATTGTTGTTGCAGGATTTGGATAGTTGGTCATGAATATACCAGGAGTTCCTAGTTTCAAACTTTCATCTTGATCTGGATATAATCTATTGCTGCTACTTGTTAATGCACCACCACAATTACCGAAACCACTAGATGGATTAGCCAAATAAGGGAACTTCGCTTTGAATGGACGATCGTTTTTCTCTACTCCTGTTGTGTACGATAAAACACCAACCAGATTTGTTGTAACTGGATTTGCAGCACCTGCTGTGTAATCATCATAAAATAAACCAACAGCGGCAAGAACAACTCCACTCACTGCTTGTAATTCGATGCGTGTAACATCATCTTCTAATCTGCGACCATTTGGAAATCCATCCATGTTAGGAATAAATTGTAATGCAGTTGTGGTGTTATAAGCAGGATCTGTTAATCCAAGTACCGCTGCATTGATCAGTCCAAGTGAACTGAAAGCAGGATCGTTACGTTGTGTAACTGGTACAGCCATATTCAAGCGTAACATATCTCCAAAAGTTGGAAGGAAATTATTAATAAAAGGTTTTCCTGCTGCTAATGGATTTCCATTTTTTCCTGTTGCTAATTGATAAGGTGCAAGGTTTGGAACTCCTGTCATAAATATTGGAAGTAAATCTACAGAACGTGGTTGACCTGGACGCAATAAATATTTACCAAATAATGTAGTATCAAATGCAGTTCCTGCTGTTGCTGGATTTCCTAATAAACCGGCAAGACCATCATGTGTATTTCCAAAATCAAATGATTGTAAAGAATTACGTTGAATACGCAAAGCGGATAAAGCTGGAACAGCAGTACCAAACTGACTATCATCCATGTAAAGTGCTAACTCAGGATTAGTAAAATATTTTTCCAAAGATTTATCTTCATTATATGGTTGAAGAGAATTCCAATAATCTTTTTTACCAATTGGCATGATTACTTCGTTTGTTAAAGGCATTCCAAGACGAGATATCTGAACCCATTGTCCAATGTTGAAAGGCTTCTCACCATGTAAGCTACGAACAGTAATTAATTTGCGACTTGCTGTTGCGTAAAGTCCAATGATATAATCTGAATCAAGAATGTTTGCTGCTTGTGAAACATCTTTACCATCTTTTTGTAATGTAGCAATTGGTGCTTTGATACAAATTGAATGAATGTTTTTGCAACTTAATCCGTCACGTGCTCCACCTGCGCTACGAGTTTGACCTAAATCAAAAACGCCACCAAGATCAACGAAGAATGGATCATCAGATGGTCCACAAAAAATTGTTTCTCCTGTTGAAGCTGTTGCAATAGCATTTGTACGAAGTGTATTGTAATTTGTAGCTCCTAAACCAACTGGACTCTGAATAGAACGAGGTCCGATGTTGTTTGGAGGAACAACTCCATTAGTAACTATAGTTTGAAAAGAATGTCCTTGATCAATACTACGGTAACAATTGTAAGTAGTTTTCAAATTTTGTTGACCTAAACGAATATTAAAGAAAGTTGTTGGATCTTCATTCGTTTGTTTAAATTCAAAGCGATAAATAATATCATCACCAGGAGTAGAAGGATTATTTTTTACGTGAATTTCATAACGTACATCTTCGCCAAAAGAATAATAATTTGGACCGCCTTGTGGCAATTCAGCAGGAATGTAATTGGCAATGATAGTTACAGTGTTTAAATCGTCCGGACTACGGAATGCATACAGGTCGGTGTTGTCGGCTAACGGATCGCTAGCAATAAGTGGTGCTTCGCGGTGGCTTGAAGCATCAATCTTTGAATTGGATACCAGAATTGCGGAGACTGCTACTACAATGACCGCAAGTGAAATCCACAACGATTTTTTTGTTGATGTTTTTTTCATGTGAAATTTGATTTTAGATTATTAATAAATATGATTTTCTAAGAGTGACCTATGAATATTACTTCGACCTTTTTAGGATATTATGGAAGTATTTACGCTAAAAATGAAAGGATGGATTTGAGATGAATAAAATAATTTTAACTAATCACTAAAAAATCTAAGCCAGCGTCAATTTTAATGCAGTTTCCCATTATTTTTCTCAATGAAATATGAAAATCAGATTTACACCGAATTATGCATAATTTCCTATTTTGAATTTAAAGATCTATAAGGTTAAATTTCTCTAGGGTTATATTTAGAATCATAATAACGAGAATTTACCTAATTTGTTTAATAGGAATAAAGAATAGCCCCTTTCAATAGCGATCAAGAACTCTTTTGATTTTTAGAATGATGCTAATGTAAACGGAACAAATATGATTCTTTTATATAATTTTTGTAATTTTTTACATATTTTTCAATAAAAAAAAGCCAAATTAAATAGTTGGTAAACCCAGCAATTATAGTTCATCTACATGCGAAATAATTCCAGAATCTAATTATACTTACTATCCCAAATAACTTACTCAGCTTAGTGGAATATTAATTTAGGCATAATATTTTTTGGATAAAATTTTATAATCATCGAAACTAAAAGTCATACAACAATGTTTTCGACGAATTATTTAAACAGCTAATAAATTGAAAATAAAAATTCAGAAATGCTACAATGCAGTTTGTTAATAATAACTATTAAATCAAAAATATTTACAATGACCAAGCAATTCAAAAATTCTAGACATTTGCAGAAAAAAATCTTTATTCTTTTAATATCATTAAGCAATATGAGTAACTCCAATTCACAATCATTGCAAACAGTTAAACATGTTGACTTAACTAAGTATGCAGGCAAATGGTATGAAATTGCATCTTTCCCACAACGTTTTCAAAAAGGTTGTAATTGTACAACTGCAGATTATACAACAACGGATAAAGGATACATCATTGTTGAAAATAGGTGCAATAAAGATTCAGTAAACGGGAAACAATCATACATCAAAGGAAAAGCATTTGTTGAAAAAAATACGGGAAATGCCAAGTTGAAGGTTCAATTTTTTTGGCCATTCAAAGGTAAATACTGGATAATTGATTTGGCAGATGACTACAGTTATTCAGTTGTTAGCCATCCAAATAAAAAATATTTATGGATACTTTCAAGAACACCAAAGATGAATGAAATTGCTTATCAGCAAATTATTAATCGGTTAAAAGAAAAGGGATTTGACACCACTAAACTTCAAATCACCAAGCAAATTTAAAAATGAGATTTTTTGAAAATTTAATTTTTAAAACACAATCTTAAATTCAAATATTAATAAAGGAACAGTTCGAAAGAAAAAAAGTGAGCAACCCAAGTATCCATTATCATAAAAATGTGAAGATCTCGCCCTAATTCCATTGTAAAAATTACCCATTTTGCTAATGGCACAGAAATTAATTGAATAGTGGAGCAAAAACATTATAACTTGAAAATAATTTTTAGATAACCTTAACAATTTTTAAAATAAAAAAAATACCATGAAAATATTATTCGTAATGACCTCTCATAGTGCCTTAGGAGAAACCGGAAAAAAAACAGGATTTTGGGTTGAGGAATTTGCTTCTCCCTACTATGTATTTGTTGATGCAGGTGCTGAAATAACCATCGCATCGCCAGCTGGTGGGCAACCTCCAGTAGACCCTAAAAGTGAAGAAGCAGAAGCTCAAACACCATCTACCCTACGCTTTTACAAGGATAGAGAAGCAATTTATCAATTGGCTAATACTATAAAATTAAGTGATATTCATTTCAATAATTACGATGCCGTTTTTTATTCAGGCGGACATGGTCCACTTTGGGATTTGGCAAATGATAAAACATCTATTAAATTAATTGAAGATTTTTATAACTCCCAAAAGCCAATTGCATTTGTATGTCATGCACCTGCTGCTTTGCTTAAAACAAAAGCAGAAAATGGAGAGCCTCTTGTAAAAGGGAAAAAAGTGACTGGCTTTTCTGATACCGAAGAAGAAGCTGTAGGATTAACTAAAGTAGTTCCGTTTTTATTGGAAGAGGAATTGAAAAAATTGGGCGCACATTACAGTAAAGGAGCAGACTGGGGTTCATATACACAACAAGACGGCTTACTAATTACAGGACAAAATCCGAAATCGTCTGAAGCAGTTGCTAAATTACTTTTAAAAATACTTGTTGGCGAAAAAGAAATTCATCTTTCAAAATAAATCTATCCTTAAACGAATATTAATAACAAGTAGAACAATTTATATTCATGAATAATGAATTCTCAAAAGCGATTTATATATACTACAATTTTTAAATTGGTTTTGATGAGTTTAAAATTTGGAGAAAATATAAGTATGGAAACGCATGCTGTTAATGACTAATTTTTCATGATTTTAAGAGGAAAATGACCAGCTTACTTATTTTATTAAATAACAAGGATAGATTTTTTTGTAAGATTAAATTTGATTCACGATAAAAACATCCCTATTTTTTTCGAAGCTAAATCCATCATCAATTAACGGTTTTCATGAATAATAAACTGTTGATTTATACTTCCTTTTCGATACAGATAGGTAACTACTTTATAAAAAATAGAAACATGCACAATTTTTACTAATCTTTCTTTATTTTTCACATTTCTTATCGGATCTTTGATCACTAGATATTAAAGGTTAAAAATTATGATAAAAATTAAAACGACAGTAAAAATTCTCGTCATAGATATTGGTGGCTCACATATTAAAGCTACCGTTTTAGATGAGCAAGGTAAAATGCTGATGGATTATACTTCAGTTGTAACTCCCCATCCTGCTACCTTTTCAGCTGTAATAAATTCAATACAAACTCTTGTAAAAGATTTCCCTGCATTTGATAAAATCTCTGTTGGATTTCCAGGGTATGTAAAAGAGGGCATCATTTGCACAGCACCGAACCTTGATCAAAAAACATGGCAGAATATTAATTTAATTGAAAAGTTAAGTATCTTGCTTGGTAAACCAACTCGTGTAATTAATGATGCTGAATTATTAGGGTTGGGTGTGATAAGCGGCAAAGGTTTGGAAATGATGATTACATTAGGAACAGGGTTCGGAACTGCAATCCTAAAAGATGGAGTATTATTGCCCCATCTTGAATTGGCGCATCATCCTATAACAAAGAAAAAATCTTACGATGATTACATTGGTGAGCGCGCACTTGTTAATGAAGGTATCGATAAATGGAACAGACATTTGAAAAAAATTATTACTATTTTGAAAACCGTTTTCAATTATGATACTCTCTATATTGGAGGAGGAAATGCTGCTAAAATAAATTTCAAACTTGATAAAAACATCAAAATCGTAACGAACAAAGATGGAATTTATGGTGGTATACGGTTATGGCAACAAGAAGAAAAATAATTTCTTCATTTCTAAACCACTTTAATAAATGTATGTTTGACTAATAATTATTATTTGAATTAAAAATGAATTCCGAATTAAACACATTAGAACAAACAGCAATTAATACAGTTAGAATATTATCTGTTGATGCAGTGCAAAAAGCAAATTCAGGTCATCCTGGAATGCCAATGGGAGCGGCACCAATGGGTCACGTTTTGTGGACAAAAGCAATGAATTACAATCCGCAAAATACAGAGTGGGCAAATCGTGATAGATTTATTTTATCAGCAGGTCATGGATGCATGCTTCAATATAGTTTTCTTTATCTCACAGGATACGATCTTTCGATGGATGATTTAAAAAATTTCCGTCAGTTACATAGTAAAACAGCAGGACATCCTGAATATGGTTTGTGCCCGGGAATTGAAATTACCACTGGCCCCTTAGGACAAGGCTTTGCAAACGGAGTTGGATTTGCTATTGCGCAAAAACATTTGGCGTCACGATACAACAAACCTGGTTTTGATATTTTTGATTATAACATTTATGCTATTTGTAGTGATGGCGATATGATGGAAGGTGTTACTTCTGAAGCAGCTTCGCTTGCTGGACATTTACAGTTAGGTAACCTTATTTATTTGTATGATGATAATCACATCTCAATTGAAGGAAATACAGAAATTGCTTTTACAGAAGACGTGGCAAAACGTTTTGAAGCCTATGATTGGCATGTACAAATTGTGAATGATGGAAATGACATTGATGCAATTTTAAAAGCAGTTAAGAATGCTCAGTCAGAAAAATTAAAACCTTCTCTTATTAAAATACGAACGCATATTGGATATGGAAGTCCAAATAAAGTGGATAGTCCGAGTGCACATGGCTCACCAATTGGAGAAGAAGAAGTGAAATTAGTAAAAAAGTTTTTTGATTTCGATCCTGAAAAATCATTTGAAGTTTCTGATAAAGTATTGCAGTTTTATAGGGACATCGGTAAGAAAGGAATTGCAAAAGAAAATGAATGGAATGATTTATATAAAAACTACAAAGAAAATTATCCTGAACTTGCTGCTGAATATGAATTATTGAGTAATGGAAATTTGCCGTATGGCTGGAAAGATCACTTACCAATTTTTAAAGCGGGAGAAGAAAAAATTGCAACACGAAAAGCATCCGGAAAAGTATTGAATGCTATTGCTGATTATCTTCCACATTTAATTGGCGGATCAGCAGATTTGTCTCCTTCAACAGATACAGAACTTACCAAATACAAATCATTTTCTGAATCCAATCGTGAAGGTCGTAATTTTCATTTTGGAATTAGGGAACATGCAATGGGTAGCATATTAAATGGAATGGCTTTAACACAAGGAATTATTCCTTATGGCGCAACATTTTTAATTTTTTCAGAATACATGCGACCACCTATTCGTCTTGCAGCTATTATGAAAATCCGTCCCATAATTATTTACACACACGATAGTATTGGATTGGGTGAAGACGGCACAACACATCAACCTATTGAACAATTAATTTCACTCCGATCGATTCCTAACATTACAGTGATACGACCTGCTGATGCCAATGAAACTGTTCATGCATGGCGTGTTGCACTTGAACATCGTGATGGTCCGGTTGCTTTGGTGCTAACTCGCCAAGGGTTGCCTGTAATTGATCAAGAAAAATATACGAAAGCAAGCGAACTAGAAAAAGGTGCTTATATACTTTCAGAATCAGAAAAGGAATCGCAACTGATTTTAATTGGAACAGGTTCTGAGGTTTCATTGTTGATGGAAGCGCAAAAAAAATTGAAGGAGCAAAATATTTCTGCGCGTGTGGTGAGTATGCCGTCATGGGAGTTGTTTGAAAAGCAAGATGTTGGTTACAAAGAAAAAATTTTTCCGGCAAAATTTAAAAAGAGACTTGCAGTTGAAGCAGGATCAACATTGGGCTGGCACAAATATGTTACAGACGAAGGTGATGTTTTAGGCATTGATACTTTCGGACATTCCGGACCTGCTGAAGACTTGTTTAATTTTTTTGGGTTCACAGTTGAAAATATAGTTGACAAAGCAAAGAAACTTCTATCCTAAAATTATAAAATGAAAATTGGCATCGCAGCAGACCATGGTGGATTTGCTTTAAAAAAAGTCATTCATGAAAATTTAATCAAGCAAGGATTTGATGTAAAAGATTTTGGTGCCTTTGCTTTGGATAACTCAGATGATTATCCTGATTTTGTAATTCCATTAGCTAGAGCAGTTGCGGCAAATGAGGTTGAACGTGGTATTGCAATTTGCGGAAGTGGCGTTGGAGCAGCGATTGTTGCAAATAAAGTAGCAAGCGTAAGAGCAGCTTTAATTAATGATTATTTTTCTGCACATCAGGGAGTAGAAGATGATGATATGAATTTGATTTGTCTTGGCGGAAGAGTTACTGCATTTGAGGCTGCAAATGAATTTATTTCTGCATTTTTAAACGCAAAATTTAGTCGTGCAGAAAGACACTTAAGAAGATTAGAAAAAGTTAATGCATTAGAAAAAGATTAAGTAAAACATCATTAAAAAAAGTATACATATCGGTTTATGCAAACTACATCATTCAAAGTTATTTTTTTCGATATTGGCGGGGTGCTACTTACAGATGGTTGGGGTCACGTAGCAAGACAAGCGGCGGCTAAAAAATTCGGACTTGATTATGAGCAGATGGATCGTCTCCACGATTTTATTTTTAATGTTTATGAAATTGGGAGAATTACGCTTGATGACTATTTGAATACAGTAGTATTTAACGAATCAAGAAATTTTACATCTGAAGAATTTAAATCATTCATATTTTCACAATCTTTAGAATTACCCGATACACTTCAGTGGCTGAAAGGATGGAAAAAAAATACTTCAGAAAACATAAGAGTTATCTCTCTCAATAACGAAGGCAAAGACTTGAACGATTACCGCATTAAAAAATTTGGTCTGCACGAATGTTTTGATGCATTTATTTCTTCTTGTGAAGTAAAAATGCGTAAACCCGATCCCGGAATTTATGATCTTGCATTGGGTATAGCACAAGCAAATCCGGAACAGTGCATTTATTTTGACGATAGACCGATGCTTGTAATGACCGCTCAACGTTTAGGCATTCAAAGCTATCAACACCAAAGTTTGGAATCCACAAAAAAAATACTGGAAGATTTTATTTATACATCAATTTAAAATAATTTTATAAATGGCAACTAATAAAGAATTTTTATTTGGAATGATAGGTTTAGGAACAATGGGTCGCAACCTGCTTCTCAACATGACTGATCATGGATTTAATGTAGCAGGATATGATAAAAATGCAGAACAACTTGCTATGCTTGCTAATGAAAGTAAAGGCAGTGCAACAAAAGGTTTTACCGATATAAAAGAATTTGTTCAAAGCTTAAAAGTCCCAAGAACAATAATGATGTTAGTGCCTGCTGGAAAAATTGTAGATGATGTAATAACAGAATTAATTCCGCTGTTAGATAAGGGAGATATTATAATTGATGGAGGCAATTCTCATTTTCGTGACACTGAACGGAGAGATACTTTATTACAAGAAAATGGATTACACTTTTTTGGAATGGGAATTTCAGGAGGTGAAGAAGGAGCTCGTAAAGGTCCGAGTATGATGCCTGGAGGTGACAAAGAAGCTTACAAACATGTTCAGCATATTTTTGAAACTATTGCCGCAGATGTAAATGGTGAGCCGTGTGTAACGTATATAGGTCCCGGTGCATCAGGTCATTTTGTAAAAATGGTGCACAATGGAATTGAATATGCATTGATGCAATTGATTGCCGAAACGTATGACCTTTTAAAAAATGAATTACACCTTAACAACAATACTATTCATGACATTTTTAAAAAGTGGAATGAAGGTAGACTTCAATCATTCTTGATGGAGATTACGGCTGTTATTTTTGCTTTTAAACAAGATGGCTCAGATGCATTTTTATTGGATGAAATAAAAGACGAAGCGAAAGCAAAAGGTACTGGCAAGTGGACATCGCAAGTTGCAATGGATTTGCAGGTTCCTATTCCTACTATCGATACCGCTGTTTCTATGCGTGATTTATCAAAGTATAAATCATTAAGAACGGAAATGGCCTCGATGATTGATAGTGCAAATCAAAAATCAATCATACAAAACGAAAATGAATATTTATTAAATCTTGAACAAGCATTTTATTTTAGCATGGTAATAACCTATGCACAAGGAATGCATTTGCTTTACAAAGCTTCGCAAGAATTTAACTATAAATTGCAGTTAGGTGAAGTAGCAAAAATATGGCGTGGAGGCTGCATCATTCGTTCAACTTTTCTCGAAAATATTTACCAAGCTTTTCAAAACAATGTAAGCCTTGAAAATATATTATCAGATAGTACTATTCGAGCAGAAATTAATAACAGTCTTCCAGGTATTCGTACTATAGTTTCGAATGCTTCACTTGGAGGCATTGCTATACCGGCCTTTGCTGCTTCATTAAATTATTTTGATTATCTAAAAAGTGAAAAAATGCCATCCAATCTTATACAAGCACAACGAGATTATTTTGGTGCACATACTTACGAGCTTAATGGAAAAGAAGGTGTATTTCATACAAATTGGGAAGGCAAAGAAAAATAATTTTAATAAGAAAGAAACATTCAGTTATGATAACTAACATCAAAGATCAACCTACAATCTTCATATTATTTGGTGCGACAGGGGATCTTACTTCGCGAAAAATAATTCCAGCACTTTACAATTTATTTCTCGATAATTGGCTGGCAGATCAGTTTGTAATTATTGGAAGTAGCAGAACCGAATTGAACGATGACAATTTTCGTGAAAAATTACTGGAAGCTATCAATAAGTATTCTCGCAAAGGAAAAGCAGAAGAGAGTAAATGGAAAGAGTTTTCATCACGTATTTTTTATCAGGCTGCAGAATTTGATAATGCTGATTCCTTCAAAGAGTTTGGAGTTAAAATTCAACAATACAAAGAGGAATGGAAAACAGATCCACATTTGATTTATTATCTCGCTGTAGCGCCAAAATATTTTGGTGTGATCGCTGAAAATATTTCAAAAAATAAGTTGGCAGAAAATCCTGAGAGTGCACGTATAGTTATTGAGAAACCATTCGGTCACGATCTTGATTCTGCAAGAGCATTAAATAAGCAATTGTGCAGCATCTTCAAGGAAAAACAGATCTACAGGATTGATCACTACCTCGGCAAAGAAACCGTTCAGAATATTATGGCATTCCGTTTTGCAAATGCCATACTTGAACCAATATGGAATCGAAATTATATTCAACATGTTCAGATATCAGTACTAGAACAAATCGGCGTGGAAGAGCGTGGAGAGTATTATGAAGGTGCTGGTGCTTTGCGCGATATGATGCAGAATCATTTGTTGCAATTGCTATGCTTTATAGCCATGGAAACGCCAATTAATTTCAGTGCTGATGAAGTTCGCAACCGTAAAGTAGATGTCCTTCATGCCATGCGAAAATTTTCACCCGAAGAAATCAGAACGCATGCCGTAAGAGGTCAGTATGGCAGCGGATGGATGGAAGGTAAAGAGGTTCTAGGTTATAGGGAAGAACCAAAAGTAAATCCTGAATCGAATACAGAAACTTTTGCAGCTATAAAATTTTTTATAGATAATTGGAGATGGCATGGCGTACCATTTTATGTGCGAACAGGAAAACGAATGCACCAAACATCATCTTCTATTTCTATTCAATTTCGTGATGTTCCGCATTTTGTATTTCCGCAGGAAGCAACAGATAACTGGCAACAAAACAGGTTAATCATCAACATACAACCCGAAATGAGTATACGTCTGCAGTTACAAGCAAAAAGACCTGGACTGGATATGGTGTTGAACACAATTGATATGGTATTCAATTATGATGAGGCAGCCATTAATGAAACTCCCGAAGCCTATGAAACGCTTCTTCTTGAAATAATGATGGGCGACCAAACTTTATTTATGCGTGCAGATCAGGTTGAATCGGCATGGGAATTAATAATGCCGATATTGAATTCTTGGCAATCTAAAAAAAGTGTAAACTTTCCAAACTATTCAGCAGATTCCGTAGGACCCGAAACTGCAGAAGCATTGATTGCTCGAGATGGCTTTCATTGGTTTTCTCTTCCACTTAAGCATAAAAAATAATTCAGGTGAAACTTAATATTTATAAATCTGTAAATGAATTACTGTCGGCAACAGTTTCGTACTTTATTAAAATTGCGCAACAATCTATAGAAAAACAAGGGGCATTTACTGTTGCACTATCAGGCGGTAACTCTCCAAAAAAATTATTTCAACTACTATCATCAAATGAATATAAAACTCAGGTTGATTGGAGCAAAGTAATTTTTTTCTTTGGTGATGAAAGATATGTTCCTTCTGATGATCCGCAAAGTAATTCATTGATGTCACAAACATCTTTATTCGATCCTTTAAAAATTACTTCATCACAAATTTTTAAAGTTGATACTACGCTATCACTTGATGATGCAGCAGAAAAATATAACAAATCGATTACTTCGTATTTCAAACTAATGCCTGTTCGTTTTGATTTGATTTTATTAGGCTTAGGAGATAATGCACATACGGCCTCCTTATTTCCTTTTACCTCCGTTCTCGAAGAAACATCTGCAACAGTAAAGGCTGTTTTTTTTAAAGAACAAAATAGTTACAGGATAACGATGACAGCGCCGATGATTAATCAGTCAAAACATATTTTATTTCTTGCTTATGGAAAAGAAAAAGCGGAGTCTGTTCAACACGTTTTAGGAGATGAACGTAATGTGCAAAAATATCCTGCCCAACTAATAAATCCTATAGATGGAGAATTGCAATGGTTCCTAGATGAGCAAGCAGCAGCACTATTGAAAAAATAATTTATTAGGTTTTAAAAAAATAATCGCATGCTTCCAAAAATAAATCCAACTCAAACTTCCGCTTGGAAAAAATTGACTGCTCATTATAATGAAATAAAAAATGAGCGTATAAAATTATTATTTGAAAAAGATGCGCAAAGGTTTGATAAAATGTCAATTATTTTTAATGAATTACTTTTTGATTATTCAAAGAACTTAGTAACTGATCATACAAAACAATTATTATTAGAGCTAGCGGATGAATGTAAACTTAAGTTGGCAATGGAAGCCATGTTTATAGGTGAAAAAATAAATGAAACAGAGAACCGTGCAGTATTACATACAGCATTAAGAAATTTTTCTACTACATCATTTTTGGTAGATGGAGTTGATGTAAATATGGAGATAGCAAAGGTTCGTCAACAAATGAAAATGTTTTGCGAAAGAGTTCATAGTGGCGCATGGAAAGGCTTTTCAGGAAAAAAAATTAAACACATAGTTAATATTGGCATTGGGGGTAGCGATTTAGGTCCTGTGATGGTGACAGAAGCGCTTCGTCCTTATTGGCTCGAGGGTATAAAAGCTCATTTTGTTTCGAACGTTGATGCAACTCAAATTGTTGAAACATTAAAAGATTTAAATCCCGATGAAACACTTTTTCTGATCGCTTCTAAAACATTCACTACGCAGGAAACCATGACTAATGCTCATACTGCGCGCGAATGGTTTTTGAAATCTGCTAAAGAAGAAAAATATATTGCGCTTCATTTTGTTGCTTTATCAACCAATGAAAAAGAGGTTTTGAAATTTGGAATTGCACCAGAAAATATGTTTGTTTTTTGGGATTGGGTTGGCGGACGATATAGTTTATGGAGCGCCATCGGTTTATCCATTGCACTTACCATCGGTTATAATAATTTCGAATTATTGCTAAAAGGCGCTAATGAAAGTGATCAGCATTTTAGGAACACAGCATTTGAAAAAAACATTCCTGTACTGATGGCCTTAATTGGAATATGGTATTCGAATTTTTTTGGAGCACAAACAGAAGCCATCTTTCCGTATGATCAGTATATGCATCGATTTGCCGCATACTTTCAGCAGGGAAATATGGAAAGTAACGGAAAACATATTGATCGAAATGGAAATGATGTAAACTATGCCACTGGACCTATTGTTTGGGGTGAACCTGGTACCAATGGCCAACACGCTTTTTATCAACTCTTACATCAAGGCACTCGTTTCATCCCATGCGATTTTATTGCTCCTGCGATAAGTCAAAACCCCATTGGAGAACATCATGAAATTTTACTCTCCAACTTTTTCGCACAAACAGCAGCGTTAATGAATGGTAAAAACAGTGAAGTGATCGCAGAAGAGTTAAAGGGAATGAATCAATCGGAAAAGGAAAAATTAATTCCTTTTAAAGTTTTTGAAGGCAATCGTCCCACCAATTCTTTTCTCATAAAAAAAATCACTCCATTTTCTCTGGGAACTTTGATCGCATTATATGAACATAAAATATTTGTCCAAGGAATTATCTTGAATATTTTTAGCTTCGATCAATGGGGCGTTGAATTAGGAAAACAATTAGCAAATAAAATTGAACCGAAATTGAAAGATGATTCGCCTGTTTCAACTTACGACAGTTCAACAAATGGGTTGATTAATACTTATAAAAAATGGCGAACGAAATGCTAAATATTTAGTGGTAATGACGAAAGAAAAGGAACGTTTGCAGGATGATTTATCCAATAAATCCAAATGGAAAAAATGGGGTCCTTACCTTGCCGAGCGCCAATGGGGAACTGTGCGTGAAGATTACAGTGCTGATGGATCCGCATGGGAATATACAACACATGATATGGCTCGTAGCAAGGCATTTCGTTGGGGCGAAGAAGGTATTGCAGGATTTTGTGATCAAAAACAATTGCTCTGTTTTTCATTGGCGATGTGGAATAAAAAAGATCCGATTATTAAAGAGCGTCTGTTTGGTTTAACAGGTCATGAAGGAAATCATGGGGAAGATGTAAAAGAGCTATACTATTATCTCGACAATACCCCTACTCACTCCTATCAGAAAATGCTTTATAAATATTCGCAGCAAGAATTTCCTTACGAATGGTTAGTGCATGAAAATAAAAATAGAACAAAGCTTCAACCTGAATTTGAATTGTTAGATACAGGAATTTTTAATGATGATAAATACTTTGATGTGTTTGTTGAATTTGCAAAAAATACTCCTGATGATTTACTCATTAAAATTACTATTTGTAATCGTAGCAATGAGGATGCATTATTAAATTTATTACCGCAACTTTGGTTTCGAAATACATGGGCATGGGGTTACGATGACTACAAGCCAAAAATGTTTGCAGATAAAAATTCATGCATTGCGATAGAACATAAAGATCTTGGTGATATTATTTTTCATTATGATCAAAATCCTGAAGTTCTCTTTTGCGAAAACGAAACCAATGTTGAACGATTATATGGAGTAAAAAACAATGCAGGTTATTATAAAGATGGAATAAATAACTACATCGTTTCAAAAGCTAAGGACGCTGTGAACGCTGCAAACACTGGAACTAAAGCGGCTGTTAATTATGACATCACACTAAAAGCCGGTGAATCAAAAACTATTCGTTTGCGACTAGAGCCAAGTGGAATGGAAAATCCATTTGCAGAATTTGATAAAATATTTGAAGCAAGAAAAAACGAAGCTGATGAATTTTACAACGAGTTACAAAAAGAAATTTCATCAGAAGATGAACGCAACATTCAGCGGCAGGCATTGGCTGGAATGTTATGGAGTAAGCAATTTTATTATTATGATGTTGCGCAATGGTTGACAGGCGATCCTTCTCAACCTCCTCCTCCATCGGAAAGATTGAATGGAAGAAATCATACATGGAAACATTTGAATAATGCAGATATTATTTCAATGCCTGATAAATGGGAATATCCTTGGTATGCTTCGTGGGATGTTGCGTTTCATACAATTTCTTTGGCATTGGTTGATACACATTTTGCAAAACAACAACTTGAATTATTTGTTCGTGAATGGTATATGCACCCCAACGGGCAATTACCTGCGTATGAATGGGCACTCAGTGATACCAATCCGCCTGTGCATGCTTATGCTACATGGCGAGTTTATGAAATTGATCAGAAAAATAATAATGGATCAGGAGATATTAAATTCTTGGAAGCAATTTTTCATAAGCTCATTATAAATTTTACATGGTGGGTTAACAGAAAAGATACCGAAGACAACAATCTTTTTGAAGGTGGATTTTTAGGTTTAGATAACATTGGTGTTTTTGATAGAGGAAAAATTTTGCCTGGAGGTAGTTATATCGAGCAATCAGATGGTACTAGTTGGATGGCGATGTATTCACTTAACATGATGCGAATAGCATTGGAGTTGGCAAAGTCAAATGATGTGTATGAAGACATGGCGACAAAATTCTTTGAACATTTTTTATACATAGCCAATGCAATGTCGCAGATGGGTGAGAACGCTGAAGGTTTGTGGTGTGAAGAAGATCAGTTTTATTATGACATGTTGAAATTACCAGATAATAAATTCATGAAATTAAAAGTGCGATCTATTGTCGGATTGATTCCATTGTTTGCAGTTGAAGTATTGGATCATGAGTTGCTTGCAATGCCTGGATTTAGGACTCGATTGCAATGGTTTCTTGAACACAGACCTGAGCTTGCAGATCTTGTTTCACATTGGCATGAAAAAAATCAAGAAGAAAGACATTTGCTTTCAATGTTGCGTGGGCATCGGTTGAAAAAAATATTAAAAAGAATGTTAGATGAATCTGAATTTCTTTCACCATTCGGCATTCGTTCACTTTCCAAATATCATGAACAAAATCCTTTTGAATTAACGATAATGGGTACTCAATTTAGTGTGAATTATGAACCGGGAGAATCTGAAACTGCATTGTTTGGTGGCAACTCCAACTGGCGCGGACCAATATGGATGCCCATCAATTTTCTCATCATCGAATCGCTTCAACGTTTTCATTATTATTATGGTGATCAATTTAAAGTAGAATATCCAACGGGCTCAGGAAATCTTTTAACTTTAAAGCAAATTTCAGAGGAGCTTTCAAAACGTTTAATAAAATTATTTGTCAAAGATGAAAACGGCAACAGACCAGTTTCAGGAGACAATGAAAAAATACAGCGCGATCCGAATTTCAACAATTATATTTTATTTCATGAATATTTTCATGGTGATAATGGTATAGGCTTAGGAGCATCGCATCAAACAGGTTGGAGTGGCTTAATTGCAAAAATTATTCAGCCACATGTTGATGAAACGACCAATGAGAAATGAAACTTACCAAGAATAAATCCGAGTTACAAAATTATGAGGAAGCAATTAAATGCGAATGGCTCGAAACAAACGGACTCGGTGGATTTGCAAGTACTACAATAATTGGAACGAACACTAGGCGTTATCATGGTTTGTTAATTGCTTCCATGAAACCTCCAGTTGAAAAAGTTGCATTGCTTTCAAAATTAGATGAAACAATAATTTGTGGAGAAGAAAAATTTGAATTGGGATACAATCAATATAAAGGGGCTATAGCTCCTCACGGATTTAATCACCTGCAAAGTTTTTCAAAGGACTTATTTCCAGAATGGATTTATGAATTGCCAAATGGAATAAAAATAAAAAAAACAATTGCTGCAATTCAAGGCGAAAATACAACACTTGTTCTTTATGAAGTGATGAATACAATTGCAAGCTTTACATTAGAATTGCTTCCGTTGATTTCAGCACGTAATTTTCATGCGCTAATGCATTCAAATAATGAAATCAATTGTAATGCTACGTTTGAAAATTTTATTCTTAAAACTAAACCTTATCAAAATATACCTGAACTTTATATTTCTGTTCCTGATGCAGCGTTTAATGAAGCAGCATATTGGTATTACAATTTTGAATACGTAGTTGAATTAAATAGAGGACAAGATTATCTTGAAGATCTTTTTACGTTTGGTCGATTTTCAAAAGAGCTAAAGCAAGGCGAGAAATTTGGAATCATTATCTCCACGAAAAATCCGAAAGAAAGAAATGTTTTTAGTTTATTTGATAATGAAAAAATTCGAAGAGAAAATCTCATCACAGATTGTAAAGATGAAACAGAAAATATACTTCGCCTTGCTGCCGATCAGTTCATCGTAAATCGTGGTGAAAATTTAAAAACAATTATTGCAGGTTATCATTGGTTCAGTGATTGGGGTAGAGATACAATGATTGCATTGCCCGGAATGTGTTTAACAATAGGAAGGTTTGACGATGCGAAAAAAATTCTTTCTGCCTTTGCAAAATCAGTTGATCAAGGCATGTTGCCAAATCGCTTTCCAGATGACGGAGAAAAACCGGAGTACAATAGTGTGGATGCTACACTTTGGTATTTTATTGCCATAAAAAAATATCTGGAAAGTTCAGCTGACAAAATATTTGTGTTGGAAGAATTACTGCCTGTCTTAAAAAATATTATTGAATGGTTTTTTAAAGGTACACGATACAACATTCATGTAAGTGAAGATGGATTGCTTGAACAAGGTATCGAAGGCCAGCAACTCACATGGATGGATGCGAAAATCGGATCATGGGTTGTTACTCCAAGAATAGGAAAAGCCGTTGAGATAAATGCTCTTTGGTACAATGTTTTATTAATTTATGCTGATTTGTTAAAACTGAATAAAGAAAAAGATGTTGCGAAAATATTTTCAGCTCATGCCAACAAAATAAAAAATCTCTATGTTGATTTTTATTGGAATGAAAAAATGCAATGCTTATATGATTGCGTAAACAAAGATTATAGAGATGAAAGTATTCGTCCGAACCAATTATTTGCTTTGTGTTTACCATTTCAATTGATAAATGGAGATAAAGCAAACTCAATCATAAAAGTGGTTACTGAAAAATTATATACTCCTGTTGGTTTACGAAGTTTATCACAAGACCATTCCGACTACAAAGGAAATTACACTGGCAACCTACAAAGTCGTGATGCAGCTTATCACCAAGGAACAGTGTGGAGCTGGTTATTGGGACCATACATTGAAGCGATAATAAAAGTTAAAGGTGCTGAAGGAAAAAAAGAAGCGAAGCAGATCATTGAAAATTTTAAGTATCACTTCAGTGAAGCGTGCATCGGAAGTATATCCGAAATTTTTGATGGCGATGCGCCACATACTTCGCGGGGTTGTATTGCACAAGCTTGGAGTGTTGGGGAATTGTTGCGGGTGATTAAAGATTATAAATTGACAAAAGATAAAAACAACATTTAAAACTCTGTGGCAAAACTTTTATAATCGGGAATCATTTAGCAAACACTTAGAAAAAACGCACTGGATAAATCCCCATTTCAGGGCCTTGCTTTTTCTTTGAAGTAAATTTAGAGCCTTTCCGAAAAGAGGAATGATCCCTTGTTATCTCAACATCAATTCAAATCGCTTTGCGATTTTCTTTTATTTACTATCAAATACTAGTTAACATTTTTCCGCATTTTATTGCAAATAAAAAATCCCACTTTCGTGGGATTTCGATTGATGCATTTTGCGGAGAGTTAGGGTAGTGAAATTAAATGCTAAAACGATTAAAGAAAAATTAATTACTACTATTTAGAGATTGGGTTAAATTTTAGGAAATGGCACAAAACGATAGGGGTATTCTGTTTTGTCCTCATTAGTCACAATATGGCGAAGGTAAAATAAAAATATTATACTTATATCAGTTTTAAAAAATCTATTTTGAAAGAAGTTTTTCGATTAGCTTCGCAAAAAAGTGGACGAAATAATGTATCAATTTAAAATCACTTTAGCGAAAACAAATCCCGAAATATGGAGAAGTTGGCAGTGGTTACAAGCCTGAATTCTTCAATATTTTAAAACCAACAAGACATTAGCAAATCATGGTAAGTAAGTAGAAAATTTTAACATACCAGATTGATTTTTCAGAAATAAAAATGATGAATTATTGCATAATAACCTAATTTTATCACAGCACAATAACCTAATTTATATACAAAGCAAATAGAAATCTATACGTAAATATTCACTATTCGAATGCTGCATCATAAACAAGCAATAAATCAAAATCAAGAATAGTTTTTTCTCCCGAAAGTTCTATTGTAACTTTTATCGGAAATTCATTGTCATTTGGAACCCCCTCCCATAAACTTACAGGAATGTGTAATGGACTACTTAACGTAAACATAGGTTCAAAATAATATGGATTATTGAATGTTGCAATTGAATACAGCTGAAATCTCTTCGCTCCTTTATTATTATAGCAGTTTCAACTATTTGCTTCAAGTTTTAAAGGGCAAAATCTACCTTGAATATATTGAAACTAAAGCGTGGGTAGGTAGAAGTTTCTAGTCCGAATTCTTTATTCTTTCTAAAGGAACAAGACATTAACAAAGATTGATAAATACGTTGGAAAGTTTAGAAGACTAAATTGATTTTAAAATTTAGATATGTCATCCCCTACCCTAATATTGTAGGTTAATAATATTTTCAATTTTTTTGCATTTTCAGGTTGTTCAAAGCTAATTTCTCACATCCATCAGTTTTTGTATAGCAACGCTACTAGCAGAGTGAATTACGCATTGATATTCGACTAATTAAAAATGATAAGTTAGAGTATTGTAAGCTGCTCCAAGGAGAGAGTTCATTTTTGAAAACCAACTTTCCATTCAAATCATAAACTTCAAATATTCCTTGTTGATTTTGAGGCAATAAATAAATAAGGTACATTCAAAAATCTAGTACAACAATTTGATTTATTTTAATAAAAATAATTACTTAGATGAGAGGGAAGAAGAAACCCCAGCCCTGCTCATGGAAGTCGATTTAGGGGGTTCAACGAAATTAGAAAATATCATTCAAATAACCGAACTTTATCAAACTGTTTACGATTTATAATGGGTCAGAACAAGTTATTTATAAGCGGGTTCTAGCTTTACCATACTCTTTTTATTTGAGTATTTTATTGACCATTAGGATACTAAAAGCATTTGATGTAAATTTGACATTCAGTCATCAACAATCCTAATTCAACCTTTTAAAAGCTACCCAAAAATTAATAACTTAAACTATTGTTTAACAAATAAACTTATTATTTAAAGTAGCTCAAATTTAATTATTCAAATTCATTAAGACAATATTTCTACCTTATTTATAAATCTGTTTTACAAACCTATTGAATGAAAAAACCTGCACAAACAAAGTTGACAAGTTACAAAAGCTATTTCGTTGGCATTATAACAACACTACTTTGTGTTTTGATGTTATTTACTATGCAAAGCAATGCTCAGTTAATCACTAATTCCAAAGTTATTGCTTCCGGTTCTTCTTCCCGCTCTTCTTATTTATTATGCAGTAGCCCTGGTTCTCCGTGGACTTGGGGATCGAATGGTAACGGAGAATTAGGCGATGGAACAACTACAAACAAAAATACACCAGTACAGGTAAGCGGATTAACAGGTGTTATTGCTATATCAGGAGGATATTTACATACACTCTTTCTGAAAAATGACGGCACTGTTTGGGCTTGTGGATCTAACAGTTATGGGCAATTAGGTGATGGAACAACTACACAAAGAACCACGCCAGTGCAGGTGAGTGGGCTTACTGGTATTACCGAAATAGCGGGGGGATTCTATCATTCACTTTTTCTAAAAAATGATGGCACCCTTTGGGCTTGCGGATCTAATGGTTATGGACAGTTAGGTGATGGAACTAATACTGATAGAACCACGCCAATACAGGTAAGTGGGTTAACTGGTATTACTTCGATAGCAGGAGCACAAAATCATTCCCTCTTTATTAAAAATGATGGAACGGTTTGGGCTTGCGGATATAATGTGTTTGGGGAATTAGGCGATGGAACAACTACAGATAGAGCTTTACCAGTGCAGGTAAGTGGGTTAACAGATATCACAGGTATAGCAGGAGGAGAATATCATTCTCTGTTTCTAAAAAATGATGGAACCGTTTGGGCTTGCGGAAATAATGGGTATGGGCAATTAGGCGATGGAACAAATACACAAAGAAACACTCCAATACAGGTAAGTGGGCTAACCGGTATTTCCGCGATAGCAGGGGGATCCGATCATTCACTCTTTCTGAAAAATGATGGGACAGTTTGGGGTTGCGGAAGTAATTCTGATGGGCAATTAGGCGATGGAACAGGTACAAATAGAAAAACGTCAGTCCAGGTAAATGGGTTAACCAATATTACCGCTATAGTAGGAGGGTTAGATCATTCACTCTTTCTAAAAAATGATGGCACTTCTTGGGCAACTGGGGCTAATTATTTTGGAGAATTAGGTAATGGAACGAATTCATATACAACCATTCCAGTGCAGGTTATTAACCCTTGTAGTACAGACCCCGATATTCCAACACTTGCGGCAACAGTTAACCCTATTTGCAGCGGTAACGCAACCACGTTAAGCATTCAAACAGGTAACCTCAACAGCGCAACAAATTGGCAATGGTACACCGTTTCATGTGGAGGCACTTCAGTAGGAAGTGGATCAAGCATTTCAGTTTCACCAACAATAACTACAACGTATTTTGTAAGAGGAGAAGGTGGTATTACAACCCCAGGAACATGTGCAAGTATTACTGTAACCGTTAATGCCATACCAACGCCAACCATAACAGGCGGAACCGTTTTTAGCGGATCAGGGACATTATTTGCTGGTGCATATTCATCTTATTTATGGAGTACAGGCTCAACAGCAACATCTTTACTTATTAACACTACTGGAACGTATACCGTTACTGTTACAGCTGCTAACGGATGCACTAGCTCAACTTCCCAGTACGACATTGTAAATTCCAAATTAATTGCTTCAGGATCTACTTCCTACTCTTCCTATTTCTTATGTAGTAGTCCAACTACTCCCTGGGTTTTTGGTTTGAATCAAGAAGGACTATTAGGCGATGGAACAAATATACCTAGATACTCGCCAGTGCAGGTGAGTGGGTTAACAGATATTATCGAAATGGCAGGTGGAGGCCTTCATTCCCTCTTTCTAAAAAATAATGGAACCGTTTGGGCTAGTGGATATAATTTTTTTGGGCAATTAGGCGATGGTACAAATAATAGTATTACAACACCAGTACATGTGAGTGGACTAACAGGGATAACCGCTATTTCAGGAGGATATGAACATTCTCTCTTTCTTAAAAATGATGGTACCGTTTGGGCTTGCGGAGATAATTCTAATGGAGCATTAGGAGATGGAACAACTATAAATACGAACGTGCCAGTGCAAGTAAGTGGACTAACGGGTATAACTGCTATTTCAGGAGGTGGCTATCATTCTCTCTTTCTTAAAAATGATGGTACGGTTTGGGCTTGCGGAGATAATTATCGTGGACAAATAGGAGATGGAACACAACATAATTTTAGAACTACACCAGTTCAGTTAAGTGGTTTAACCAATATTATAGCCATTGCAGGTGGTGGCCAGCATTCCCTCTTTCTAAAAAATGACGGGACCGTTTGGGCTTGCGGATATAATCTTTATGGGGCATTAGGTGATGGTACAACTACAGATAGAACTTTGCCGGTGCAAGTGATTGGTTTAACAAATATTACAGCTATTTCAGGAGGTGGTTACCATTCACTTTTTCTAGAAAATATTGGGACTGTTTTGTCTTGTGGAGATAATTCTCATGGGCAATTAGGAGTGGGATCGACTTTGCAAAAAAACACACCTGTGCCAGTAAGCGGGTTAGCAGATATCACCTCTATAGCAGGAAGTGGACTTCATTCACTCTTTCTCAAAAATGATGGAACCATTTGGGCTTGCGGATGGAATAATTATGGAGAATTAGGCGATGGAACAAATTCACAAAAAACCTTGCCAGTGCAAGTAATTAACCCTTGTAGTACCAACCCCGATATTCCAACACTTTCGGCAACAGTTAACTCTATTTGCAGCGGCAACGCAACAACGTTAAGCATTCAAACAGGTAACCTCAACAGCGCAACAAATTGGCAATGGTACACCGTTTCATGTGGAGGAACTTCAGTAGGAAGTGGAACAAGCATTTCAGTTTCTCCAACAATAACTATAACATATTATGTAAGAGGAGAAGGTGGTAGTGCAACACCTGGAACTTGTGCAAACATTACTGTAACCGTTAATGGCTTGCCAAATGTTACAGCAGGAAATGTAGCAGGTTGTTCCGGTAGTACAATATCATTAAATGGATTGCCATCTGGTGGAACCTATAATCAAACAAATCCATATACAGGACCTACAACTACTTACAGTTATACTTATACTGACAATAATGGATGTACAAATAGTGCTACAGGAAATATTACTGTCACTCCATCTTCAACTGTAAATATTTCAGTAAGTGCATGTGATTCTTATACTTGGCCAGTAAATGGAACAAAGTATGATACTTCCGGTACGTATACAAATGGTAGTGGATGTTACACACAAATTCTAGCGTTAACTATCACTCCGAGTATTACCTATTATGCAGATGCTGATGGTGATACTTACGGCAATCCAATTGCAACTGTTTTATCTTGTACAGGAATTCCAACAGGATTTGTATCTAACAATTTTGATTGTAACGATACTCTCGCTTCAACACATCCAGGAGCTCTTGAAATTTGTGGTGACTTAATTGATAATAATTGTAGCGGTGCTGTTGATGAAGGTTGTGTTTGTTTAAATCCAAATACTGCGAACGCAGGAAATGATACAATTGTTTGTAACGGTTCTACTGTTTTGTTAAACGGATCATTTGGTGGAAATGCTACAAATGCAACATGGTTAACAAATGGAACAGGAACTTTCTCTCCTTCTGCAGCTGCATTAAATGCTACCTATGTTCCTTCTTCTAAAGATTATCTGCACGGTTTAGTTACCTTAACACTTACAACTAATGGTGTTTTCCCTTGTAACTCCGCAACAGATCAAAAATTAATATCATTTATTAATTCTCCGGCAAATGTTGGTTTAATTTCCGGAACTACACAATTCTGTAATCCTTCGTCTTCTTTAACTACAAGTTACAGTATTGCTTCAGTTCTTGGTGCAACTTCTTACTTATGGTCAGTTCCATCAAACGTCATAATAGTTTCAGGACAAGGAACAACTACACTTACTATTAAATTTAATATTTCTGCAATTTCAAATGGAATTGGTGGTAAAATAACAGTAACAGCTAATAATAGTAATGGTTGTGGTAGTGGTCTACCAGGAGCTATTGCAGTTTATGCGAATGCTTCAGCTCCTGTTCAGCCGGGATCCGTATCAGGAACTGAAAAAGCATGTCCTGGTGATATCGCTGTTTATTCGGTTGCTATTGTTCCTCGTGCAAACACTTATATGTGGAGTGTTCCAACAAATTCAACAATTATAAGTGGTGCAGGAACAAATATTATTTCTGTCCAATTTAATGCAGGATTTATTTCCGGATTAGTAGGCGTAACTGCCTCTAATGGTTGCGGTACAAGCTTGGCTCGTACACGTTTTATAAATTTAAATGTGTTACCTGCTCCAACCGCTATTAACGGACCTATCTCAGGAGTTTGCTCTAACACCGGTGTAACATATTCTATTTCTAATCCTGTTACCGGTGCCATAAGTTATTTATGGACAGTACCTACCGGAGCAACCATTGTTGGTTTAAATACAGGGTCATCCATAACTGTTGATTTCACAGGTTCATATACAGGTGGAAATTTTACCTGTGCCGCAGTAAATAATTGCGGAATTGGAACATCAAGGTCAATAATTGTTATTGGTGCTCCGGCTTTCCCGGGTTTAATCAGCGGCCAATTAACCAAGTGTACAACAGCACCCTCATCTTATGGTATTTCCTCTCTATCTGGAACATCGACTTATACTTGGACAGTTACTCGTGGATTATCAATAATATCAGGACAAGGTGGTAAGAATATCTCGGTTCTTGCTTCTATTCCTGTTACCACTCAAACAATAACAGTTAAAGCTACTAACGGTTGTGGTACTACGAATATTCGTGTTCTTGATAATGTTGTTGCTGTAAATTGTCCGAGAATTGGAGACTTTACTTCGGAACTTAATCTAGTTGCTTATCCTAATCCGGTATCTGAAAAATTAACAGTTAAATTTAATGCTGATAAAAATGTTAATTATACTTTGCGCTTAATTGATGTTACAGGTCGTATTTTGTTAAAGGATAGTCAAATTTCACTTCTTGGTGAAAACCAAATAGAATTGAATGTAAAAGGACTTTCAACAGGAATTTATATTCTTCAGTTCAATATTCTTGATCATGTTGAGCAAGTACGAATTGTAGTGAATTAAAATTTAAATTTAACTAAATAAAAGTCCCCTTTCTAATAAGTTTTTATGGGGACTTTTATTTAGTATGGAATATTATTTTCATTTTTAAATCTTTATTAATTGGGTAATGAGCTCAAAAATAGTTGGTGTTTTTAACAAAAAAAAGCATTATACTCCCGACGTAAATCTGAAGAGGAAATAGGCTCTGTTGAGGAGCAACCTATCAGCAATAAGATTTACCTTATACAATAGCGAGGGCGAACGAAAGTTTGCCCTTGTTTCTTATAATAGATTGGTAAGTGTTATCGCTCAGAAAACCTATTTGTTATTTTTAAAATATAAGTACCATCGTATAAAGTTTTTTCTATGTTCTTTAGTCAGTCCACTTTATTAAATTCGCCAAATCACGCTTTGGCTGATTTTTTACTTTAATATTCCATGTCTCATTGGTCAAATCGTGGTAGCGAATTTTTAAAGCCATTTCAAAAATTAAGGCAGCCTTTAATGCAGCAACATCACAAAATTCATATTCAAAATAGCTTGCCTCAATTAGCTTTCTAATAACTCTAATGCTATCTAAAACATCACTAGGAACATTCTTGTTAAACCAAAAGGTTGGCAACATTTTCTTTAGGAATAAATCATAAGTTTCGCAGCTTTCGAAAGAAGCCATACGTCCATCAGAAATCAATTCAAATTTCATAGTTAAAAATTTTCGCCTTCAAATTATATTACTTTCTTTGGAAAAACAGCTTGTCTAAACTTTATATTTGAAATAAATCCAAATATAATTGACCAAATTTCATTCGTATGCTTTTTTGAAACATTGTGACCAAAGATTATTAGCAATTATATTAATATAGTAAACGTACTTAAACTTGGTGCAAATGGGATAGAAGACATGAATTTCGTTCTGAATTTTTCTTCAAAATCTCATTATTAAAGTTTAGGTTTAATCAATATTGTGCAATATTAAATACATTCTTGTTGCCACGCCATTTTACAACTTCGGATTTATAACAGCCTTAATTTCACCATTTGGAGAATATACTGTAAAAGATAATCCATTATTAAGAGCTTTACCTCTAGCATATAGATATGCTTTTTTGTGTTGGAAAATATCTTCCTCTGGATGCTTCATCTCTAATAGCAAGCCATTCACCACCAGCTTTTTTAACTCTAATTGTGTTTGCCATTCTTTTATAATTTACTCTTTGTTATACTTCTTAAAATTCTCTGCCTGCTCAAAAATTTCTACATACACTTCGTCACGTTCTACTGGTGGATAACCAAACTCGTCAAGTAAAAGAATGAGTCCAACTTTTAATGCTGATTTGATGTCGTCTCGTTTGTTCCAGTCTGGAAATTTGGCTTGACCGTCAACAAGGTCTTTAACCGCTTTTGCAAGTTCAATCATTTTATCGTCTGGATATTTGAAGTCATATTTTACACAAAGTTCTTTTAGGATGTCGTAAAATGCTTTTTCTTGAAAATCAATTCCCAATTCGTCACCTGCCGAAAATTCTTTGTGAACTTCCCAAATCAAATCTGTCAAAGCGTTTGCCATTTCCTCATATACTTCACTTCTCAAAATGTCGTTTGCATCACGGTTGTTGTATCTATCAACAAGTGTTTGCATTTTTTTAGAAAAATCAATTCCTTTTACTCGGTTTACTTTTTTAATCTCTGCAATCACTTTTGCTAATAGTTGTTGTAGCAATTTGATTTTTGTATTAGGCAATTTAATTTTTTCAATCTTAGCCAAATAGTCTTCATCAAAAATGTCTTGTTCGGTTTCTGCATCATCACCGAGTTTAAATATTTCTTCAACTCCGTCACTTTGCAATGCTTCTTTTATCATTTCCCTAACCTTTGCATTCATCTGTGCTGTGTCGGGTGCATTACCTTTGGTAAGTTTGAAAACAATGGAACGAACCGCCAAATAAAAATGAGTATAATCTCTTTCTAACTGCGTTAATTGTTCACTTCCAACACAAATATCATAAGCGGCTTTTAGTCGCTTTACAAAGCCCATAAATCGGGTTTCAAATTCTTTTGATTTTTGTGCGAATTCAGCAGCTAAATTCAACGTGTTTAATTGTTGAAGCGTTGTGCCTTTAAAATATTTTGAACTATCAAATGTGTGAAACAGTTTAGCCAACAAGTCCAAATGATTTCTAACAATGATGATGGATTCTGCAATGTCTTCAAAATTATCTTTGTCGCCTTCACTGTATTGCTTCAACGCTAAATTCATTTGTGTTTTGATACCGATATAATCAACTACTAAACCTTTGTTCTTGCCTTCAAACTTGCGGTTAACTCTTGAAATGGTTTAAATTAAGTTATGACGTTGAATAGGTTTATCAATGTAAATACTATCCAAGAATGGCACATCAAAACCTGTTAGCCACATATCAACTACAATGGCAATTTTGAAATTAGATTTCTCATTCTTGAATTGGCGGTCAAGTTCTTTGCGGTGTTCAGGAGTGCCTAACATTTTGTAAAGAATTTCTTCATCATCTTTACCTCGTGTCATAATCATTTTAATCTGGGTGGGATGAAGCTCCTGCTTCATCTTATCGTTTAAATGGCAACCCCTAAAAAGATAAGCGATATTATCTTCAGGTAAATTTGCTTTAATAGGATTATTCAAAATATATCTAACAGTATTATTAAAATGGTCTCCATCTCTAATAAATCTGTCCCAATATTCAGGCATCCAAAATTTTTCGATGTCATTATCAATTCCTAAGTTGAATTTTTTGTTATTAGCTAATGCCCATTTGCCTGTGAATGATTTCCAAGATTGAATAATCCGTGGTAAATCATCAGTTGTTTTAATTAAAACATGAACGTGATTTGGCATTATTGACCAAGCTAATAAATCATATTTATCACCATCGTGATGTTGCAAAGCCTCTTGAACGACTTGTGCCATTTCTCTATTGGCTAATGCACAAGAACCTAATCCTTTATCTAACCAATATTCATACTTCTTTCTTTTTTCTAAATCTTTCTTTTCGTCTGAAAGTTCCTTTAGTTCAGTTTCAATTTCGTTTAAAACACTTTGGGGTAAACTATCAGCCAATCGAAAAGTGATGGATTGAATTCTACCTTTTTTATTTCTATGTGGAAGGTTTCCTTTGTGCCATTCTTCAGGGTAGCCGAAACTTTTGGTGAAATATTGAGCATAGTTGGTACTCTCGATATTCTCGAAGCTGGAGCTTCGAGAACCTAAGAAGGCAATGATATTTTTATACAATTCATAAGCAATTTCTCGTGTGCTACACACAAACATTGCTTTGCCTTTTACGGTTGAACCTTCCGAAACTCTCTTCTCATAATGATTTACAAAATCTTCTGCTACTGCTTTCAAACGGTCAGGGTCGCCAATGATCGCATACATCTGTGCCATTTCTTTTTTGCTCTGCTCAATTTGATTTTCATTGCTTCCAATCTCAGCACACTTAGCGTAATAATCTTCAATCTCTTTGAGTTTGGAATTATTCAATAACACTTTTGCTGCTCTGCCTTCATACACAATTCTCACCGTGATTTCATCTTTCACCGATTCAGTCATGGTGTAAGCATCAACTACTTTTCCAAATACATCTAGCGTTGCATCTATTGGCGTTCCTGTGAAACCTACAAATGTTGCATTAGGTAATGAATCGTGTAAGTATTTGGCGAAGCCAAATGTTTTGGTAACGCCTTTCTCGGTAACTTTTACTTTCTGGTCAAGGTTTACTTGGCTTCTGTGTGCTTGGTCCGAAATACAAATTACATTGGATCTATTTGTAAGGAGTTGTGTGTCTTCTGTAAACTTGTGAATGGTGGTTAGAAAAACACCACCGCTTTCTCTGCCTTGTAATAGTTCTCTTAGGTTTGCTCTGCTTTCTACACTTACCACCATATTGTCGCCAATAAAATTTTTGGCATTGGTAAATTGCCCCGAAAGTTGGTCGTCTAAATCGGTTCTATCAGTAATCAAAACAATGGTTGGACTTTCAAAGTATTCGCTTTTCATCAACAATCGTGTGAGGTAAAGCATAGTGAAACTTTTTCCGCAACCAGTAGCACCAAAATAAGTTCCACCTTTTCCGTTTCCTTCGGGCTTTTGGGCTTTCTTAATGTTGTCATACAAAGCTCTTGCTGCATAGTATTGCGGATATCGACAAACTATTTTTTCGTTTTTCTTTTGAGCTATCAGGAATGTAAATGAAGTTGCGAATAATATCACGCAAACGGTTTTTATTAAACATTCCCTGTATGAGCGTGAACATACTATCAATACCGTCGACGTCTTTTGCCAACCCTGCAACTCTTCGCCAACCATAGAAAAATTCGTAAGGAGCAAAGAATGAACCTGACTTGTTGTTTACACCATCACTGATAACACAAAAAGTATTGTATTTAAACAGTTCGGGAATGTCTCTTTTATAACGAACCGTTAGTTGTTTGAAAGCATCGTAAATAGTTGCTTCCTCCCTAATGGCACTTTTAAATTCAAACACTACCAAAGGCAAACCATTGATATAAACTATACCATCAGGTATTCGTTTTTCTGAACCAATAATTTCTAATTGATTTACAAACTTGTAAATGTTGTTGTCTTTTGTATATTCTACTTCAGAATCTGCTGCAATAGAAATGAGTTGTTCTGCTTCTGGCTGCCTGTGTTTATTTAATCCACTGTAATCTATCAGCTGAATGTAAATGTCTTTTTGGTTGCGATCTTCTCGTTTAAGAATAAAACCATCTGAAAGCATTTTTAAAAATGTTTTGTTGCTTTCGTAAAGGTCAGAAGATGAAAGCGATTTGAGTTGAAGAATAATTGATTTGATTTCATTTACTGTAATCCCATTACTTTCATATTGAGTTAAAAGAAAAGTTTGCAAATCTTCCTCTATCAACACTTCATCGGGCTTTCGGACAATGGTAATGCCTAAGTGGTGGGGAAATCCTTCGTGCCCCAACAACTCTGTAAATGCCTTTTCTAATTTTTCTTCTGTGAATTTCATTTACGGAAAGTTCTGGAACCCGTAACAGGGAATGCCGGATTCGAGTTAAATAACAAATTATTGCAAATCAGTAGATTACGAGCAAATAGCCAAGTACAAGAAAATAAGATTCGATACCATTCCGAATTCGAGTTAAATAAGATCTTATTGAATTTCAGCACCTTCATTACTACAGGAATTTTCTCGTTAAATAAAGGCTAAGCCCAATAAGGTACATACAAACTGAATTTTTTTGATTCACTTCCAGAATCTTATCATTTATTTTTTCAAGATTCATTTTTAGTATTTTAGTAAAAGCTGTTCTCAATTTTTTCTTTTGTGAATTTGATTAGTTACTTCTCCAGCTTTTTTATTTTTTCTATGTCACTTTGCAACTCTTTTAGGTTTTGTTCTTTCTCTGTTTTATTCTGCTCCAATTTATATTTTTCGAACTCATCAGCCGATTTTTGCAAAGCCATTTCGTGACTAATTTTTCCAGCATGATTAAGCAAATCTCTCCCGTTCAATTGAAGTATGCTGTCTAATCTACTAGTCCAATCTTTCATATACATGGGGGTTTGTTGTTGTGCCATCGTTTCGGCAAAAGCTAAATATTGTTCAACCAATAAACCGAGCAATTTTATTTCGTCTTCATTCAGATAATTTTTTGCAATGCTTACATCCGTTTTCTTAATTGCTGTTGCTACTTTTTTGTCTAAGGATTGCATACCCAACAACGGCAATGTTGCATCTGCTCTGCGATACACCAACTCGGCAGCGGTTTGCTCGCTTATTGCCCATAGCAATTTATTTTGCACTACTTTAAAAAACTCAAGAGTCTCTTCATCCTTTGCATCATAATCAATACTCGTGGTATATATGTCCTTTATTTTCTGATAGAAAAACCTTTCCGAAATCCGTATTTCACGTATGCGTTCTTGCAACTCGTTGAAGTAATTCATAGAGTTGCCACTCCTAAAACGGTCATCGTTTAAAGCAAAACCTTTGATAATATAATCCTTGAGCCTTTGAGTTGCCCAAATACGGAACTGTGTTCCTTGCAGTGATTTCACTCTGTAGCCAACCGAAATAATTACATCAAGGTTGTAATATTTTACTTCTTTATCTTGCGTTTTTCCTTCTATAGCACCATGTTGAGTGGTGTGTCGTAAATTCCGACATACCACTTTTTCATCCAACTCGCCTTCGTTAAATACATTTTGAATGTGTTCTGTTATTGTTGTTCTACCCTTGCCAAATAATTCCGCTAGCTGTGCCTGTGTAAGCCATACAGTTTCTTCTTCTAGTCGAACATCTATTTTGATGTTGCCATCTGCGCTCTGGTAAATAAGTATTTCGCCTGTATTCATTTTTAATTGCTCATTTAATTTCCTTTTTGCCTCAACAAATCGGTAAACGCCTTTTCTAATTTTTCGTCGGTGAATTTCATTTTAAACTTTTATTGTCCAATTCCCTGTTGTTTCACTTTCCCTTTCTATTATGCCTTTCTTCTTTAATGCATCAATATGCTTTTGTATGGCAGATTCATTAATACCAAGTTTTTCAGACAGTTGCTTTCTCGATATTCTAGGATTGACAACTATTATTTTAAGAACTTCTTTTTGTCTTTCAGTTAAAGCATCAACTTGACCACCTACTTGACCACCTACTTGACCACCTATTTCACCACTTCCAGTTTTATTGCCGTTACCTGTATCAGTAGCAACTTTGTCACCCACTGGCGCAGCACTTGGAAAGGTCATTCTTAAAAAATTAGCCGAAAACTTAAAGCAATCTTTAGCGTAGCTCACTAAAATGCGGGGCACGCCAGACCCAAGTTGCTCTACTAAATTCAAATCTTTATAAATGCGCATGATCTCCTTATTGCGAGGCACTGAATAGCCTTCAAAAAACTCATCTTTACTTAAACCTTCAGGTAAACCTCCAGCAGAAGTAATTTCTATTCTATCGTCAAATATTTCAAATTTTGGTGGAACTTCGGCAGTATAATCATTATGTACAAAAGCATTAATAACTGCTTCACGCAAAGCAATAGAATCCCACATTCGTTTATTACCTCTTTCTTTAGATGTAATTTTAGTAATGGTTTTATTTTCTAAATCTATTTTATCAAGTACTTGTTTAGTAGCTTTAACAATAGAACAATTCCCGTATTCATTACTCTCAACTAAATTAACACGAGTAGTTCCCTTATACTTAGCTAATTTAATAGAAGTACTGTTTTTATCAGCCATTAAATAAGCTGCGTAATTATAGTCCCCTTTTTCGGTGAGCAACTCCAAATTAGCAGCGAACTTTGTATTTAATTTAATCCCTGTTTCATCGTAGTATATTTTTAGTTGCTCAAATTTTAAATCTTGCTTATTAGATTTGATTTTACTAATTGAATTGCGAGTACGTTTTGCAAACAATTCATCAATCATTTTTTGTGGCATAGGTTCGGCAGCAGTACCAATTCTAATATAGCAACCACGTTCTGACATACCCTGCTTTTTCAGATGATAGGGCTTCTCCGAACCACTGGCAACCGTAACTTTTATAATATCTTTTCCACTTTTGATTTCGCTAATCACATCAAACAAACCCATACAACTAGGAGCAATGTTTGTTTTCAAGCGGTCTTTAATTTTAAGCATATCGCTGTCAGCATCTGCAACACCAATTGCTTTGCCATTTTTATCAATGCCAATATAAAGCACTCCGCCCTCGTGGTAGTTTAAAAAAGCAATCACTTCCTTTTCTAAACCTTCGGATAGTTCCTGTTTGTATTCTATGCGGTTTGTTTCGGTCATCTTACCTTTTCTAATTTTTCGTCGGTGAATTTTATTATTAATATTTAAAAGTGAAAGTCATCATCAATGGTAGTATTAGTTTTCTTTGTTGCTTTTTCACCAATTACAACAAAACTTGCTCTTTCATACAATTCATCATAAGTTAAAATTTCTACATTTCTACTATCACGTCTGAATAATTCAAAAGTCTTCTTTTTAATTTCTTTTTCCAATGTGTTTTCGGATCCTTCCAGATCACTCCAATTACCAATTATCAAAATCACTTTTGAATCAAATGCCTTTTGTTTGATAGGCTCACCAATAATAAATTGTTGGCTATCTAATCTAATTAGACCTGATGCTTTATGTTCAAGTATTTGAGAAAACGACTCAATTAATTCATTTGAAAGTTTCCAAGAATTTGAACGATTACTTTTTGAGCCAAATAAAGGAGTGGAAGGTTTCTTTAACTCAATAAATGTTGTAAAGAAATTATCGCCTAAAAGATAATCACCGATTACAGTGTTCGAACCATCTAATTCTGAATTGGAAAGATGAACTTCTCGTTGTAATATTTCTTGATAGCGATAATTTAATCCGTAACCAAAAATCCATTGATTTTTTTCAAAGAAAAATTGCCACACCTTTTCTTCACTATGTGCAGAAATTGAATTATCAGAAGCATAAATCTTCCAATAATTTGGGTTGCTTATTAAGTCATTAAATATTTGAAGTCCACGTTTTCTAAATGCAGTGTTTACAATATCCTTTGATGAAATGATGCCTTCATTTATCAATGTTTCTACTAATTCAGCTCCTCCATTTTTTGATAGCAGCGTCTTAACAGAACGGATTGTATCTGAATCTAATTCTTGGTCATCTAAAATTTTAAGCCGTTTTTCTGTTATACCTTTTAAATCAATTTCGCTTATGAAAGAAAGAAATGCTTTTAATTGAGCAAAGTTGAATTTGCTCAATTTGATTCTTTCGGTTTCTTTATTGTGAACTACTTTGATTATCTCAAAACCTTCAATGTCATCTTGGTCTTTAATGTAAACTACCTTTAACATTGTTCGAGGAGCAAATTTCAAAGTGGCGCCTTTTTCATCTTCGTGAACTACTTGAAAGAATCTCCCAGCCTCAAACTCGTGCCAATACAACCGATTGGGTTTGTAGTTTGAAATAATTTCTTCCATAGTTGTATTCTGAATTGTTAGGCTCATATCTCTTAATTTTCTATTGTTGCTAATTTCGAAAGCAACAGGTCTTTCAGTTCAGTTAGCTTTTGGTTTTCCTTATCTAATAGATTAGAATATCTGATTGTATTTACTGTGACTTTTGCAAAATTGTTTTGAGACCCAATTTCTGGAATAAGAATTGGCAGCTCTGAAAACATGCTTTTACTTAATTCAGTTTGTCCTGTTGAACCTTCAGCAAGATTTGCTATTTCTTCACTTCTGTCAATAATATTCCCCCAAATAAATAAGGGATTATTTTGAACATTCGTTCGTACTATTGTAATATGTGAATCAACTGTCATCGGGAAGCTAATTTCTTTTACAAGTCCAACTCTACCCAAGGTGCCGTCACCAGTTGAATTTACTAGTATATCATACTGCTTAATAAATTTTTCTGTCGCTATTTTTTTTTGTTTTTCATTATGTTTTCTAGCAAATTCTAAATCAATAGAATTATTTCTAACACATTTCTGATTAAGTATTACAACTCCTTCATTCTCTGTATAACTTGGTGTAATTCCACGATTGATATATTCAGTAACATCTCTGATTTTCCCAACTCTCCACCCCTCAGGCAAATTCTCCAAATCAATTCCCTCCACAAACCACTCCCTATAAATCGCCTGTGCGGTTTCTTCGAGTTTTTGGATTAGTTGCTCGTTTAGTTTTATGCGGTTTTGTATGGTGTTGTATTCTTTTACTATTTCGCGTTGTTTGTCGGGGTGGGGAATGGGTAATTCTACTTGACACATTTGGTCATACTCAAAAAATTCGTGAGCACTTCCGTGACTTTTAAATCTTGCATAACGGTCAAACTCTGTTCTGCGAAACCACATCATTAAATATTCAGAGTTTAAAACATTTTCATTTTTGCTCCTAAATATTCTGTAAGAAGGTGAAACTATACAATCATTCCCCTGTCTTAATGCAATGGATATTTTATCTCCGTTTCTTGTTGTAGCTCTGTTGTAAGCAAATTGATTAGTTCTTACAATTCTGTATAACTGCAAATCAATATCAATTGTATTTGTATGAGATTTTTGAAAAAACTTTTGGTTACTAATCCCTAAAAGTTCTTCTATTTCCATTCCATCATTTAACTGATTAACTGGTTCAATATATCCTCCAAGCTGTTTATAATTTGATTCCATAACCCAATTCTTTAAATACAGTTAGTAAATCATTTTTGGAATCAGATTCAGATTTTAGCAATTCTGAAAACTCGCCTTTTAGCGTTTGCATTTTTTCGTCAAAGTCAATGTTTTCATCACGGTTTACAAACTCAATGTATTTGCTCGGCACCAACGAAAAATCTTTCTTTTCTATTTCATCATATGAAGCGGAATAACAAAATTCAGGTATGTTTTCATACGTATTATTCTCCAATTGCCATTTGTGCAATGTGGCTGCAATCTCTTTGATTTTCTCATCTGAGAATTGAACAAATTTCTTTTCGAATGGAATGCCTGACTGTCTTAAATCAAAAAATAAGATTTCTTTTTCCCGATTTCTGAAATTGCGTTTTTCATCTCCAACATTTCTGCTGTTTGCTATTTTGTTTTTATTGATTATCCAAAGCGAAACACTTATATCGGTAGTATAAAACATTGAACTTGGAAAAATCAAAATAGCTTCCACCAAATTATTTTCAATCAGCTTTCTGCGTATTTTATATTCTTCACCACCGCCACTCAATGCACCATTTGCCAATATAAAACCTGCAATTCCATTTTCAGAAAGTTTGGCAACCATATTCAAAATCCAACCATAGTTGGCGTTGCTTTTTGGTGGCACATCATAGCCTCTCCATCGTGGGTCATCTTTCAATTCAGTTTCGGCACGCCAATCTTTTTGGTTAAAAGGTGGGTTTGCCATTATGTAATCGGCTTTCAGATCTTTGTGTTGGTCATCGCCAAAAGTATCGGCCGCTTTTTCGCCAAGGTTTCCGCTTATTCCTCTAATGGCAAGGTTCATCTTTGCCAGTTTATAAGTAGTGTTGGTGTATTCTTGTCCGTAAATAGAAATTTCTTTTTTGTTGCCGTGGTGTGCTTCAATAAACTTTATGGATTGCACAAACATACCACCCGAACCACAAGCAGGGTCATAAATAATTCCTTTGTAAGGTTCAATCATTTCGGCAATTAGGTTTACAATACTTTTAGGTGTGTAAAATTCTCCTTTGCCTTTTCCCTCTGCCAATGCAAATTTGGAGAGGAAATATTCATACACTTTGCCTACTACATCTTGCTTCGGGTCTTTGGTGGTGTCAATATCATTAATGGTATCTAGCAACGAAGCCAGTTTGGTAACATCCAAACCCAAACGAGAAAAGTAATTATCGGGCAATGCACCTTTCAGGGCTTTGTTGTTTTTCTCTATGGTGTGCAAAGCAGTGTCAATAAGCAATGCAATATCATTTTGTTTGGCTCTTTTTATCAGGTAACTCCAACGGCTTGTTTCTTCCAAAAAGAACACATTGTTCATGTTATAGAACTCAGCCATTTCAATATATTTCTCTTTGCCATCTGCAATGAGTTTTGCTCGTTGTTCTTCAAACTTGTCGCTGGCAAACTTTAAGAAAATCAGTCCTAAAACAACGTGTTTGTACTCAGCTGGCTCAACGCTACCTCTCAATTTATTTGCTGCGTCCCAAAGAGTAACTTCAATTGCTTTTTCTTTTATTTCTTTCTTAGCCATATATTTTAAAAGTGTCGATTTTCAATAAAATCCTATTTAAAAATAAGTAACAAACAGAAATTTCACGTAAAAAGGTGAAATTTCCAACTGTAATAAAGTGAATTTATGGTATTTCCGTAGCAATAATAGCGAAAAATCAGCTAAAAAGGAACTATTCCGAGAGTGTACATATTAGATGCACTACCAGTTCGAGCTATAATGTTATGATCCTTCATGAATTTCAAATAGTTTCTTGCCATACGGTCTTTCACAAATAGTGCTTCCGACAAAGCTGTAACCAAGTCCTAATAAGAGTACGATGGTTTGCCGTTAAAAATCTCAATAGCTACATTGGTTAGATCTTTCACTTTACTCAAATCACTATCTACTTTACTCTTCTCTCCAATGTAAACATGGTGGTTCTTCTCTTTGTCCAATTGAAATTGAATTAACGGAACATCCAATGCATTACCATCACGCACTTTTAAAGCTTTCACAACACTCGTGTTGGTGTCGTCATCCTTTTCTACAGATAATATTCCTGATGCTTTACGTTGCATTTCAGAGCCAGGATGTCCACGTAGTTTCATTCCAATAGGGATTCGAACCTCAGGAGGCTTTAACACCTCAACAGTTTTTCCCGATGGGACCGCAATCGAATAGTCTCATGTTATTCCACTTTCTTTTAACCAATTATAGCCATCAATTGATTTAAAATAATTCTCCCGCTTAATTGCTTGCGTTTTACTTTCAAATTGTTCAAAATAATGAATTATTAATGGCCTACGTGATTTTGTACTTTTTACTAATCCTTCATTATGTCGCAAAAACCTTTGCTCCAAATCTGAAGTATATCCATAATAATATCCATTGTCTTTCAAACTTTTTAAAATGTAGGTAATATAATACATGCAAAATAAATTATAAAAGTGTTCATCGAAAAAGCAATTTGATTTGTTGATTGATGCCTTGTTGCGGAGCGTTAGGAATGATCCCGTTTGGGGAAGCTTCAAATAAAAAGCAATGCCGCAATTCTTGCTTAACGTTTGTTTCTTTACGACTTTCACGCGATCAAGCTCGGTTCAGTCATAAAACAACAAATGCCCCTTTCGGGGCATTGTTCTTTCCTTGGCGGAGAGTTAGGGATTCGAACCCCAGGAGGCTTTAACACCTCAACAGTTTTCAAGACTGCCGCAATCGACCGCTCTGCCAACTCTCCGGGCGCGAAAGTAAAGCATTTTTCAATTCCATGATGCGCATAAATCAAAATTCCTTGCATAATTTTAACTCGATTAGCCCTTTCCCTCACTTCTTACTGATTCTCAATTCCTAAAGAATTAACTAACTAATAATGATCTCATTTTAATTGTTATTCAGCATCACTCATTGTAATTTTATGAGTTAAAAAGTGGACTGAATATCTATTTTTCTGCTAAAAATCACCGTCCTCAAAACGAATGGTTGATAATTACTGAATATAAAGTACTTCCGTAAAGTGGTCAATCAATACAATAACCGTAACTTAGCTCTCTAAATTCATTACCATGAAAAAGAACCTATTGATCTGCCTCTCATGCTGTTTAATGCTTCCATTATTCAGTAATGCGAAAAGTTTGCAAGCTCATTTTGCTTTTTCCACCTTTTTTGCTCCAGGAAATGGTCCTTATGTTGAAACGTATCTCAATGTTACTGGCGCATCAGCAAATTATGCAAAAACTAGTACTGACCAGTTTCAAGCTTCTATAGAAGTATCAATTATCTATAAGCAATTAGAAACGGTAAAGTATTTTGATAAATATAATTTGTTAAGCCCAGAAATTCCTGATACACTTAAATCACTATTTAATTTTACCGACTTAAAAAGAGTTAGTTTGCCTGATGGAGCTTATACGATGGTGCTAACTATTAAAGATAAAAACAATCCTGGTGCAAAACCTTATGAACTCAAACAAGATATCACACTTTCCTATCTAACGAATGTGATTGCTATTTCTGATATTGAACTTCTAAATGATTTTAAGGCTAGCGCATCAGAAAGTCCTGTTGTAAAAAATGGCTACGAACTTGATCCATTAGTGGCTAACTTTTATGATAAAAATAATAATGATTTAAAGTTATATGCTGAGATTTATAATACCAGTTCCATTCTTGGAAAAGACCCTTACCTACTCAATTATCATATTGAAACTTTCGAGACAAAAAAAATTATTGAAAGCCAAAGTATTTCTTCACGCAAAAATTCAGAACCAGTTTCTATTCTTCTCACGCAATTAGATATTAGTACGTTGCCATCAGGAAATTACAATGTGGTTGTAGAGGTAAGAAATCGAAACAATGAGTTATTAGCAGTTAAACAAACATTCTTTCAACGTAGCGCTCCTGTTGAAGAAATTGCGTCTGCAAATGGAGATTTTACAAGTAGAAACATAGCCAATACTTTCGCCTCTCAGATAACTAATAAAGATACTCTCGCAGAATATATTCGTTGCCTTTGGCCTATATCATCTCCCAATGAAAATACTTTTGCAATGAATCAATTAGAATTGGCAGATCTCACAATAATGCAACAATTTTTCTATGATTTTTGGATAAAAAGAGATGCTCAAAATCCTTCTAAAGCTTGGATTGATTATAAAATTCAAGTTGATATAGCAGATCAATTTTATCATGCTGTAAATAAAAAAGGATACATGACTGATCGAGGTAGGGTTTATTTACAATATGGCCCGCCAAACCATATTGCGCAACAATTTAATGAACCAAACTCCTTTCCTTATGAAATTTGGCAATATTACAAGGCGAAAAAAGAAACAGATCGTAAATTCGTTTTTGGAAATATGGATACTGCAGATAATGATTTTAGATTAATTCACAGTGATGCAAAGGGTGAGATATACGATAGTCAATGGCAATTATTGTTAAAGAAACGTTTTAATACCTTAAATGCTATTGATCAAAATAAGCCAACAAATGATTACTATGGAACTCATTCTGATCAACTTTTTACCTCTCCACATTAAACATTAAAGAAAAGAAATTAGTTTTGCAGGGCTGCCTTTTGGCAGCCCTTAGTATTACCAATTTATGCCCGACAAAAAGAAATTAGCTATCGTCATCCTCAATTGGAACGGTCAGCATTTTTTGAAAGAATTTTTGCCAGGAATAATTCAACATAGTAAATCAGAAGCAAGAATTATAATTGCAGATAATGCATCAACAGACGATTCATTAAAGTTTCTAGAACAATTTTCGAATGATATTGAAGTTATAAAACTTGATAGTAATTACGGCTTTACAGGAGGTTATAACCGTGCTTTAAAACTTGTTGATGCAGAATATTATGTTCTATTAAATTCGGATGTAGAAGTTACCGAAGGATGGATCACTCCAATTTTAAATTTCCTAGAATCAAATCCTAATGTTGCTGCTTGTCAACCGCGTGTGCGCTCCTATAAAGATCGTCATCTACTTGAGCATGCCGGAGGTGCTGGTGGTTTTATCGATTTCTTAGGATACCCATTTTGTAGAGGAAGAATTTATAATACACTTGAAAAAGATAATGAACAATACAATGATATTCGTGATGTTTTTTGGGCAACTGGCGCTTGTATGTTTATTCGATCAAAATCATTTCACACTATTGGCGGATTAGATGAATCTTTTTTTGCTCACATGGAAGAAATAGATTTATGCTGGCGACTCCAACAAGATGAACAACGTATTTGTGTAGTTCCACAGAGTATCGTTTACCATGTTGGCGGTGGTACATTACCAAAAAGCAATCCTCGAAAAACATATTATAATTTTAGAAATAATTTAATGATGATGCATAAAAATTTACCAGCGTCAAAATTGTATTTTGTAATATTATTACGATTGCTTTTA
>JAYVOC010000268.1:0-2255 GCA_043758125.1 Bacteroidota bacterium | reverse complement strand
ATCTCGGAAGATGTAGAATTTGTTCCAGCGAAAATTTTAAATATTTTTCTCATACTCAAAGAGTGTATCAACAATGCATTAAAACATAGTAGCTGTAGTGATATTACTATTGCTTTTACAAGTGATAAAATCTGGCAAATTACAATTGAAGACAATGGTATTGGTTTCACCTTCGACAAAACGCAAAAAGGTAATGGAATGAAAAATGTTATGGATCGCGCTTATGCCTCTGGTTGGAATGTTGAATGGCTCTCCATTGCTCCACATGGAACGCTTGTTCTTATTTCAGGCGATACTACAAAGTAGGTATTTTTTCTAAAAATTAAACTGATCACTTTTACCCTTTATAAGTAATTCGAATATGAAAATAGCGCTTGTTGATGATAATCCTATTAACCACAGGAGCTTTTTACAAAAAGTGATTCCCTTCCCGGATTTACAATTATCAGTAAGTGCATTTAGTGGTCATGAGTTTTTAGAGAAACTAAAAGGTCTACCACTTCATCAATTACCACTCGTAGTTTTTATGGATATTGAAATGCCTGGATTGAATGGCATCGATACAATTAAATTAGCAAAATCAATTTATCCGTCAATCTTTTTTGTTGTCCTTACTGTTTTTGAAGATGATGATACCATTTTTGAAGCGATTCAAGCGGGCGCTTGCGGTTATCTGCTAAAGCATGAAAGTCATCATACCATACGCGAAGCCATTACCGAAATTTTAGAATATGGTGGCGCACCAATGAGTCCTGCCATTGCAAGAAAAACATTGAAATTACTGGGTCAAGGAAAACATGAAGATGTACAGATTAATCCTTCAATTATTGATACTTTATTATCAGAACGAGAACGAGAAGTACTATTACATCTTGTGAACGGTTACGATGCTAAACGGATTGCCGAAATCACCGAAATAAGCACTTTAACGGTGCGAAAACATATAGCGAATATTTATACTAAGCTTCATGTAAATTCTAAAGCGCAAATAATTTCTATGGCACATAAAAATAATTGGATAAAAAGCTAATCCATTCTATTTAGAATTCCTCCATTTCTTTTCATAAACAATTAGCTTCGATTCATAGCGTTTTGTAGTTTCGCAGAAGTTTCGCAAAGCAACCCTTGAGTCAGATAAAAAAATTAGCAGGTCAAACTGCCGTTTACGGATTAAGCAGCATCGTTGGCCGCTTATTAAATTATTTATTAGTTCCTTTTTATACAAGAATTTTCTTGCCAGCGGAGTATGGTGTAGTTTCCGAATATTACGCTTATGTAACGTTCCTAATGATTCTGTATACATTCGGGATGGAAACAGCATTTTTCCATTTCTCAACTAAAACAGGGAATCGTGAAAAAGTTTTTGGAAATGGATTAAGTTTATTATTGGTTTCGAGTTCTATTATATCAGGAATTCTTATTCTTTTTTCACATGCAATTGCAAATGGATTAGGATATCCCAATCATCCAGAATATATCGTTTGGTTTGCTTTAATTTTAGCATTCGATGGATTAACGGCATTACCATTTGCACGACTACGACAATTAGGAAAAGCGAAATTATTTGCTGGATTGAAAATGTTAAACATTATTTTAAATATTGGCTTCAACGTTTTCTTCCTCTCTGTATTACCGGAAATTGCAAAACATCATCCCGACTCTTGGATGATGTTTTGTTATAATCCAACTATTGGTGTTGGATATGTATTTCTTGCAAATTTAATTTCAAGTAGCATTACATTATTACTACTCTTACCCGATTTTAAAAAAATAAAATTCCCTCTCGATAAAGAGCTTTTAAAAGCAATGATCATTTATGCTTTCCCAATTCTTATTGCTGGATTTGCTGGAATGATTAACGAAACACTTGATCGCGCCATCTTAAAATATTTAGTAACGGATAAAGTTACTGCAATGCAACAATTAGGAATTTACAGCGCTTGCTATAAACTCAGTATTCTGATGACGCTCTTTGTTCAAACATTTCGATATGCTGCAGAACCATTTTTCTTTGCACAACAACATAAGGAAAATGCAAAGCAACTTTATTCAAATGTGATGAATTACTTTGTATTAATTTGTAGCATTATTTTTTTAGGGGTGATGTTATACATTGATATCGTAAAATTATTTATCGGACAAAAATATTACAGTGGATTACATGTTGTTCCAATTTTACTAATTGCTAATCTATGTTTAGGTATTTATCTTAATCTAAGTTTATGGTATAAGTTAACAGGTCAAACAAGATATGG
>JAYVOC010000267.1:0-2448 GCA_043758125.1 Bacteroidota bacterium | reverse complement strand
ATTTTCTACCAAAAAATCCGTTGGCACAACAAATGGGTGGAACAGGTTCTTATTCGGCAAGCACAGAACTTGGCGACATAGATAAATATAAAAAAATGGCTTACTCTGTAAATTGGCAAGCCAGTTTCGATTTCCCCTATATGGGAATGTTTATTCCTCCGGTAAATGTGAATGAGTCATGGACTTCTTATAGCGGAAAAACTCAAACTATTCCCAATATGAATAACACTGCCAAGAAATACAAAGATAACGGATTTTACTCGTTGAGTTATTTTAATGTAACAGAATTTGGTACAGGAATAGCATATCCACAACCTGCACGTCAATACACTAATGAAAGCGATTTATGGAAAAATAGCAATGACTATTTGTACACTAAATTGCCCCATGCAACTCTATCCATGCTCGAAAAGAATATAACTGATCCCAAACTCAAAAATTCCTTAACAGCAGTACCTATGTGGACTTGGGGTGGAGCTGTAGTAACAGACTGTGGTGATTCGGCTTATGCTGCTTTCTTAGTCAACCAAATTCAAAAACACATACAATATTTACCGGATTCTTATGGGATTTGTATTGATAGGTTGGATTGGTTACGAATGTATAACGAAAGAGCAAATGATGGGACTACCTGGTATGATGGTAAGCCGGCACGATCGTTAATTAATTCATGGAAACAGCTGTTGGATACAATTGGTCCTATTATGCATACTGCCGGTAAAGTAATTTTTGTGAATAATCATACCCGTAGAATAGATCTTTTAAATCATGTAGATGGGATATTTGATGAATTTACGTACATGGGTAATTCGCTCAACTTGATGGCTTTAAATTGTTTTTATAAACCCGCATTGGGTTGGGTTGACATTGCAGCAACCATACAAAATGAAGGCGGTGATTCGTTTTTTCAGAAGTACCTGTATATGGGTGTATTCCCTATGTGTCCATTCGATGGTAATGACCATGCTCTTTTTTCAACTCCGTATGTTGATAAATACTACTTGGATTATGGCTTTTTGTTGAAGATGATGAAAGGAAGAGAATGGATTTTGAAACCGCATGTGGTGAAGGTAGAAAACGAATCAGCAAAAGCAAATGTATTCAAAATTAAGAATGGTTATATGATTCCTGTTGTTTATGGCGATGTTCCAGTGGCTAATCTTACTCTTAAAGGCTTAGATATAACTCAACGGTGTTATGCGTATTATCCGGGAAAACCAGAACCAATTATTATTGAAACAAAGATGGAAGGTGATAGCATTAACTTGTCAGTACCTTTAGAAAGAGGATGTGCTGTTTTGTTTTTTTTAGATAAAGTAACAACGACTTTGCCCGAAGCATTTAATAAAACAGTTACAACTAAAGTAAACTCGAATTTTAGCTTCGAATATACGGATTATTCATCTAATTTCACTTTCCCATTAGAATCCATCAAAATTGTTACTTTGCCGTCTCATGGGAGTCTGAAATTACTGAATGTAACTGTTTCTGTAGGAGATACACTAACAGCTCAGCAGATGAACAATTTACAATATATCCCAACAGTAAATTACATTGGTAATGACAAATTTACATGGAAGGGAATATGTAATGGTACTGCATCGAACACAGCTGAAATGGCTATTCAAATACAGATAAAAAATGTATTTGCTATTGATATAGCCAAAAAAAAAGTTAGTTGTAATTCATTGAATAACTTTTATTCGAAGTCGGCTAATTTAGCTGTTGATGGAAGTAATCCAAGCCTATTAGATGGTTATACTCGGATTACTCGTAGTACGAATACCGAAGAATCGTTGATTATTAAGCACGATGAAGACATTCGGTATTTTGATGTTTTATTGTATGGATATGGTTCGGCAGATAAAATATTGAAATTTTATGTATCACCCAATGCAAATACCTGGACTGAAGTATCTGTTAATCCTGGTCAAGGTTTAGAGACAGTAGCAAGCACAAATTGGTTTCGGAAGCATTGCGTTCCAATACAGGATATTGGAACAGGTGCACGCTACTTAAAAATTGTTTTTGTGGTTACGAGTGTTTCGTGGGGAACGCAATTGGCTGAAATAAACATTGGTAAGATGAACTCATTTCAACGAAATTATATCAATGCTCCACTTAATCTGCCAAGCACAGCCAATTTATATCTCGACGATGCAACCACAGAACAAATAAACCTAAGTTGGGATAATGGTCAACCGAACTTTAATGCAAGTGCTTTTGGAGTTTATCGTTTCAATTCTACTGTTGTATTGCCGCAAATTGGATATTCCTATACAGGCAATCTTACAGTAGGGTATACCGACAGTATTGTTGATATAACAAGAGGAGTTTCTCCGTTGTTGGGAGTTGACGATTTTATGAAACGAGATGCCTCAGGTAACATTCTTTACGAAGATGGAACTATAGCTGCAACTCTTATTGCTAATTGGAATACAAATAAAG
>JAYVOC010000266.1:0-3053 GCA_043758125.1 Bacteroidota bacterium | reverse complement strand
GGTTGGCAGAAATCGGATCTCATCATATTAGCTGCTCGTCCAGGTATGGGTAAAACAGCTTTCGTTTTGGGGTTAGCACGTAATGCAGCTGTAGGATTTAATAAACCTGTAGCTTTCTTTAGTTTAGAGATGTCGTCGATTCAATTGGTGAATCGTTTGATATCGAGTGAAACTGAAATCAACACTGAGAAACTCCGTAAAGGACAATTGCTCGATCATGAGTGGCAACAACTCAATAAAAAAGTTACACCACTTACAAATGCGCCGATTTATATAGATGATTCGCCAGCATTATCTGTTTTTGAATTAAGAGCAAAATGCCGTCGCTTGAAGGCGGAGAAAAAGATTGAACTTATCATCATCGATTATTTGCAGTTGATGGTAGGAGGGAACGACAATAATAAAAATGGAAATCGTGAACAGGAAATCAGTCATATTTCACGATCGCTTAAAAGTATTGCTAAAGAATTAGAAGTTCCTATCATCGCACTTTCGCAGTTGAGTCGAGCCGCTGAAACGCGTGGTCAAGGCAAACGACCGCAGCTAAGTGATCTTCGCGAATCTGGAGCCATTGAACAGGATGCCGATATGGTAATGTTCATCTATCGTCCGGAGTATTATGGATTGACAGAAACAGAAGAACATGAGCCAACAAATAATCTTGCAGAAATCATTGTAGCGAAAAATCGTAATGGTGCTTTAAAAACCGTTAATCTCAAATTCCTTGGACATCTTACCAAGTTCACGGATATGGAAGAGTTCGACTTTGTGGATGAATCACCATCGGTTAAAATTCAGAATCCGAACATCGCTACCGACCGAATGACAAGAAATTCAAGGATGAATGATATGCAAGATGAACCTCCTTTTTAAATAAATTAAGAATTTAAAATTAAGAATTAAAAATTACGTCCCAAGAGATATTGGGTAACTGATTAAGTTTATTACTACGTAACATTGTACCTTTATCAACGTTATTAGTAAATCTATTATGACAAAAAAATTAGCTATTCTTTTATTATTTTGTTTTGTTGCTACGATACCGTTGAAGGCGTCGTACATCCTTATCCCAATGGATAATTCGCAAAAGAACCATCTTAAAGCGTACGGTGTTGCATTTTGGTTGCTCACTAATCAGTTGGAAGTAGATTGGTTGTTAAACTATCGTGGAGGTAGTTTTATGTTTAAGCAATTGCCATCGATAGAAAAAGAATGTACTATTCGTGGAGTAAGTTATTCTGTAATTGCTGATGGACAGGCCGCTGCTATTTTGGATGAGATCGCGCAACCGGAAGCGAATATGGATCTTGTGAAGTTGGAAAAAGTTCCGAAGATGGCAGTGTATTCTCCGAAAGATAAATTGCCATGGGATGATGCTGTAACGCTTGTGTTAACGTATGCTGAGATTCCTTACGATGTAGTTTATGATGAAGAAATTCTTTCAGGTAAGCTACCATTGTACGATTGGTTGCACATGCATCACGAAGATTTTACTGGACAATACGGAAAGTTTTATGCGATGTATCATACAGCACCGTGGTATCAAGAGCAAGTGCGAACTGATGAGAGCATGGCGCATAAGTTAGGATACAATAAAGTATCACAAATGAAGCTTGCTGTTGCAGAGAAAATTCGTGATTTCACTGCTGGTGGAGGATTTTTATTTTCGATGTGTTCAGGAACGGATAGTTATGACATTGCATTAGCTTCGGAAGGTTTAGATATTTGTGAAAAAATTTATGATGGTGATGGAACAACAGCGGATTACAATAGCAAACTCGATTACAGTAAATGTTTTGCATTCCGTAATTTTAAATTAGTTACGAATCCTCTCGAGTATGAATTTTCGAATATTGATATGACAACAGTTCGTCGTATTCCAAAGAATGAAGATGTTTTTACGTTATTTGAATTTTCAGCGAAGTGGGATCCTGTTCCAACAATGCTTTGTCAAAATCATGAGCAAGTGATTAAAGGTTTCATGGGACAAACTACCTCATTCAATAAAGAATTTATTAAGCCTGAAGTTTTAATTATGGGTGATAATAAAGCTGCAAATGAAGCACGTTATATTCACGGAGAATTTGGAAAAGGAACATGGACATTTTATGGTGGCCATGACCCAGAAGATTATCAGCACATGGTTGGTGATCCTCAAACAGATTTAAGTTTACATCCTAATTCTCCAGGCTATCGTTTAATTTTAAACAACGTACTTTTTCCTGCTGCTAAAAAGAAAAAACAGAAAACGTAGTTTAATCGTTTAAGAAATTGAGCACAGTTTTTTAATTAATACTCAACGTAAAAACACTTCCTACTTCAGGTTCTGATGTCACATCAATATCGATATTGTGAAATGCTGCGATGGTTTTTACAATGGGTAATCCAAGTCCGTAACCTTCAGCTTCATTTTTGTTGAGACGTTTGAAGCGATCAAAAATAGCTTGTTGTTCACTTTCGTCGATACCGATTCCCGTGTCGCGGATTTCGATGGTGAATTTATTATTTACTTGGTGCGTTGTGATTGTAATTGAACCATTTTGTTTGTTGTACTTGATAGCGTTATTAAGCAAGTTGGAAAAGAGAGTAAATAATAATGCTTTGTTGCAAGGCTTTAATTCAATGTCATCATAAAAATTTTTATAAAGACGAATATTTTTTTGGTTTAAACGGTCATCCACTTCTTCTAAAACTTCTTCGAGTAATTCATTAATTTTTACAACATCTGTTTTAATGTATTGATCATTTTCGATTTTCGACATTAACAAAAGTGCTTTGATAATTCTACTCATTCTATTGAGTGTGCGTTGAGAATCGGTGAGTCGGATTACAACATCATCGGGAGCATTTCCTTCAACGATAATATTTTCAATACGATTTTGTACGATGCTAATTGGTGTTTGTAATTCATGCGATACATTGGTGATAAATTCTTTCTCAATTTGAAAAGCATCTTTCAGTTTATGCATCATTTCATTAATTCGTTGATCCAGTTTATGGAATTCGAATGTTGAACTTGGAATACTTGTAAAGTCAAATGATGCAGGTGATGG
>JAYVOC010000265.1:0-33339 GCA_043758125.1 Bacteroidota bacterium | reverse complement strand
CCATCTTAAAAACTATAGCTTTAATAACCTATTAGACTTTACTTAAATTGTTTCTTGACTTAAAGACTTTATCAGCATTAAGGTAATCATGAATTAGCTAGAAAAATTAGATTTTGGAATATTTAAATGTTAGTTTCATTTATTGCGAAATTGCTTTACTTTTGCAAACATGTCTTTAATTTCGAAACTCATTCTCGATCATCAGTTGCTTTCCATCACAATCGATCGACTTTGTTATCAGTTAATTGAGAATCACAATGATTTTGCAGATTCTGTTCTTATTGGAATTCAGCCAAATGGAGTTTTCTTATCGCAAAGAATTTATCAACGTCTTTTACAAATTGATCCAATGATCAAAGCAAAATATGGAGAATTGGATATTAGTTTCTTTAGAGATGATTTCAGACGACGCGAAATGATTATCCCGAGTGTTACTACCATCGATTTTATTGTGGAAGGCAAACGCGTTTTATTAATTGATGACGTATTATACACTGGTAGAACCATAAGAGCTGCACTCGATGCTTTATTAGCTTTTGGTCGCCCTGCTAGTGTCGAGTTATTAGTACTTATAGATCGAAAGTTTAGCAGACAACTACCAATTGAAGCAGATTACATTGGTAAATCAATTGATACAATCTCCTCAGAAAAAGTAAAAGTTCAGTTACTTCAGCAAACTGGAGAAGATGGCGTTTGGCTTAACTCCAGCGAAAAATTATCATGAGCAATCAACTAAGTGTTCGACATCTATTAGGAATAAAAGACCTTCCCAAGGAGGATATTGAACTAATTTTTTCTACTGCTGTCAACTTCAAGGATGTGATTAATCGTCCAATTAAAAAGGTGCCATCTCTTCGCGATATCACCATTGCTAATCTCTTTTTTGAAAATTCTACACGAACTAAACTCTCCTTCGAATTAGCCGAAAAACGATTGTCGGCCGATGTGATTAATTTTTCAGCATCAGGTTCATCTTTAAGCAAAGGAGAAACGCTAATCGACACAGTTAATAATATTCTTGCAATGAAAGTGGACATGGTGGTGATGCGTCATCCAAAGCCAGGTTCAGCCATTTTTCTCTCTAAACATATTCAAGCAAATATTGTAAATGCGGGTGATGGTACACATGAACATCCAACACAAGCGCTTCTTGATGCTTTTTCTATTCGTGAAAAAATTGGAAATGTAGAAGGGAAAAAAGTCGTTATTGTTGGTGATATACTTCATTCACGAGTTGCTTTGTCGAACATACTTTGTTTGCAAAAACTCGGTGCTGAAGTGATGGTTTGTGGTCCAGTTACGCTTATTCCTCGATATATTGCTGAGATTGGAGTACAAGTGGAATACAACCTGCGCAAAGCATTAGAATGGTGCGATGTTGCAAATATGCTTCGTATACAAATGGAAAGGCAAGACATTAAATACTTTCCATCATTAAGAGAGTATGTTATGCTTTATGGATTAAACAAGACTCTGCTCGAATCGTTAAATAAGGAAATAGTGATCCTTCATCCTGGTCCAATTAATCGTGGTGTAGAGATCACAAGTGATGTGGCTGATAGTGGCCAAAGCATTATTTTGGATCAAGTTGAAAATGGTGTAGCGATTCGAATGGCTGTCCTTTTCCTCTTGGCTCAAACGCGTTGATTTGAACAATTGATAGTTAACAAAGGGTTATATATTTTATTTTAAGATATCATTTTTACTTATATTTGTTTAAAATTCACCAATATGCATTTCACACTCGACAAAAACGAGAAATATGTAGTGGTAAAGCTCCACGAGCAGAAGCTAAACACCTTGATCGCAGCCGAATTGAAATCGGAATTGCTTTTACTAAATACTCAAGGCTACAACAATATCATTCTTGATCTATCTGAATCCATCTATTGTGATTCATCCGGACTTAGTGCGATCCTTGTTGGAAATCGTTTATGCAGAAACTCAAATGGATCCTTTGTCATTTCAGGTTTAAGCGAAACTGTTAAAAAACTAATTCAGATTTCGCAATTAGATAAAGTTTTGAATATCACTGTCGATGCGCTTGAAGCCGTTGACTATGTGTTATTGGATGAACCAGAAAGAAATGAAAAGGTTATCAATATTAAAAGCGAATAATTATAGTTCCATTAGTTTATCATAATAAATCTCCCATGCTTCGAGGAATACTTTATCTTCTTATTTGTACTATTATTGGAGTTGGCAGTGCCTATTCACAATGTACTCCCAATACTTCAATAACAACGTCTGGTATTACACCTGATAGTGCAACAGGATTAGCAGTGGGTACTGTTGGTCAGTTGTACAACCAAGTATTACAGATTAAGGTGCCGGTAGATACAACTACAACCGTTGGAGGTTTTCCTGTCACTGTTCCTATTACGTCAATTCAATTATCTTCTTTTACTGCTTTACCTCCAGGATTAAGTTATAACTGTAATCCAACAAATTGTATTTTCCCAGGAGGTAGCAACGGTTGTGTTTTAATTACAGGTACACCAACTACTGCCGGAATTTATTCGCCTGTTGCAGTCACAACTACTAGTTACACGGTTTTTGGTATCCCTCAGTCTAGAACTGATACAATTTCATATTATAGTATTACTATTAATCAATCTAACGTTGGTTTGAATCAACATACAGTCACTAATAAGTTTTTACTAGAACAAAATACGCCCAATCCATTTAGTGATTTCACTACCATTAATTATGCAATCCCAGTAAAAGCGAATGTAGAATTTAAGATGTACAATATTATTGGGAAAGAGGTATTTCATGATATTAAATTAGCAGATGCTGGTCAAAATAATTTCACTTTTGATGGACGTGATTTTGCTCCTGGAATTTACATGTACAATATGACTTTTAACAACGAAACCATCACTAAGCGATTAGTCATTTCACGAAAATAAATGGGGTTTGAACTAACAATTCTCGGAAGTAGTTCCGCCACTCCAATTTTTAATCGTCACCCAACTTCTCAATTATTAAATATCCGTGATCGCTATTTTTTGATAGATTGCGGAGAAGGTACATTACTTCAATTATTAAGATACCGAATTCGATATCATAGGATAAGTCATATTTTTATTAGTCATCTGCATGGTGATCATTATTTAGGGCTTGTTGGATTATTATCTACGTTTCATTTGCAAGGTAGAACTAGTGAATTACATTTGTACGGACAACAAGAGTTGATGGATATTGTAGAAATACAATTGCGTGTTTCAAATACAATTCTTCGATATAATCTTATTTTTCATCCTGTAAGACATTACACTCCTGAAGTCATCCTAGAAGACGATGAAATCCAAGTTCGTTCCATCGTATTAAATCATAGGGTTCCATGTACTGGTTTTCTTTTCGTTGAAAAATCACGACCGCGAAAATTGATTATCCAAAAAGTGCAACAAAAAAATATCCCCATTTCATATTATACCAAGTTGAAATTAGGAGCTGATTATGTTGATGAATCAGGAAATGTTATTCCAAATAACGAACTCACAGAAACGCCTCCGAAAGTGCGTTCTTATGCATATTGCTCAGACACGATGTATGATCCAATGTTAAAAGACGAATTAAAAGGTGTTGATTTATTATACCATGAAGCAACATTTCTGCATGAGTTACTTGAGAGGGCAACACAAACATATCATTCTACCGCATTACAAGCAGCACAGCTTGCAAAAGATGCTCAAGTTGAAAGATTACTTATTGGGCATTTTTCAGCGCGCTATAAAGAGTTAGATCCATTGTTGATGGAGGCACAAAGTATTTTTAAAGAAACGGAGCTTGCCCTTGAAGGACGAAAATTTAAAGTTGGTTAGAATAGTAAAGAGCAGGATTTTCATCCTGCCCTTGACTCAATCGGTACTGCTTGTTGGTATTTTTTAGAATCGCAAATCTTCTGATTCACCTAAAGTGCGACGACCTTCTAAAATTTGTTGTCGTGCTGATTCACATAATTGAAATGCGTATTCTTCTTTCTTTTTATCGGCAATAGATTGAGGAAAATTAATTCCATTTTCTAAGCGAAAAAGATATTCTTGATGTACACTAGGAATTGTTTGCGCCACTTGTTCCATTTCAAATTGACGTGCTGCATCAATTATTCCTTCTCTCCAATCATCATTTGATTTTATCGCAACGGGAATTCCTGCTGAACGTAAAGCCTCTAATGCTTCATCAAGTTCCATGTGATCATCCATTTGATTTTGAAAATCTTCAACGGCACGACAATATTTTAGTGTATGCTTATCTTCAAATTTCTTTACGAAATTGTCTACCAAATCAGTATCAAAAATACTGATGTATGGACGGTTATCTACTGTTTTTACAGCTGATTGTTTACGGATATTTTCAAGTTGTTTCTGTCGGGATATAGAGCGATAACGATTTTCTTTTTCACCTCTAGTATCATCAAGATCCATCAACTTAGCCGTACCCATGTGTTCATCATAAAAACGATACCACGATGGCATGTGCTCTTCAATACAATTGTCGATTCCTGGAATTGTTCCTGCATGGTATTCTGCTTTGAAAGCTTCATAATCTTGCCAATTATCAAATCCATAAATATTTTTTGCATATCCCGAGCGCAAGAATCGCATATACAATTCTACTTCTGCACGACTTACAGGACTGATAAAAGGGCAATGCTGAATGTTAGCGGCAAATAAAAGGAATTGGGTAGAATGTTCCATCCCTTTCAATTTCACTTGTTCAGCTCTCCATTGACACTGCAAGTTAAATAGTTTCTTCTGTTGAATCGCCCATAAGGCTTCTTCTGCAAACATTTTATACTTCAAACCACCTTCCTCTTGTTGGTTAAGATAGAGGGGTCCGCGTGTTAAGTAAACAGCCTTTCTTCTAGCGTAATTACGGATAAATGTTTCAACCGAACTTTGGTTGAATTGCGTAAAGAACTCTTGATAAAGGGGATTTGTTCTTAAATCTTCTTCTGTTTGCTGGCGAATTAATTCTACTCGAATTTCTTCTTCAAATTTCTCCTGCACGTGAGGAGGTAATTGCATTTCTGGGTTATTCTGCTTCATAATTGTTTTTGACAACGTGCTTTGAACGTGAGGAGGTAGGGGTCAGGTTCGGACTTTTTTAGAAAAAACATTACAAATTGCTATTTTGTTGAGTACAAACTCGTAAATCGAAGAGAAAAGCAAAGAATAATTACAAAACTTACTAATTTTAGTTCAAAGTGGTTAAGCGATTTTATGAAGGCGATTCAAAAAAATCGTTACATAACTATTCGCCATGAAACAATTTTATAAAGAAGTATCTGGAGAAGAAATACCAACTTACTGGGCTAATTTATTATTTAAGCGTAGTACTGCTATAACTAGTTTATCGAGCGAATAGTCCTTAGTAAGTGGAGTACAATGAAAAAATTGATGTTCCGTTCTCAAATCAATAATCTAGATAATTGCTTTGATCTTCGTTTTTTATCACTACCTTTCATCATCAATTTTTTGATTTTTTATAATGCGTTCTTATTCTAGTTGAGGCAAATTTATTAATCGATAAAATCTCTACTTATGAAAACATACGATGAAAAACACATCAAGAATGTGGTATTGATTGGCGCCGCGAAATCGGGCAAAACGACCTTGTCGGAAACAATGCTTTTTGAAGCAGGTATCATCAAACGAAGAGGAAGTGTTGAAGAAAAAAATACTGTTTCCGATTATCATGAAATAGAGCAGGAGCGAGGCAACTCTGTTTATGCAACACCACTTCATACCGAATGGCGTGATTTTAAAATCAACATTATTGATACACCAGGTTTAGATGATTTTATCGGTGAAGTAATTTCCTCCATTCGTGTTTGTGATACTAGCTTATTATTGCTTAATGCTCAGCACGGCGTAGAAGTAGGGACTCAAGTTATTTGGGATTATGTAGATCGATTTCGTAAACCATGTATTATTGCCATCAATCATTTGGATCACGAACTTGCAAATTTTCAAGAAACATTAGAACAAGCAAAATCATTTTTCGGACGTGCAGTTACATTAATGCAATATCCATTATGTACAGGCACTAACTTTAGTTGCATTATCGATTTATTAAAGATGACGATGTATAAATTTCCAATACACGGAGGTAAGCCAGAGAAGTTACCAATTCCTGCAGAAGAGATGGTTCGTGCAAAAGAACTCCACAATGAATTAGTTGAAAAAGCTGCTGAGAATGATGAGCAACTTATGGAATTGTATTTTGAAAAAGGGAATCTTGACGAAGATGAATTGCGAAAAGGTATTCAAATTGGAATGATGAAACATCAACTATTTCCAGTTTTTTGTTTATCGGCAAAAAAAGGTATGGGAAGCGGACGATTGATGGGATTCATAGATAATGTTGCACCTTCAGCAGTTGATATGCCAGCAGAAATTTTAGAGAATGGTGAAAAAGTAAATTGTGAACCTTCAGCTGCCACAAGATTGTTTATCTATAAAACTTTAGTTGAACCACATTTTGGAAAGTTATCCCTCTTTAAAGTTTTATCAGGTGAGATAACTGTTGGAATGGAATTGCAAAACGAAAAAACAAATACTACAGAACGCATAGGACAATTATTCATTTTAGATGGTAAAAATAGAAATGCCGTTGATCGATTAAAAGCAGGCGATATTGGTGCAACACTTAAGTTGAGAAATACACAAAGTTGCGATACATTAAATGGAAAGGGAGCACAAGGAAATATTGAAACAATAGTATTTCCTAATTCTAAAATCCGTATGGCAATTATTGCAAAAAATAAAAGTGATGAGGAGAAATTAAGCGAAGTTTTAAATGAAATTCATGCAGAAGATCCAACATTAATTATTCATTACGAAAAGGAATTGAAACAATTAATGATTCATGCTCAAGGCGAATTGCATCTGGCAATAACTAAATGGAGGTTAAATCATATTTATAAAATGGATATTGAATTCGTGAAGCCTCGCATTCCATACCGCGAAACGATTCAGCGGGTTGCGGAAGCTTCTTATCGTCATAAAAAGCAATCGGGAGGTTCAGGCCAGTTTGGTGAAGTATTTATGCGCATCGAACCGTTTTATGAAGGAATGCCCAACCCCAAAGATCTTTCTTTGCGTGATACTGAAATACATGAATTAAGTTGGGGTGGTAAGTTAGTTTTTTTGAATTGTATTACTGGTGGTGTAATCGAAAATCGCTTTATGCCATCCATCATTAAAGGTGTTATGGAAAAAATGAATGAGGGACCATTAACAGGTTCTTATGTGCGTGATGTTCGTGTAGCAGTTTATGATGGTAAAATGCATGCCGTTGATAGTAACGATATCAGTTTTAAAATTGCAGGTATGATGGCATTTAAAGAAGCCTTTCATCAAGCAGAACCTCAACTGTTAGAACCGATTTATGATATTGAAACGGAAGCTCCCGAAAATGTAATGGGGGATATCATGAACGAATTACAAACACGAAGAAGTATAATTGTTGGAATGGATAATAGAGGAGGATATCAAATTGTAAGAGCAAAAACACCACTTGCAGAACTTGATAATTTAAACATTGCTCTTAGAGGAATCACTCAAGGAAGAGCAAAAGTTAAAGCCACTTTCGCAGAATACGCACCTGTTCCAAATGATATTCAGAAAAAATTAACGGAAGAATATCGGAAACAAGAAGTTGAGATGTAATTTAATTAATACCAATTCTAAAATAGATCCTATCGCAAAGGCTACATGGTGGTTTTAAAATTCATTAAATTTGGCGATGCGATTAATTCTACTCATTTTATTTCTAATTATTACTCAATTTTCGTATGCCCAAAAAAAAGCTAAATGGACTATCGAAAGTGATTCCACAAACGAAGTATTTACGGGTGCAGGATTCACTTTGCTTGGTGAAGATTCTGTACAACTAATTAATGACACGGTTGTATTACGATTGGCCATCAAAGACATTTCGAAAATTTCAGTAATTAGACCCGGTCAATCAGGTGTTTATGCTGGGCTTATAGGTGCTGTTGGCGTTGCTACAATTTTTGTTGCTTCTTTTCTTGAAAATAATAAAAATAACGATTCCTTATCAAGCAATGATAAAACCGTTATAAGTTTTTTAATTGCAAATGCTGGTGTTTTTTTAGGAGGTGCTGCTGGTTTTTTTACTTTCAATAGATGGAAGCGTCACCATGAATATGATTTAGCTGGTTTGACATTCCCTGAACGACAAATGAGAATTAGGGATATTTGGAGGAGAAAATAAAATATTTTAATACACCGCTTGGGCTTTATTAGTTTTTGAAAAATTCCAATTGTATTAATGATATTGAAAACATTTTCTTGCTTAAATAATCAGTAATCATCAACCTATTAGTAAACGCATTTTAATAAAATCCGCTTTTTTTTTCTCAGTGCTATCGGTGCGTTTTATAAATTATTTAATTTGCCTATGCGATATTCACTTCTTGTCATCATTATTCTTCTTTCTCAAATTTCTCATGCTCAGCGTTTATCAAATTGGATTATTGAAGCCGATTCTGGTTATAAGGTTTTTTTAGGAACTTGACTTATCACATACGGAATCGATTCTGTTCAGATAAATAGTGACTCAACAATTACAAAATTGGCTATAAGTAGAATTTCTAAAATTGCTTTTGACAGGCCAGGAAAATCGGGGCTAATACCTGGTATCGTAGGTGGACTTGGAGGCGGACTATTATTTGCAACTAAATTTGAAGAAAACAATAGGGATAACCAAGAATTGCAACCAGAAGATAAGTTTGTAGCAACTGTTTTAATGAGCCAACTTGGATTACTTGCTGGCTTCTCTCTTGGTTTTTTTCCTTTCAATCGCTGGCACCAACATCACAATTATTACTTTGAAGGATTAACGCCAGCTCAAAAGATGGTTAAGTTAAGAGATATATTAAAAAGGCAATAATAATTTCAATAACTTATCGAAATAATTTTACTACTCTTTTACTAATTTTATTTGATGGAGAATAGAATCAATTTTAAAGGTCACTAAATAAATTCCAGCATCTACTGAATTCAGATCAACCATCTGGCTATTTTTTCCTATAAACGATGTAAATGATTCTGTGAATACAATTCTTCCTGTGACATCAGAAATATTTAAGTCAATATTTTCTGATAAAGAAGAATTGAAATTTAGAGTAAATGAACCATCGGTAGGATTTGGAAATATTTCTGCATCATTAATTATTCTATTTGATTTCATTCTTAAGTTACAAGGAATTAAATTGATTGTTTTCGCAATTCCAACGCCACAAATATTGTTTTTCTTTACACTTAATGTTGATGTTGCTGTTATACTTCCAAATTTAATGTGAACAATATTTGAGGTAGTAACGAAATAATTTCCTGTTGAGGTAGTAACTCCATCTGTTATTCGCGAACCGATTGGCCCAACCCATTTGTAATTTAAAACAGTAGTATCTGCAATAATTGAATACATATTATTGATGCTTCCAGGACAAACTACGTTATCACCATAAATTGAATCAACCGCAGATGGTGTTGATTTTAATGTTACAGTTTGTGACGCACTTTTCCCACATCCATTTCCTGCTGCAACATAAATATTTCCAGTAAAATTTATTGAAGGAAAATTAGTAGTAATAGAATTTGATAATAATCCTGTTGTATTAAAAGCAAATGACGGTAGTTTCCAAAAATAAGTGGTACTTGGAACATTTACTACCGAGAATGCAACATTGGTTGCACCACACAAATTGATAATTGTACCAGAGATAACACTAGGTAATAAAGGTAAATTTCGATTTATTCGAACTTTACTTTGCAAGCTACTACCACAAAGATTATCAGCAGAAACTTTAAGTGAATCAAATTTTATAAATCCAGTTCCATAAGCTATTGTAATTATTCTACTTGTATTTCCATTTATAATAGTTGATCCTGAAGGTGGCGACCATGTGTAGGAAGTTGCACCTGAAACAGGTGCAATCGAATATGTAATTGTATCGCCAGGACATGCTTTTGTATTTCCATTACTTGATGTAATTTTTCCAGGCTTTGCAGGAAGAGTACCACTCGTTGCTTGTACATTAAAAATTCCAGATGTTCCTAAGCATGAATTCAAATCAGTAACCGTTACTTGATAATTGCCAGATATATTGATTGTAATATTTTGTGTTGTTGCTCCTGTTGACCACGAATAACTATTCGCAGTTGCTGTGCTTAAAATTAAAATTCCTCCTTGACAAAATACTGTTGAACCTGAAGAAGTAATAACAGGTGAAGGGTTGCTATGAATTGTTATATAACTAGTTTTAGTCGTTGTTCCACTGCCTCGAGTGTTTGTAGATGTTAATACAACATCATATAATCCAGGATTATTATAAACAACAATAGGATTTTTCAGTGTTGAGGAAGATGGAGTTCCTCCAACAAAAGTCCATTGCCATGAATCAGGTAAATTGGTAGATTGATCAGTGAAATTTATTTGAGATCCCGAACAACCATCCAATTTATTTGTCGAAAAATTAGCAACAGGTGGATCACAAGTAGGATACAAACTTCCATCAACAGTTGTTGAAAGACCAATTGGATCCGTTACTGTTAATTCTATTCGATAATAATAAATATTACCATCGCATCCAACGGGAGTTAAAGTAGTGCTTGTAATTCTATTGGTATCTGGTGATTCCGGATGAGTGTGTGTGTTATGATGTAAAAAAGTTGTCCAAGAATAACTTAATAAATTATCTGCACTTTCTGCATCAAATACATTTGCTTGTAATGGAAGTTGTGTAAAATTCGACATCGTGAATTGACCTCCGTTTGTAAAGCTGGTAATGGTTACCTGTGGTGGAGTGTCATTTACATAAACCATTAACGTTTTGGTTGAAGATTGTCCAATGTTATCCGTAACCGTTAGTGTAACAGTAAAAGCAATTGGATTATTTGTTGTTGGATTAAAAATATGAGAAGGATTTGGCGAATTATCAATCGGACTTCCATCTCCAAAATTCCAACTATATGCAAGTGCTAAATTTTCAGGATCGCTAGAATTACTTCCTGTAAATTGAACTGATAAAGGTTTTAAACCATAATTGATATCTTGTGAAGCAATTGCAATTGGCGGATTATTTACTGAAAGATTATAACTTAGTTTGTAAATATCAAAAGGGTATTTTACATAATATAGTTGTTCATCCTTTGGATTAAACTCTATAAAAACAATAGGTCCTAAGTTGGCGCCAAAGTCTTTTACGGAGTCAAGAACATTATCATTATCAAATTTGAAATTCCTAATCCAACTCTGTGCATAGTCAGCATGAAAATAGGTATTCTGATAAATAACAGGAAATTTTTTTCCAGTATACCAAACACCAGCACAGGAAGCATAGCCAGAAAACATGGGTCCTTTAACAGGAGACGCTGGATTATTTAAATCTATTTCAGCAGCAGAAGTACCATTCCATATTCCAGTTCTAGCTTGTGTTAAATTATGCTGATAATCGATGGCAGGTCGTGAATGTTTAAACGTAAAAATAGTAGATGGAATTTGTAGATTTAAATCACATGGATTAGGAAATGATGGCGATGAAGTATTTGTATCCTGAATACATAATTGATTAAATTGAAAATACTGATTGTAACAACTTCCATTATTATACAATGGATTTATTGCATCTTGATTAACAGTTGTTAATACTTTGTATAGTGGTTGTGCAGTTAATCCTTCAAATAATGGCCAACCAAAATTCATTCCTGAACGTGTATTGACATCTAATTCTTCAATAGTCGTCCAACCAACATCACCAATATTAAAAACACCAGGATCTCCTGCGGAAATATCTGTGTTACCTGTTCCAGGACGAATTGCCATACGAAATGGATTCCGTAATCCTAACGACCATACTCTTGATTTTGCAGCACGAGGATTGGACGCATCATAATATGGATTTGAAGGAATACCATCACCTGTTGCAGGATCAATACGAAGTAATTTTCCATTTAAACAATCAATCATTTGTGAACGAAATGCACCAATATTTTCTTTTGGACGAATAATAGAATCCGCTAACCCTTGAATATAATAAGTATCATTTGAACTTCCGCCATCGGCAACATTATAACTTGAACCATCACCAGTAGTAACCATTAATGAACCATCTGTTCCAAACACTAACTGACCACCACTATGTGATTCGTGCAATAATGGAATTCCTGTTTTTTTATTTTCACCAATAAGTACGAATCTACTATTCGGAATAATGCTGGTAAAATTTGTTGATGCATCAGCAGTAAATCTCGTTACTCGAACTATTGTTGCATTAAAATATTCATTCGTTGCTGGATTATAATTTGCTGTTCCGAAATTCATTAAATAATGTCTATCTACGGTATACAAAAGGTAGACAAATCCGTTGGTTCGAAAGTTAGGATCCAAAACAAAACCATTTAATCCATGATCGCGCCAGTTACCAACCTCTTCACTAATATTTATTAAAGGCTTCGTTTGTTTAACACCATTCGTATCTACCACCCATACCTTTCCACCTTTTTCATAAACATACATTTGACCTGTTGAATCGAAGCGAAAACCTTCTACATCTGTCCATCCTCCTTTAAATAAAGTGAATGAAAAATTAGGAGGAACAGTTTGTGAGAATAATAATGTTCTACTTGTCAAAAGAAAGAAAAGAACAACATATTTTAAAAATCGAAATTTCATTAGAAATATTTTTTAGACTTAATCCAGAATTAGACCTAAAAAGTAAAGTTTTTAGCAATGGAAATAGTTCAAATTTCTTAAAATTTGGCGAAGGGTTCATATTTATGGGCAAAGCAATGGATTGTACTGGTTAAAGGATTCACTGACCGCTATTTTATTTTCTTTTGAAGAGACGATTCTATTAGTTTTAAAAGTGTCATTTTCCTATTGAGGATAAAGCAAAAAAGCAATCGTTTAAGATTGCTTTTTTGAGCATGAATTTTACATCAAAATGTAGTGATAGTTAATATTACATATTTCTTCTATACTGCCCTCCAACATCAAAAAGTGACTTTGTTATTTGGCCGAGGCTACAATATTTACTTGCCTCCATCATCGTTTCAAACATATTTTGATTGCGAATAGCACTTAATTGAAGTTCTCTTAAAAGTTTTGCCGACACATCGCTATTACGTTTATTTAATTCGCCTAACATTATTATCTGATATTCTTTTTCTTCAGTAGTTGCACGAATAACTTCTTTCGGAGTAATCGTTGGCGATCCTTTTGATGATAAGAAAGTATTCACACCAATGATTGGATATTCACCGCTATGTTTTAATGTTTCATAATACAATGATTCTTCTTGAATTTTTCCACGTTGATACATCGTTTCCATCGATCCTAAAACTCCACCACGTTCAGTAATGCGATCAAATTCGGTGAGCACTGCTTCTTCCACTAAATCAGTTAATTCTTCAATGATAAATGAACCTTGTAAAGTGTTTTCATTTTTCGCTAATCCTAACTCACGATTAATAATTAATTGAATTGCCATTGCTCTACGAACACTTTCTTCCGTTGGTGTTGTAATCGCTTCGTCGTATGCATTTGTATGTAATGAATTACAGTTGTCGTAAATTGCATACAAGGCTTGCAATGTTGTTCTGATATCGTTGAAATCGATTTCTTGTGCATGCAATGATCTTCCTGAAGTTTGAATATGGTATTTCAACAACTGACTACGATCATTTGCAGCATATTTCATTTTCATTGCTTTTGCCCAAATTCTACGAGCTACACGTCCGATAACAGCATACTCTGGATCAATACCATTGCTAAAGAAAAAACTTAAGTTAGGAGCGAAATCATTAATGTTCATACCACGACTTGCATAATATTCTACGTAAGTAAATCCATTGGCAAGCGTGAATGCTAATTGTGTTATTGGATTTGCACCAGCTTCTGCAATATGATATCCAGAAATGGAAACAGAATAAAAGTTACGAATTTTTTTAGTGATGAAATATTCTTGCATATCACCCATCAATCGCAAAGCAAATTCAGTACTAAAAATACAGGTGTTTTGAGCTTGATCTTCTTTTAAAATATCTGCTTGAACTGTTCCACGAACTTGTGTTAACGTTTCTGCTTTTATCTTTTCATAAATATCAGCAGGTAAAACTTGATCAGCAGTAACACCTAATAACATTAATCCTAATCCATCATTTCCCTTAGGTAAATCACCTTGATAACGTGGACGTTTTGAACCTTTCTTTTTATAGATCTCATCAATCTTTTCATTCACTAATTCTACTTGTCCGTTATTACGGATGTACAATTCGCATTGCTGATCAATTGCAGCATTCATAAAAAACCCTGTTAACATTGCAGCAGGACCATTGATCGTCATGCTTACAGAAGTTTTTGGATCGGCTAAATTAAACCCGCTGTATAATTTTTTTGCATCATCTAAACAGCAAATACTAACGCCAGCATTTCCAATCTTTCCATAAATATCTGGACGATATTCTGGATCATGTCCGTAAAGTGTTACAGAATCAAAAGCAGTACTTAAACGATGAGCAGGCATTCCTAATGACACATAATGGAAACGACGATTTGTTCTTTCGGGACCGCCTTCACCAGCAAACATTCGTGTTGGATCTTCACCTTCACGTTTGAACGGAAATACACCAGCAGTAAATGGAAATTCACCAGGAAAATTTTCTTGTAACATCCAATTTAATTGATCACCCCATGCTTCAAATTTAGGAACAGAAATTTTTGGAATATGTGAATGTGAAAGTGATTCGTAATATGTTTTTATCTTGATTTCCTTATCACGTACTTTAAAAATATAATATTCTCCTTGATACGCTTTACACTTCTCAGGGAACTGTTCCACCATTCTACGATTAGTGCCATCCAATTTTAATTCCCATTCTGCATAAGCAGATTTTAAAGTAGCAATTGCATTTTCTTTTTCTTTCACATCAATACTTGTCAAAGCATCCATTGCAGTATGAATTGCAAAAAGTTTTTGTGCTACTGTAGATTGATCTTTCGCCCACTTATCATACTGACGATTACTTTCCGAAATCTCGCTAAGGTAACGTGTACGTTGAGGTGGAATGATAAAAACTTTCTCGCTCATCTCATCCGAAACTTCAAATGTAGATTTTAAATCAGCTCCCGTTTTTTCAACAATGCAATCCATCACCTTTTTGTAAAGACGATTCATTCCAGGATCATTAAATTGAGAAGCAATAGTTCCAAAAACTGGCAACTTTTCATCATCAACATCCCATAATTGATGATTGCGTTTGTATTGTTTTTTAACATCGCGCAAAGCATCTAATGCTCCACGTTTATCGAATTTATTTAATGCAATAATATCTGCAAAATCTAACATATCGATTTTCTCGAGTTGTGTTGCAGCTCCATATTCAGGAGTCATCACATACAAACTCATATCACTATGCTTGGTAATTTCTGTATCACTTTGTCCAATACCAGATGTCTCTAAAATAATTAAATCAAAACCTGCTGCTTTAACAATATCAATTGCTTCGCGAACATATTTTGAAAGTGCTAAATTACTTTGACGAGTTGCTAGCGAACGCATGTACACACGATCATTGTTAATCGCATTCATGCGGATACGATCACCAAGTAAAGCACCACCTGTTTTGCGTTTCGATGGATCGACAGAAATTATCGCCATCGTTTTATCTTTAAAGTCAACTAAAAAACGACGAACCAATTCATCAACTAAACTAGATTTTCCGGAGCCACCTGTTCCAGTAATTCCTAGTACGGGAGTAAGTTTATTTTTAGATGCTTCTACAATCTCTGCTGAAAATTTTTGGTATTCATCATGATTATTTTCTGCTGCTGAAATTAATCGTGCAAGTGCGTAATGATTTTTTGTTCCAATCTTTTTTACTTCACCATTTAAATTAAATCCAGTTGGATAATCGCATTGTTGCAACATGTCGTTTATCATTCCTTGCAATCCCATTGTACGACCATCATCGGGATGATAAATACGTGTGATGCCATAATCTTGAAGCTCTTTAATTTCTGATGGTAAAATGGTACCACCACCGCCACCAAAAATGCGAATATGTCCACATCCACGTTCTTTTAAAAGATCGAGCATGTATTTAAAATATTCAATATGTCCGCCTTGGTAAGAGGTAATAGCAATCCCATTGGCATCTTCTTGAATAGCACAATTTACTACCTCATTCACACTTCTATCATGACCCAAATGGATCACTTCAGCACCACTACTTTGCATAATACGTCGAAAAATATTGATCGAAGCATCATGTCCATCAAAAAGTGAGGCTGCTGTAACAATACGAATTTTATTTTTTGGTTGGTATGGAAGGGGTGGAGTATTCATTGCAAAACTTTAGAGTGCGAATTTAAGATTAATTACAGAGATTTTGCTTGACGGCTTTATTACCGAAAAAAGTAATTAACAGTTTAAAACTTTCAGATAATTTTTAATACTAACTTTACCTTACTTAACTTAAATACCGAAATTCTCATGAAAAACTTTTATCTTATTTTTATTTCGCTTTTGCTGATTGTTACTAAGGTGAAATGCCAGCAAACACCTGAAACTGCAATTGTGGTAAACGCCTTTTATGGTGGTCAAACGGCTACAATTAATGCATCCAGCTATGGACTAGCAACGCCCGGTATTAATTATGGTTGCCTTACTACCGGAAGATACGCTTGGATTATTGTTCCTGTTTGTGGTATCTCGTCATTCATGCTAAATTATTCAACGTATGTGTTTGACACAGCGGGATATTCCGTATATGGACCATTTCAAGATACAACTGGAATTACTTCTCAACTCAGTTTAGTTTCTCCAATTATTTGCGATGGTTATAACGGTAATAGTAATCCTGGTCATATATGGGTTTCCACCCAGTTAAAAGGTTTATACTATATTGCGCTTACATTTAAAAATGATACATTAAATCGTACAGTGTATTCAACAGCAGGATCTATGGCAGCGATCTGTACTTATTGTAACAACGCTAATCTTATGGATCAAAGTATATGTTTAATAAGTTTAGATTCTGCTACTAACAGAAATAAAATTATTTTTGACAAAGGCGACACTTCAAATATTGCTGGATATACAATATACCGTGAAAATAGTATAACTAATCAATATGACAGCTTAACATATATTAACAGAGATTCTTCCAATTACTTTATTGACATGACCGCAAATCCAAACTCTAGGTATTGGAGGTATAAAATGCTGCGTAATGATAAGTGTGGAAATAATATTTCTTCTATTTCTTTTAATAATTATGTCATAAAGAGTACTACAATTTTTCTTCAACAAGGAATAAGTACTAATAATTCAATTAACTTAAGTTGGAACTATTCTAGTAATATTCAGCCTTCCCCAGGTTCTGGACCTTGGATTCAATCGTTTTATATTTATAGGAGTGATGGTACAAATCCTTTTCAGGCAATAGATTCTATTCCTATTAATTCGGGGTCTTATACTGACCTTAATCCTAGCCCAGGTTTAAATCTATACAAGGTAACCATGCGCAAAACAAGTTTTTGTAATATCGTTCGAACAAGTTATGCAGAATCTTCTTCTAACATTATCTCAACAACTTTCACTGGCTTAAATGAACCTGTAAATCATCATTACTTTGATGTTTATCCTAATCCAGCATCATCTGAAGTTACCATTGAAATAGCTAAAGGCGCTTCATCATGGAAGCTTTCTCTTTACGCTGTAGATGGTAGAATAGTACTAAGAAAAGAAGGAAATAGTAGCGGAAAAAATGTTGTCAACATCGCTGAACTTTCAAAAGGTTTTTACACAATAAAATTATCATCAGGTGAAAAAGATTTTTACAAGCAATTGTTGATTCAATAAAATCCAGTTTTTATAGAGACTGATTTTTATTAGCTTTGCACTCTTATAAAAAAGATAATATGAGCGTATTAGTTGATAAAAATTCTAGAGTAATTGTACAAGGATTTACTGGTAATGAAGGAACCTTCCATGCTACTCAAATGATTGAGTACGGTACCAATGTAGTTGGAGGAGTAACTCCTGGAAAAGGTGGTTCAAAGCACCTTGATAAACCCGTTTTTAATACAGTATCAGATGCTGTAAAAGAAGTTGGTGCGAATGTTACGATCATTTTTGTTCCACCAGCATTTGCTGCGGATGCAATTATGGAAGCGGCGGAAGCTGGAATTAAAGTAATCGTTACCATCACAGAAGGTATTCCAACTCGTGATATGATTATGGTGCAAGAATACATTAAAGGTCGTGGTTGTATTTTAATCGGACCAAATTGCCCCGGTGTTATCACTCCTGGAGAAGCGAAAGTTGGTATCATGCCTGGCTTCGTTTTCAAAAGAGGAAATATTGGCATCGTTTCAAAATCAGGAACATTAACTTATGAAGCGGCTGATCAAGTTGTAAAAGCTGGGTTAGGAATTTCAACCGCCATCGGTATTGGTGGAGACCCAATTATTGGAACAACTACTCGTGAAGCTATTGAATTATTTATGAATGACCCTGAAACAGAAGGTATCGTAATGATTGGTGAGATTGGCGGTGGCTTAGAAGCTGAAGCTGCTCGTTGGATCAAAGCAAATGGAAATAAAAAGCCTGTGGTAGGATTTATTGCTGGTCAAACAGCTCCCGCAGGACGAAGAATGGGACATGCCGGTGCAATTATTGGCGGAGCAGAAGACACAGCCGCGGCAAAGATGAAAATAATGGAAGAATGTGGAATAACGGTTGTTGCAACTCCTGCTGATATTGGAATTACAATGGCAGCTGTTTTAAAGAAAGCAATGGCGTAAATAAATTAAAAATTAAAAATTACGAATTAAAAATGCAGGTTGGAGTATCGATAGCATGGTATTAGAAATATAGCTTAACAAATCATTGTCTTCCATTTGGAGAAAGAGCATAAAAAAAACCTGAAGTACAGACTAACGTCTGACTTCAGGTTTTTTTTTATGATAATATACTATTATTCTCCTCCGAAAGTATAAGCTACACCTAGATGAACTCCTAAAACAGCAGAATGTGTTTTTTCATAATTAACCGAGTAAGACGGCTTTTTACCAGCATCAGTAATTCCATAACCCATTCTTAAACCTGAAGTAATAGTTATAGGACCAGCTTTCGCATCAATACCAAAACCTAAAATTGCTGCGATGTTCATAGAATTGGTATTCGATTTTATATCCGTTGATTCATGTTTAGCAGATGATAATAAAGAAAACTGAGGTCCAGTTTCAAAATAGAAACCAACTTTACCATCCGTTGTTAAACGGAATAAGATAGGAATATCGATGTACTTTAATTTTGTTTCTGTTACAAATGAATTTGAGAAAACACCACCTGCATTTATTCTTTCTGTATATTTTTGGTTTATTGAACCTGACATAAGTGATACAGACAATCCTACAAGCTTATTAAATTTAGCATAAGCACCGATCCCAAATTGACCTCCTATTGTTGATTTATAATCTAGTTCATCACCAGCATCAGAAACGGTTTTATTGAAAAGCCAAGTCGAATTTATTCCTCCTTCTAAGCCTGCTCTAACTTTAATTTGAGCATTTGCCTGTTGAATCATACCTAGAGTTGCTAGGATTACTAATAGTTTTTTCATGGATAAGTGGTTTTGTTATTGTAGCACAAAGTAAATCAAAATCTCGTTAGGACAAAGTTTAAATTTTAGGACTTTTTTAAATAAGTTATTAAGTGATTTTAGTTGGTTTTTGATTTGGATAATTAGAATTTAAAATACCTCTCACTTTCAGAAATTATTTTTCCCAAGAACTTACATCGTGGAAGCGCCATGCAACCCCAAAATGAAATCCTGCTTTTGATAAAAAATTATCATGGTAATAAATGTCATTTATTACATTTCCCGAAGTGTAATAGTTATCTTTTGCCACAGTAATAATTGTACTAGCAGCTCTAGCTCCAGCCGTTAAAATTACTTTATCGGTAATTTTAAATTCGAGCCCTAATCCAATTACAAACCCAGCCAAACCCTTTCTATAAAAATCTTTTATTGATAAGGTAGTATCAGCAACTTCAAGCTTATTATTACCATTTAGTAGTATCGAATATTGTAATCCGGTTTCAAAATAAAATCCCACTTTACCATTGGTGGATAACCTGAAAAAAATTGGTATATCAAGATAGGAAATGTTTATTTTATGTGCCTTATCAGTATAAAGATCCGACACGGTACTTTTATCTAAATCCACTTCAAAGCCTACAATTTTATTTATTTTGATTGTGGCATCGATCCCAAAATGATTGCCTGGAAATGGACCGTGATCATGATTAGAGATAATAAAAGGCAAAAAATCGGACATTGTACAATTGTCAATTCCTCCATTTATACCAGCACGAACAGAAATCTGAGCTTTAGCATGAAATATACAGCACGAAAAGCCAAGTATAAGCAGAAAGCGATTCATAGATAATCGGTTTAGTTATCTTTGGCGCAAAGTAAATCAAAATCTTAATTGGATAATATTAATAAATGAAACTACTAGCTGAAAAAAATGTGCTGATTACAGGAGCTTCCCGTGGAATTGGTAGAAGCATCGCAATTGAAATGGCTAAAAATGGGGCTAACATCGCTTTCACTTATTTATCATCTCCAGAAAAGGCATTAGAATTAGAAAAGGAACTTCAAGAGGTTGGCGTAAAAGCGAAAGGTTATCGTTCAGATGCCTCTGATTTTAAAGCGGCGGAAGAGTTGATCACTTCCGTTTTAGCAGATTTTGGATCGTTAGAAGTTGTAGTGAATAATGCAGGTATCACAAAAGATAATCTTTTAATGCGTATGACTGAAGAGCAATTTGATGATGTGATCCGCATAAATCTTAAGTCTGTTTTTAACATCACAAAAGCTTGTCAAAAGCCAATGCTTCGCCAACGTAAAGGAAGTATTATTAATATTAGTTCTGTTGTTGGAATTAAAGGTAATGCAGGGCAATCAAATTATGCAGCATCTAAGGCAGGCATCATCGGATTTACCAAATCAATAGCATTAGAATTAGGGTCAAGAAATATACGTTGCAATGCCGTTGCTCCAGGATTTATCATTACTGAAATGACAGATGCATTAACAGATGAAACTATCAAACATTGGAATGATCAAATTCCATTAAAGAGAGGAGGTACACCTGAAGACGTAGCTAATTTGGTAATTTTCTTAGCTAGTGATAATTCGGCCTATATCACTGGTCAGGTAATTAATGTTGATGGTGGAATGCTCACATAAAATAAATTTAATTTAATTGTTTTCCTGCAAAATCCTATCGTTTATCGTTCATCTAAATTGAATGGTCGATTTGTTTTAATTTCAATTCGAATATCTCTTAATTTCATCCACACAGTTAAAATTAATAAAACAATAATTCATACTATGAAAAAAATGTTCTGCTTACTAGCAATCATGATCACCTTTGGACAGGGGATCATGAACGCACAGCAATCAAAGGGCAATATTTTGCCTTATCCAATTTATCAACACAAATTACCTAACGGTTTAAATGTAGTTACCGTTCCTTACGATAGCCCGGGTTTAGCAGCGTTCTACGTTGTGATGCGTGTTGGGTCTCGTGATGAAGTAGAAGTTGGAAAAACGGGATTTGCTCACTTCTTCGAACACATGATGTTTCGTGGAACTGAAAAATATCCGAAAGAAAAATACAGCGATGCATTAAAAGCAACAGGCGCATCAGCAAACGCAAATACATCATTAGATAGGACACTTTATCACATGACAGGTAATGCGGCAATGCTTGAAAAAATGTTTGAATTAGAATCAGATCGTTTTATGAATTTGAAATATTCTGAGCAAGATTTTAAAACAGAAGCTGGTGCAGTAAAAGGTGAGTACACAAAAAATTCGGCAAGCCCTTACGAGCAATTAGATGAAAAGATGAATGATGTTGCTTTTAAATCTCATACCTATCAACATACAACAATGGGATTTTTTAAAGATGTTGTTGACATGCCAAATCAATATGTTTACTCACAAGAATTTTTTAAACGATTTTACAAACCAGAATACGCAACAATTATTGTAGTTGGTGATATTAAATCAGAAGCAATAAATGCATTAGCAGAAAAATATTTTGGAGTATGGCAGAAAGGAAATTTCGCCAGTCAAATTCCTGTTGAGCCAGTACAAACTGAAACTCGTTACACACATGTTCAAGTTCCTAATTTTCCTCCTGTTGTGAGTTTGAATTACAAAGCTCCTGCTTATAAAAATAATGATATCGAAATGCCCGCTCTTGATTTGTTGAATTCAATTTTGTTTTCTGAAAAATCCGATCTCTATAACAAGTTAGTTGTTGCTGAACAAAAAGCAAGAAGTATTAATGGTGGAGCAACAAATTCGCGTGATCCTTATTTAAGTCAAATCTCAGCTTCGTTAGTAGATGCGAAAGATATGCAGTATGTAAAAGATCAAATTATTGCTGCCATTGAAAAATCGAAAACAACTCCTGTTGATGCAAAAGTTTTAGCAGATGCAAAATCTCGTTTACGCTATAGTTTTGCAATGGGAATTGATAGTCCAACAAGTATTGCAGAAGCATTGAGTTCGTATGTTTGGGTTACAGGAGATCCTGAATCTATCAACAATGAATATGTAATGTATGATAATGTTACAGCTCAAGATATCATGAATGTTGCAAAGAAATATTATGTAAACACCGGACTTACTGTCGCAACTATTTCCGGAGATGCAAGTTGCCCAGTTAAATAAATCTCAATAAGAAATCACGCTATGAAAAAAATATTCTCCTTATTACTAGTCCTTTTTGCATTGGTAGCAAATGCTGCTGATGTTGTAGAATTAAAATTACCTAAATCGGATCTTGTCGTTATCAAGATTATGTTTCGCAATGGATCTATTGCTGATCCAGCAGGAAAAGAAGGTTTAACGTCATTAACAGCAAATACAATTGCAGAAGGTGGAACCAAAGAATTGACAAGCACACAAATTAAAGATCTTATCTACCCTTGGGCTGCTGAGTATGGCGTATCTGTAGATAAAGAAGTCACCATTTTTACTTTTCAAGTGCATAAAGATCATTTAGCAAAATTTTATCCAATCATAAAAGGATTGATTTTATCACCACGTTTTGCTGACGACGATTTCAATCGTGTTAAATCAAATGATCAAAATTATGTTGATGAAGTTGTTCGTTCATCTTCTGATGAAGAGTATAGCAAAATGACTTTGGAAGATTTATTATTCCGTGGCACGAATTATCAGCACATGGTTAGCGGAACTTCTTCGGGCGTTAAAAATTGCACTATTGCTGATGTAAAATCGCAGTACGCAAATGCATTTGGAAATGCTAACATGACAATTGGTATTGCTGGAAATTATACACCCCAATTTTTAGAGCAATTAAAAACAGATATGAATTCGCTTCCTGCTGCTAAATCGGCTTTACCAGTTGCGCAAAAAGGAAGAACTCCAAAAGGAATTGAAGTAGAAATTATTGCAAAAGATAATGCGCTTGGATCTGCTGTGTTTACTGGATTTCCAATGGATATTACACGATCAAAAGATGATTTCGCAGCGTTGATGATTGCTAACTCTTGGTTAGGTGAACATCGCAAATCATATTCGCGTTTGTACAAAAAAATTCGTGAACAACGTTCCATGAATTACGGTGATTATAGTTACATCGAATGGTATCAAAATGGCGGACAAAATATGTTGCCTCGTCCAGGATTTCCACGCTCAAGTAATTATTTCTCGATATGGCTTCGTCCTGTGCAAACAGCAAAAGGGTTAAAAGGTCAATATCCTGAATTGAAAACTATTGAAATTGGTCATGCACATTTTGCGTTGCGTATGGCAATACGTGCGATGGATCAAATAATCACGAATGGAATGTCGCAAGAAGATTTTGATCTTACTAAAACGTTCCTTAGAAGTTATATTAAATTATATGCTCAAACTCCAGAAAAACAATTAGGATATTTAATGGATAGTCATTTTTATGGTCGTAAAGATTGGTTATTAGAAGCAGATGGATTGTTAGGAAAAGCTACTGTTGCAGATGTGAATGCTGCAATGAAAAAATATTGGCAAACAAAAAATATGTTTGTTTCAATAGTAACTGATCGTACTGAAGCGGTTCCATTGGCTAGAAGTTTACGTGAAAATTCTCCTTCTCCGATGAGTTATAGTAATGTACTTCGTGGTGTTTTAAGTCAGGATATTTTAACAGAAGATAAAGCAGTAGAAAATTATCCACTGAATGTTACAAAGGTTGAAATAGTAGAATCGAAAGATACCTTTAAGTAAATTAAAAAGTTAATTGAAATCCTGTGATGTATGATTCAATTCATATTTCACAGGATTTTTTTTGAAGTATATTTGTAGTAAATTTAAAATTAAATATTTTTATACTCTTGAAAACAGCAAGCATAATAGGAGGAGGAGCCGCAGGATTTTTTGCTGCGATACGACTTGCTGAGTTGCGTCCCGATATAAAAGTTCGCTTATACGAAAAGTCGCCACAGGTTTTAGGTAAAGTAAAAGTTTCAGGTGGTGGAAGATGCAATGTAACACATCAGTGTTTGTATCCTCGTGAATTAGTGAAATTTTATCCGCGTGGTGGAAAATCATTGATTGGACCTTTTACAAGATTCGGACCCGTAGAAACGATTGCTTGGTTTGAATCAAAAGGAGTTTCATTAAGAACAGAATATGATGGAAGAATGTTTCCTGTTACCAATGTTTCAACAACCATTGTAGATTGTTTAATTGACGCTGCTAAAAAAGCAGGAGTTGAAATTTATACAAAGTATGGTGTTGATGCTTTCGAACCTATTAACGAAGGTAAAGATGGTTGGAAGCTATTATTTTCGGATGATAAAGAAGAGATCACTGATTACTTAATGATTGCTACTGGAAGCAGTGAATTAATCTGGAAACAATTAAAAAAGTTACATCTTCAAATAAACGAGGCTGTTCCCTCCTTATTTACATTTAATATTAAAGATGATCGTTTAGTAGATCTATTAGGAATTTCATTTCCGAATGTAAAAGTAAATGTTACGAATACGAAATTAGAATCTGAAGGACCATTGCTAATTACACATTGGGGATTAAGTGGTCCGGGTATTTTAAAAGTATCTTCTTGGGGCGCTAAAGAATTAAATGTTTTGAAATATAAATTTAATCTCTTGCTAAATTTTCTTCCACGATACAATCAGGAAAGCATGTTTTTAGAATTAAATAATTTGAAATATATTAATTCGAAAAAACAAATTTATGGATTCTCACCTTTTGAGGAAATATCAAAACGCTTTTGGATTCGCCTTTTAGAAACATCAAAAATTGCAGACAATTTAAATTGGGCTGATCTAACAAATGCACATCTCAGAAAGCTATCTCAAGAGCTTGTAGCAGGCACATACGAAGTGAATGGGAAAAGTACTTACAAAGATGAGTTCGTTACTTGTGGTGGCATTGCGCTTTCTGAAATTGATCTTAAACGAATGTCATCTAAGAAATATGCAAATCTTTATTTCGGTGGTGAAGTGATGGATGTAGATGCTTTGACTGGTGGTTTTAATTTTCAAAATGCATGGACATCTGGATGGATTGCCGGAAGTGAAATGGGTAGTTAATTAGCCAATTTGCGAATGTGCTGATATGCCAATGATCTATTAAATTTTGGCAACGATATATTTATTTACACTAACGATTTAATTATTTTGTAATACCATTTGTTTTCAACACGCCAAAAACAATGGTAATTATTTTTTGGTTGTTTTCAGTAGACATTAATTGTGGCCAATCGAATTTCAAACTTCAATCTTTATTAGGCATTTGAAAATTTCAATTACTACTAGCTATAGGTATCCACATAGTGGCCCTACGGGTTAATTATGAATTATTAATTATTAATTCGTTTCAAATTGTCATCAGGAATACGATCGATCAAATAATAATCTGGATCAATACCAGCTTCGTAAGGAAGTTCATTTACAACGACAGTAAAAGATTTCTTCTCGGAATTTATTTTCACCAATTGCGAATACAATTTCTTGCCGTATTTTTTTCCATCAGCGGGTTTTGATAACACACCAATCTCAATCCAATCATTAATTGCAACTTTTGATTCATGTCCGAGCGAATCCGCTTTTAATTTTTCTGCAGAAACAGCAAATGACACTTCATACTTTCCATTTGGCAATTTTTTATAGGATGCATCAGTAGTACGATTATTAAAGAGTGTTATATCATAAAATAAATCTTTGATTAAATATTTTAAACTATCAGGCGTTTCCTTATCTAATCGATCCACTAATTCGTAAGCGGTAGGGTAGGGTGGTTGACGATAAGCGAAACTATCAATCACATTTTTTAGTGCTCTATTAATTGCGGCTTCACCAATCATTTCTTTCAAATAATACATTACAACACTTCCTTTTCGATAATGAACATATCCTTGATTTTCTACTTTTAACAATGGTGACTCTTTCACTCTTTCAGTACCTCTTGAACGCAGATAATTATCCATTTCAAATTTCAAAAATTTATGCATTTGATCTTTGCCATACATTTTTTCCATCACCATTAGTGCCGAATACTGAGCCATTGTTTCGGATAGTAACGTAGCTCCTTGCATTTCAGCACCTGTTACTTGATGCGCCCAATATTGATGTCCCATTTCATGAGCAACGATGTAATACACCATATCAATATTTTCCGAATCAGTTAAATTTTGAATAAATCCAATACCTTCTGAATAGGGCATTGTTCCAGGAAAAGATTGTGCGAAAGAAGCATATCTAGGAAATTCAATTACACGCGTTTGATGGTGTTGATAGGGTCCAAAATTTTTGATGTAGTAATCAAGTGAATGTTCCATTGAACTAATCATCTTGTTTACGTTCCATTCATGTTCTGGCATATAATAAACTTCAATATCAATTCCGTTCCATTTTTCTCGCTTAACTTTAAAATTAGCGGAGATGAATGAATAAAAATCAAGAGAAGGATGATCTAATTTATAATGATAATAATTTCTATTTCCTGTGACCCAATTTTTAATTAATGATCCTGGAGCCACAGCAATTTGGTCAAGAGATGTACTAAAAATAGTTTCAACATTTACCCAATCGGAATTATTGGAGATGTATGTATTCATGCAATTGGCATTGCAATTCCGTTCCAATGCTGGCATCCTAGCTTTCTCTTTTAAACCATTTTCTTTCCTTTTATCACGATCGGATAGTTCTTGATTTGGTTGATATCCTATTTGTGGAAGTATCGAAGAGTTATTAAAGAAAGTTCCATTCTGAACGATGGATGTATTTGATACTTCGTTTTCAAAACCTAAAGCAGCATAAGAGGATTCAATTTTCATTTGGATTGAATCACCAGGTTGAATTGCAGTATTCAATTTGTAAATTTGATATCCTCGCAATTTATCATCGTAAACTAATTTCGATGCATTTAAATAAATCTTGATATTAAAGTCATCGATCAACGAAAAGTGAATAGAATCAATTGCTGAATTACCTTTATTTTTAATCCAGAAATCAGCTTTAACATTTAATTTTCTTGTTTCTGGAAATAAATCAATTTGATATTTTACATCGATGATTCTTGGTTGATTAATTCCTTCAAATTTTTTATACATCTTCTCATAATCCACTTGCAACGATTCTAACTGTTTATCCGAACGATAATGATTAAGAACTTTTGTATTGTAGAAGATAAAACTTCCGCATATAATCCAAGTAATAAATAACACAGAAAAAATTACTTTGTAGTTATTTCTAAATTGCTCCTTAGCATATAACATTCTAATTTTCATTCCTGTTTCTCTTCCACGAACCCACCACGACATTCCTCCAATAACTAAAAGGGAAGCGAACAATATCCAATATGTTTTGAACCATAAAACCGCTGTTAAGAACGGACCAAATTTATTCATATCTGAAAAAGTCATTGATGTTGATGAACCATACGAAACCATATTACTACTCACATGAAAAACTGGCCAGATAAAAGAATTAGCAATAAGAACAATTATGAAAATAAAATAACCAATATATTTATTATTTACTAAAGTATGAATAAACATACTTAGGATAATATAACATGTTAAGGTGATTCCTTGGAATAATAAAATTTCTATTAGGTATTCATTTAATTTAATAGTGTAAAAGCCATGGATATATTGTGCAATTATTCCGGTAGTACATGCAATAATTAATACAACTTCTATGGTTAAAATCATAGCAATTGTTTTGGATAAAAAAGGGATCCAACCACTGAATGGAAGTGCATCATAAATATCATTTACTTTAGCATCACGTTCTCTCCATACCATTACTCCAGTGTAAAATGAAATAATAGATATTAAAAAGATAGATAAACTACTAGTGATAGTATCAATTACATTGTAGGTAACAGGAAATGATTTGTTGCCATAACCTCCATCAGTAATAAATGTCATTGCTGCAACAAGATTTAAAAGTCCAGCAAAAAGTATTACAATAAACCCTGTATTTTTCAAGATACCTTTAACTTCTATTTTCACTTGACTAATAAATTGTTTGAAAGCAAATCCTGAAGAAAATTCTGGTTTCACAAAACGTATCTCTTCTTGTACAATCATTTTACCGAAATCATCTTCATTCGTTTTTGAATTCTTTGAAAATTTCTTTGATTTTTCAGAGAAGGAAAAGCGATAGTAAGTAAAAATCATAACGCAACCACCAACAGCAAGCCATATCAATCTGTTTAAAAGCATTATTCCATGCAAGCCCCATGAGGTGGTGTTTTTATCATCAACGGTCCAATATTTTGTTGCAATAGAAAATGCTCTCGCACCAAACGGATCTAATATAGAACCGATAAATTCATTATCTAAATTTCGAATTAAGCTTTGTGAAATTCCATATCCAACAAGAATTAAAATAGTTCCAATAAAGGAAGTAACTGTATTTCTTGTTAATGCAGCGATAGAAAATATAATCGAACCGGCAAATAAAATATTAGGAATCGAAAATATCAGTAATCCATTTAAATGTGCGCTCCAATAAGTAGCACCTGTTCTTTCTGCATCAAGCCATGGCATCATTGATCCAAGAATACTTCCTAATGCAATTCCTAAAAATGGAATAATTGAAATGAAGCAAGCACCAAAATATCTACCAAGTAAAAAATCACGTTTCTTTATAGTAGTAGTAAATAGAATTTGGTTTGTTTTTTCAGCGTAATCTCTAGCAGCTGCACTGTTGAGAAAAGCTGTTATCATCAGTAAGGATAGTATTGCCATCACTGAATAAAAATTCTCTACAACATAGGGCGCATTTTTATGAACGTTGCCGATGCTAGAACCAATTGTTATGTTTTCACTACTTGATGCACCAAAAATTAATAGCGCATTAATAAATAAAAATATATAGACCATCGGTTGTCGAAGCCAATAACGAATTTCAAATTTAAATATCTTAAACAGCATCTTTTTTTCTTTAAATAAAATTTAACTTAATTCATTAATCCTTTGATGTGCGTAAAAAATACATCTTCCAAATCGGTGTCGGCAGAATGAAAATTATTTCCTGGATTGGACTCACTGTAAACATGTATTTTTGGTTGTCCTGAAACCATGCGAGTAGAAATAATTGGGAATTGATTATCGTATTCTTTTAACTCAAGTTTACTGAATGATTTTTCCCAAATTTTTCCTCTAATTGAACTAAGTGCAGCATCTGGTGCACCTGCATATAAAACGCGACCCCTATCAATAATTGCCATTTGAGAACAAAGTTCTTTCACGTCATCAACAATATGTGTTGATAGAATTACAATTACGTGTTCACCGATCTCTGATAATAAATTATAAAATCTATTTCTTTCTCCTGGATCTAATCCAGCAGTTGGTTCATCAACAATTATTAATTTAGGTTCGCCTAATAAAGCCTGTGCAATTCCAAAACGTTGCTTCATTCCGCCCGAAAATCCACCAAGAGCTTTCTTGCGAACATCCCAAAGGTTAACTCTTTGAAGTAGTGCCTCAACAGTTTCTTTTCTGCCAGTTTGAATTCCTTTTAAAACAGCGATATGATCTAACATGTCATAAGCAGAAACTTTAGGATAAACGCCAAACTCTTGAGGCAGATATCCCAATAGTTTCCGAACTTCATGTTTATTATTGATAACATCTAAATCACCTAAAAATATACTTCCAGAATCCGCATCTTGAAGCGTGGAAATGGTACGCATCAACGTCGATTTCCCTGCACCATTTGGACCAAGCAGACCAAACATACCTTTTGAAATTGATAAGTTAACATCTGATAGAGCCTTTACTCCGTTAGAATATGTTTTCGATAGTTGTTTAATAATAAGTTCCATAGTGGATTGTGATTTGAGTCTCGAAAAATAGTTAATAAAATTGAGTTTTCTATCAATTGCTGCTAAAGCGTAGATTTTCTTTGATGAATCGAATAAAAAATTAACTTTTAAAAATGTTTACCTACTTGCATTACTAAGTTATCTATTAATTTCGTGTTTTAATAAATGCATTAATGAATAAACAAATTCAGAAAAATAAATTTCTATTCTTAATAATTTTTCTAATCTCCTGTTATACATTTATTCATCATTTGAATAATGAAATATGGAATGATGAATATTATACGATTAATCATTTTGTTTTAGTGCCCTTAAAAACTACGCTGCTCGATTACCATGTTCCTAATAATCATATTCTATTTAGCATACTCATAAAATCATATTTGAATTTATTAGGTTTCGGTGATCTTAGAACAATTATTGAAAATCCCTTTGTAGCACGTATTCCGCTTGCGTTCATTGCAGTCTTAACGATGTATTATTTTTGGAAATCTACAGCCTACTTTTTTAAAGATTTTCAATGGCGAATGATTTCTTTATTATTGCTCGTAAGCAACATCGTGTTTGGAAATTTTATCTTTCAATACCGCGGTTATGGAATCGCTATGCTTTTTTTAACTATTGTGTTTTATCATTTACTTCGAATTCATTATGATAATAAAGTGGGATGGAGATCATATTTTGCATTAATGATTTGCTCTTTTGCTGCATTTTATACTAGTCCATCGAATTTGTATTTTATAATTTCATTAGGATTATTTCCTGTTGTTAAATATTATTTTGATGAAAATAAAATAAATGAATTTATCAAGAGCAGCTCATTTATATCTGGATTATTCATACTTTTTGGAATTCTTTTAGGACTGCTTGCGTATTCTCCAATTTTTAAAGAAGTTTTCAATAACAAATATGTTACAAATTCATCACCTTTTGCATTCACGAATTTTGAGCGGATGTTAAAAGCCTTGATTGCACTATCATCATTTCACTTTGTATTGTTTGCTTTTGGAATATATTATTTAATTTGGAATTTAGTAAAGAAGCAATTAAAGCTAGATTCAAGATTTTGGTTTCCTTTTTTAATTTGCACATTGCCATGTTTCTTTAGCTTCTTGCATGGGGATATTCCACCGGATCGTGTTTATTCTGTGATCGTACCTTTTTTTACAATCTTATTGGCACAAAGCCTTTTCTTATTGTTGCAAAAATTAAATTGTTTTAATAACCATCAACTATATTTAATTCTACCAATTTATATTTTGCTTCACTTTGGTTGTAGCGAATTGTATCTTTATAAGAAATTAGGTATTGATAATTGCAATGGTGATCGGGATCAAAACCTGACTTTGCAATACCATAATTATCATTTTAATTCTAAAGCTTTTATCAGTACATTGAACGATGATAGTTTAAAAGCCCTGCCTATATATTATGAAGAGAATTTCGATAATGCGAAAGTACTGACCGATACTTTCAATATTAAAAGCAAAATATTAAGTTTGGATAGTATTGAGAGCAATCAATTTATTTTGATAAGTAATAAACCATTCACTGAAAAATCTGGTATGACTTATAAATTACTTAATTCAAATGTAGAATATTTTAAACTTTATTTAGTTAAAGATAATTTAAGATAAGTAAATTATGAATATTTTGAGATTACAATGAAGTTGAAAAAAGCCTCTTCCAAAATTTAAATGTAGAGAAGAGAAGAGGGCTTTAGAATTTTATTTCTTGTCTATAATTTATTCTCTAATTATGCTATTGGAAGGATCTCATTTTGTAGTTTGACTCTGCAATTTATGAAAGGTAACATACGAAGTAATTAAAATGCAAAGCACGATGATTGGGAAAAATGTTACTGCAGAAATACCATCAATAACAGCAATGCTTATAAATGCAGCTATAAAATCAAATGCCAATCCAGCATAAGCCCATTCTTTTACTCTTTTTGGTACTTGAGGCAGAATTAAAACCAATGCTCCAATTACTTTAAATCCTGTTAACATAGGACCAAAATAATCAGGATATCCCAAATGTTTCATCCCTTCTTTTGCCATAGCTGATTGCATTGTAATAGCTGGCATTACACCTTCCATTAAAAATATTAAAGATGTTGTAATCCAGTAAGTAATTTTTGTGCTTTTCATTGATGTGAATTTTATATGCAAATTAAGTTTGTTGTAGTAAACTTTAGTTTTTAAATATTTTTTTGAATAATTTTATTACTAATTGCTTTTACTACATCACTTCTCACATGCTGTTTCATGATTATGCAACGGTTCGCAGATTTATGTTGGCGGGAAGGTAACCTACATTCGATTGATAAAGTTACAAAAGATCGTTAACACAAAAGTTCATAGAAAGAAAAACAGCTTCTGCTGACACTAATGTGCGGTTAACAGCCGAAAAGTATATGAATGTTTTTTAAGATTGTAAGCCCAAGATTATCAATGTTTGAGGAAATTAAATTTTTTGTAACTTTGTAACTAGAAATTATGAACAATTTTCAAAAGAAATTACGGGTAGAAATTTCAATTAATTCATCTGGAATTTTACAGAATGAAAAACTTATTCATACTTTAAAAGAGAAAAATTATTGTATTATTGATCAATCTCTTGATGGAGACGCGCCTAAGCAATTTATTAAGGCGTATATATTCAAAGAACAAAGTGGAGTTAGAAGGAAAAATGTAAACTCTTGGTTTTCATACATCGCAAAAACGGCTGAGAAATGGTATCCTCACGAATCTGTCATTGAGTATATGATTAACAGGATTGGCCAAGAAATGGGATTAGCAATGAATGAAATCGAATTGGTTATTGGAAATGGCCAAATCCGGTTTCTAAGTAAATATTTTTTGAATAAAAATGAGAAACTTGTGCATGGCGCAGAAATTTG
>JAYVOC010000264.1:0-14987 GCA_043758125.1 Bacteroidota bacterium | reverse complement strand
AGTAAAGAAAATAAACAATCCTTTCAGAAGTGATTAAACTTCTGAAAGGATTATTTATAATTGAAAGAAAATTATTTTGTTAGCACTAATGATTTAGTAGCAACGATATTTCCATCAACTAACAATGAATAAGTGTAAATTCCAGCAGCTAATTCATTTGCATTAATTATTAATTGTCCTAACCCTTTTGATTTAATGCTATAATTTTTCATCACATTACCATTTGGTGCGGTGATGATAATTTGAGCTGATTTAAAATCAGATGGCAACGCATAACGAATCTGAGTAGATTGCGTGAATGGGTTTGGACTATTTTGTTCGAGAGAAGCAGCAGTTTCATTGATTGCATTTCCTGTTCTGTTATTTTGTACGGAAGATGTTGCTTCTAGTGCAGCTAATCTTGATTCGAGAGATGCTAATTTAGAATTTAGCGTATTGATTTGTGCATCTTTCTTTTCAATTTGAACTTGCTGCTCTTGAATACCTGCAGTAAGAACAGGAATCATGCTAATATAATCTACCATTTTAAGATCAGCAGCTTGTGAAATCACTTCATGCGTTTTAGGATTAACTTTAGCAGGAAGAGAATTTTTTATTACGAATTGTGGGAATACGCTTTCCATATTATCAGCAAGGAATCCGATTTGTTGTCCTTGTGGCAAATATAATTTTGGATACTCGTCTCTTTTAAAAGTATAAGATGCTGTTGTAAGTTTTTTAATTTTATCAAGTGCACCACTTAATGGTTCAATATTCTTTTTGAATTTAGCATCTGAAATATTATATGCTTTCCAATAGCCTATATTACCTTGAAAAAATCCTGCGAAATCCGTATTTGCTGATGTTCCATTATTCACAGTATCTGTTGCAATTCCCCAAATAGCAATATTTTGTTGAGTTCCAGTTGCTGCATATCCGAACACTCCATTTCCTTGTGTTCCTCCAGCACTTTCACCCCAAACACCTGTTGGAAAACCTGCAGAAGCGCCATAATTCGAGTAACCATAAACTCCTGTTGCTCCGTTTCCTAATACTCCGAAGTTATTTCCTGAACCTTCCACACCAATATAGTTACCGCCACCAGAAACTCCGATTCCAGTAGTATCCGTTGGTTTTGATGTAGCTAGTAATCCAATTACATCTTGCTTTTTTCCAACATATTTCCCTATTATACTTACTACTGAACCTGAATCATTAGTTGCTCCAAGAATATCTAAACGTGAAAGCGGATTGGTGTTACCAATACCTACTCTTCCCCCATTAGAAATGGATAATCTTACCACATTATTGGTTCTAAATTTCAGGAATTTACTATCAGTAGTTCCAAGAAATTGTGTAGCGGGATTTGTTCCAGCATTTCCAGCTAACGACCATGATTGGGCATTAGATTTAATTGTAACTGCGGATGACAATAGCATTGCTAATGCACTCGTGTAAAGCAAAGATTTTCTCATTAGATTTTAGGTTAGATTATTTTATTTTGATTGATGATTTGACGTATACAATATAAAAAAATATTCTTCAGAATTCCAAATTTTAAATCAAAGATTATACAGTAAAATTTAATTCGCCACTAAAAATATAATAATTCCATGTTTTAGCCTATAGTAAAATGGATTTTCTTAAGTTTGATAAATTTAAATTTATACAATTCAAATTCTCATTTCTCTACTGTTTTAATATATGTTCATCTTTATTACAAATGTTGCTAAATAAAACGTCTACTACGTCTTTAGTTTGGAAATGTCTATTAATAATTTCTTGTGTTTTATTGCTATGTATTAATATAAGAAAAGATCAAGATTGGGGTGATGATTTTGCTCAATATATTCATCAGTCAAAAAATATTGTTCAAAGAATTCCTCAATACGAAACCGGCTATATATACAATGAAAGCTACCCAATTTTGGGACCTACTGCTTACACAATTGGATTTCCACTTTTATTAAGTCCTATTTATGCATTATTTGGTAATAATATGTTAGCTTTTAATTATACAATTACATGTTATTTAATTTTCTTAATTATTGTTTTTGTTAGTTGGTCAAAAAAATATTTATCGGAATGGAAATGTATAATGCTAATTTTATTCTTTGTATTCAATCCTTGGATTTTGAGATTTAAGTCAGAAATTAATTCTGAAATTCCATTCACATTTGTTCTTTTATTGATCCTATATATCTTTGACAAACAAAATTATTCATGGTCAAATTTAATTGCAATTGCTTCATTATCTGGATTGCTTATCTCCATTCGACCGATAGGATTTGTTGTTCCTGCTGCTATTTTTCTATACATGTTGGATAAGTTAATACGGAAAAAAGATGTTACGAAAAAACAATTTTTTTACTTTGGAGTATTAGTACCCTTTCTATCTTTTGTTTTTTTTCTACTTCTTAACTATGTGCTTTTTCCAGTTAGCTCCGGAATTGAAATGAGTCATCAATTACGCGCTCAGCTTTTTAATCCGAGTTTATCGATGGCATATCAGCATCTAAATTTATATCATGACATCTTTAACTATTTCATTCAAACAAACACAGGACTTCCTTTTTCATTTATCGGTACAATTTGCAAGAAAATATTTATGCTAAGTATGTTGCTTGGATTTTTTTTAAGATTAAGGAAATCATTAGAACTTTCTGAATTAATTTTTGTAGGATATCTTACGGTGATTCTTTTTTACAATTATTCTAGTGCAGGATTTAGATTTTTATTTCCTATTGCTCCGTTATGTTTACTCTATGCAGGAGTCGGCTTAAATCAAATAACTAAAATTATACCTTACCGAAAAGTGCTTGTTGTGGTTTCAATTATTGCATGTGGCTTACTTTATAAACCCGAATGGGAAGATATTATTGATAAACAAAATAGCACTCAAATTGGCCCTATGTTAGAAGATGCGCAAATGATTTTTCCGTACATTTCATCAACAACAAATGAGAAGGATGCCATTCTTTTTATTAAACCTCGTGCACTATCGTTATACGCGCAACGCACAAGCTTTTCAAATCTCCCAAATGAGCGTCAAGAGATTCTCAAATTACAGCTAAAACAATATGATATTCGCTATTTATTAACGAATAAAGAATTACCTAATCCTGCGCTAGATATTTACATTAAAAATAATTCGACAAACCTCAATATGGAAATGGAAATTGGAAATTTCAATTTATACAAAATCGCTAGGGGAAATTAAATTTATGGAACTCTTTTTTCATACCAATTTTATTGTATTCTTTATTTAACAAAGTATGTTGAAAACATCTTAATAGATCATATTATTTAAGCTAATTTTAACAAATTGAGTACTTATTTTTGTCAATAAATAATTTATATCCAATGAAACGAATAATTCTATTCTCTGTGTCGGCAATCTTGATGATGAGCTCATGTGTAAGTACAAAAAAATACAAGGCTCAAGTTGCGAAATATGATAGCTTAAAAACTCAGTACGACAAAGTTGATTTAATGCTAAGCGCTTGTATTTCTGATAAAGATAAGCAAGGAGCAAAAGTTATTTCATTGCAAGATGAATTAGCTAATTTGAAATCTAATAGTAATACGATGATGAAACAGTTGGGTGACATGTCAGTTATTTCATCAACACAAGCAGAGAGCATTCGTAAATCGCTAGAGAATATAAACTCCAAAGACAGTTATATAAAGAATTTGCAAGTTGAAATGTCGCGTAAGGATTCCTTGAATATGGCATTGGTATTAAATCTTAAAGGTGCGCTTGCAAACATTGATGATAAAGATGTTAATATTAAAGTGGAAGGAAGTGCAGTTTTCATTTCTATCTCCGACAAAATGCTTTTCAAAAGTGGTAGTTATGAAATCACATCTGGAGCAAAGGAAGTACTTGGAAAAGTTGCAGCAGTTGTTAAAGCACAGCCTGATATCCAATTCATGGTAGAAGGTCATACTGATAATAAAGCTATCAGTACAGGTACAATAAAGGATAATTGGGATTTAAGTGTGCTTCGTTCGACAGCTGTAGTTCGTGTTTTACAAAAAACGTATGGTGTTGATCCCGCTCGTATGATTGCGGCCGGAAGAGGTGAATATGTGTCATTAGTATCCAACGACAGTCCTGAAGGTAGGGCAACAAATAGAAGAACTCGAATAGTGATTCTGCCTCAGTTAGATCAGTTTTTTAAATTAATGGAACCGAAGTAATTGTACATACGATTTACTAGCTAATTCAAGTTAATAATTTATAAAATCTAGGCGGCTATCTGATGAAAATTGGGTAGCCGTATTCTTTTTAAATAGTTGTTGACGCAAGTTCAGTAAAACTGTAATTATTCACCAATACATCTTTTAAAAAAATAGTTCTGAAGGCAATGGCGATGCAACGACTTTTTTAAATCCTCTTGATAAAAAATTACTTCGCCTCTTTGAACTAATTTATATTAAGTATTGGTATAAAACATTTAATTTCGAGGAAAATTATTTCCCGAATGAAAAAGCAAAGTGTAGCTCCCGGTTTAAAGTTCGATACTAAATGGTCGTATGCTCCAGCGCCTGAGAGTGCTGACCATATCCAACTGAAATCGCAATACGAATTATTTATCAATGGAAAATTTGTTGTGCCATCTAGTGGTAAATATTTTGATACGATAAATCCTGCTACGGAGAAAAAAATTGCACATGTTGCAGATGCTAATGCAGCGGATGTAGATAAAGCTGTTAAAGCAGCACGTAATGCTTATGATAAAAGTTGGTCGAAGATGCCGGCTGCTGAGCGAGGTAAATATCTTTTTAGAATTGCTCGTATTCTTCAAGAGAAAGCTCGAGAAATTGCAATCATCGAAAGTATTGATGGTGGAAAGCCAATTCGTGAAAGTCGTGATATTGATATTCCATTGGCTGCTGCACATTTTTTCTATTATGCTGGATGGGCTGATAAGATGGACTATGCTTTCCCAGGAAGAACAGTGAAACCATTGGGTGTTGCTGGTCAAATAATTCCTTGGAACTTTCCGCTATTGATGGCCGCTTGGAAAATTGCTCCTGCATTAGCAGCGGGAAATACTGTTGTTTTAAAACCAGCAGAAACAACTCCTTTGACTGCGTTAAAGCTTGCTGAAATTTTTCAAGAGGCAGATTTACCACCAGGAGTTGTAAATATTATCACTGGTGCTGGAGCAACGGGCGCAGCAATTGTAAATCATCCAGGTATTGATAAAATTGCATTTACTGGCTCTACTGATGTAGGGAAAATTATACAGAAAGCATTAGCTGGAACAGATAAGAAATACACACTCGAACTTGGTGGAAAAGCTGCAAATATTATTTTCGAAGATGCCGCCATCGATCAAGCAGTGGAAGGAATTGTAAATGGTATCTTCTTTAATCAAGGCCATGTTTGTTGTGCAGGATCACGATTATTTGTTCAGGAAAATATTGCTGATCTTGTTTTAAGAAAATTAAAAGACAGAATTGAAACATTAATTGTTGGAGATCCTCTTGATAAAAATACTGACATCGGAGCTATCAACTCGAAAGAGCAATTGAATAAAATAAAATCTTTAGTGAAAGCTGGAATCAACGAAGGTGGCGAATGTTGGCAATCAAGTTGCGCTATTCCATCAAAAGGTTTTTGGTATCGACCAACATTATTTACGAAGGTTGCACAATCATCAAGCATCGTACAAAAAGAAATTTTCGGACCAGTATTAGCAATACAAACATTCCGTACTGTTGAAGAGGTAATTGAAAAAGCAAACAATACTCCGTTCGGATTATCAGGTGGAATATGGACTGACAAAGGTTCTAAAATTTTTAAAGTATCGTCTAAACTTCGTGCAGGCGTTATCTGGGCGAATACTTACAATAAATTTGATCCAACAAGTCCTTTTGGAGGATACAAAGAAAGTGGAATGGGTCGTGAAGGTGGATTACACGGATTACAACCTTACATAGATTTTAATTAATCATTATTGCTTTCATTAAAATAATTTCATCATTACAATTCCTATTATGGAAACTAAAATAAAAAAATCGATTGCTGCATCAAATGGAAATGGCATCTCAAAATCTAACGCAGAGACTGCTTCTCGAATTGATGTTCGCAAAACATATAAACTTTACATCGATGGAAAATTTCCTCGTACGGAGTCAGGAAGATTTTCTGCTTTGAAAGATATTCAAGGAAATATTATTGCGAATATTTGCCGCGCATCACGTAAAGATTTGAGAGATTCAATTGTTTCAAATCGTAAAGTGCAGAATGATTGGGCAAAACGTTCAGCATATAATAAGGCACAGATATTATATCGCATTGCTGAAACCTTAGAAGGAAGAAAAGCACAATTTGTTGATGTGTTAATTCAGCAAGGATATACATCTGCAAAAGCAAAAAATGAAGTGAATGCCTCTATTGATTTGTTGGTGTATTATGCAGGATGGAGTGATAAGTATATTCAAATTTTTAGCACTGTAAATCCTGTAGAGAGTGCTCATTTTAATTTTTCATATCCTGAACCGACTGGCATCGTTACCATTCTTGCACCACAAGCAGAAGCGTTATTAGGAATTATTAGTCATGTTGCTCCTGTTATTATTGGAGGAAATACTTGCACCATTGTAGCGGCAGATAAATTTCCTCTAACAGCAATTGATTTTGCTGAAGTACTTCATGCTTCCGACTTACCTGGTGGTGTAATTAATATTTTAACTGGAAACAGAAAAGAATTTATCGGACATGCATCCTCACACATGGATGTAAATGCAATTGTATTTAGTGATCTTAGTAATGATGATAAAAAAACTGTGCAAGTGAATGCTGCCTTGAATGTAAAGCGTGCTATCGATTATTCGAAAGAACCAATTGAATCACCGTATCGAATTTTAAATTGTCAAGAGATAAAAACTACTTGGCATCCTATGGGGATTTAAGAATTAAGATAATGTTCAATATTTTATATAATTGTACTTTTCGATTTTAGTAGTTGACTACCTTGTGTTTTTAGTTTTTCGAAATAAAGAAATCTTTGTTGGGTTTTTATATTTATTTTTTTGTAAATAAATAATTGCTATCCTATTTTGTTCTGTCACTTTCTTTTATGGATGATTTGCATATTTTTAGAAGGCATCCATGAGTTCACTAACGTTCGGTTGGTTGTGCAAAAGAAAGTAACCAAAGAAGAACACACAAGCGAAAACCAAGCGACCATTCATCATAGTGCTACTATTTTTCTTCATTAAGGATTGATCATATCTGCATTGCTACTATCTCACTTCATCGGTACATGAATGATCGCTTCGCTCTTTTCGTTGGATCACAGCCGCACCTTTGCCATCCTAGATTATGCTCAAATCTTACAATTAGAAATCTATAAGTTATCTTTTAACAGTCACTATTTTATATTATTTCATACATTTGAGAACGCCAATTGATACATGATAAAAAATATTATACTGCTATTCCTATTCATAGGAAGTATTACTAAAGCACAAGTAATTCCGTTAACAAATTACGATAGAATAAATTCTCAATTACCTGAGAATTCTGTTCGTTGTATCACCTTTGAAAATGATTCAACGGCATGGATCGGTACGGATGCTGGTCTTGCAAAATTAGAAGGTACGACATGGACAATTTATCATCCAACTAATTCGGGATTGCCATGGGATGATGTTAGAGCTATAACGATTGATAAAAATAATGATAAATGGATTGGAACTGCGAATGGCGGCTTCGCTCAATTTGATGGCATCAACTGGACAGTAACAAATATGTCGAATTCATTATTGCCTGATGATTTTGTTCGTGCAATTGCATTTGATAGTGCAGGAGTAAAATGGATTGGTGCAGGCGCAGGTGGTGGTTTATCAGAAATAAGCACGAGTAATAAATGGAATATTTACCAGATGTTTACTAGTCCAATTGGCTCTAATACGATTGCTGCAATTTATATTGATTCATCAACGAATGATAAATATGTTGGAACCGTAAATGGAGGACTATTAATTATTCATGATACAACATTTACAAATTATACATTGCAAAATTCTGGCATTCCAGACAATACAATTTTAGGAATTACGAAAGATAATGTTGGGAATATTTGGATTGCGTCTCCTGCAAATGGACTTATAGTAAAGCTTCCAAGTTTTGGTTGGTTTAACTATTCTCCATTTAATTCAAGTATATCTTCTTACGGATTATCATCCATTGATATTGATGCGAATCAAGATTTATGGATCGGAAGTATTGATTCAGGATTAATAAAAAAGTCGGGGCAATCTTTCAGAAATTTTTCAACTGTTAACACTACGCTTATCGATAATCATGTTCAATGTGTTCGTGTTGCGCCTGACGGAAAAATTTGGTTTGGCACCTCCGCTGATGGTGTTTATATTCTAGATCCTGCACTTTTAACTTCTGTAAAATCTATAGAAGTTCCTTCTTTAATTTCAATATTTCCAAATCCAACTAACAAAGGATTTACATATTTAAAGTCTTCTCAACTTTGTCTAAATATAAAGTTGTATGATTTAAATGGTAAAGAAATTTTACAGCAAGAAGTCAATGATTATTTCGTAAAAATTAATTTAGAAAATGTTAAGAAAGGAAATTATTTTTTAATAATTAATTATGCTAATGGGAAAACCGTTAACAAGAAAATTATCGTTGAATAACCGTGTTTGTATATTTATTTATTTCCTTTTGAATTTCCTCTAGATCACGTTGTCGTTCGATGAGATCATCATAAAAAATACCAGTGGCTTCACGAATACGAATTGATTCTTGAATTTCTTTCCTCATCTTATAGATCTGTTTTTTCTTGAGATAGATCACGGGATCAATTACAGCTCTATGTAATTGCTGACGGTCAGTACGCACTGGAATTCCACGCTCCGCCCAATTTGCTAACTCGTACGATGATGTTACTAGTGTAATTGCTGTAGCTTTTATTGTTGGTTCTAATTGTTGAATGAAGGATTGCGCATCATAAGAAAGATTTTGTTCTACCTGAGCAATAAATTCAGCTAACAATCCCGCATAAATCTCATTTGAAAAATGAATACCATCTTCGGATAATTCTGCTACAATAAAATCTTTAACCTTTATTGTTGGTATCTCAGCATTGGGATGTTCCGCTACCGTTCCAGGAATTACAAAAACATCATCAGCGTAATGCAAAAGAATACGAATGATTTCTTCCTCTTGTGTAAAAGTATCTAACTCAGCAGAAATTTCTTCTTCTGTTGGCTCAAAAAAGTCGGCTAGTAATTCATCAGCATTTGTTCGAGAAGATGGAGTTGATGATTGTCCTGTATTTAATTCTTCACGTTGTTTTTTGAGTGATTTAGTAAGAATTTTATTTAGCTCTCCCAACAAAACAGTTTCTGCCATCTCCATGAGGACGGATGTCTGACGTAAATATGCAGCACGTGAAATGGCATCAGGAACTTTCGCAATTGTTTCTATAATATCTCGAACAAGATTTGCTTTTTTTATTGGATCACCAGCGGTATCCGCTAATAATAATTTTGTTTTAAAACTGATAAAATCTACTGCTTGTATCTTCAAGAAATCGAGAAGCTCTGTTGTAGAAACTTTTTTCGCATACGAATCAGGATCTTCACCATCAGGAAATAAAACCACACGAACATTCATCCCTTCCTCGAGAATCAAATCTATTCCTCGTAGCGAAGCTTTTATCCCTGCTGAATCTCCATCATACAAAACAGTAATATTCTTCGTATAACGGCCAATTAAACGTATCTGCTCAACAGTTAATGCAGTTCCTGATGATGCAACAACATTTTCAATTCCTGCTTGATGCATCGAAACAACATCAGTATAACCTTCAACTAAAAAACAAGTATCGTTGCTAATGATAGATTTCTTAGCGTGAGAAATTCCGTATAAACTTTTACTCTTATGATAAATTTCTGTCTCAGGAGAATTTAAATACTTCGGACTCTTAGGATCCGTTTTAAGAATTCGAGCACCAAAAGCAATTACACGTCCCGTTAAATTATGAATCGGAAAAATTACTCTACCGCGAAAGCGATCATAAATTTTTTCTTCATTTACAATTGTCAAACCAGTCTTAACTAAATAATCTAATTGAAATCCTTCTTCTTGTGCCGACTTTGTGAGTCCATCCCATTTATCGAGAGCATACCCTAAATCAAATTTTTTGATGATCTCATCAGTGAATCCACGTTCTTTAAAATAACTTAATCCGATTGCCTTACCTTCATCTGTATTGATTAAATTTTCTGAAAAATATTTTTGAGCATACGTCATTACAATAAATAAACTTTCTCTTTGCGATTGGGCTTCCACCATTTCTTGAGAAGGTGCTTCTTCTTCAATTTCAATCTGATATTTATTCGCTAGATATCTTAATGATTCCGGAAAAGTAAGATGCTCATGCTCCATAATAAATGTAACAGAGTCACCTGCTTTACCGCAACCAAAACATTTGAAAAATCCTTTAGCAGGAGAAACTGTAAACGATGGTGTTCGTTCATTATGAAATGGGCATAACCCAATCATGCTCGAACCACGACGCTTAAGAATCACAAATTCTCCAACCACCTCTTCTATACGAGCGGTTTCAAGAATGCGTTCTTTGGTTTCGTTGTTAATCATTTATACTTTCAATTAATGGCTAAATTACAGATAATAATGTCACCCACTTCGGGGTTTGTATCTTCTTGCTATTTTATAGAATTATGTCGCCCACTTCGGGGTTTCGATCTTGTTGCTTTTCTGTATAATAATGTCACCCCTTCAGGGTTTGGATCTTCTTGCTTTTCTGTATAATGATGTCACCCCTTCGGGGTTTGGATCTTCTTGCTTTTTTATAAAATTATGTAACCCACTTCGGGGTTTGTATATTCTTGCTTTTTTATAGAATTATGTCGCCCACTTCGGGGTTTCGATCTTGTTGCTTTTTTATAGAATTATGTCACTCCTTCGGGGTGACATAATTCTAACCACTGTTAAAAAAATCTCACAAACCCCGAAGGGGTGATATAATTCTAACCAGTGGTAAAAAAAATAACAAACCCCGAAGGGGTGACATAATCCCGAAGGGCAATATTATTCAATCCAATCAAAAAGATAAAATGGCTTGTGCTCGATTTCAAATTCCGTTAAAAAATCAACATATTCTTCTTTAAATGTTTTCTTACAATGATGTTGTTCCTGATTTAAAATATATTTATAAACTCTTTCCACATGCGATGGAGAATATGAAAATGCTCCAAAACCTTCTTGCCATTGAAATTTGCCCTTTATAAAACCACTTTCATTAATAAATTTTGATGAATTATTTTTTATATCTCTCACCAAATCAGATATAGACATTGATGGTTTTAATCCGATAAAACAATGAATATGATCCGCAACTCCATTAACAATAATTGACTTATGACCCTTGCCTGAAATTATACCCGATATATATTTATGCAATTCATCTCTCCATTGCTTATCAATTAAATTTTGCCTGCCCTTTACTGCAAACACAACTTGAATATAAATTTGTGAATATGTTCCTGCCATTGTTTTTTATAATTATATTATCTCGTTGGAATTATTTACTAAAATGATGTCACCCCTTCGGGGTTTGTTTTTTGTTGCTTTTTTGTATAATGATGTCACCCCTTCGGGGTTTCGATCTTGTTGCTTTTCTGTATAATGATGTCACCCCTTCGGGGTTTGTTTAATCATAATCGATTTCATTATAGCACTATGATTACAATATCTATTTTATTCAAAAATTATTTATTAAATATAGATCTAACTCAATGACTTCTCTCTGTAGTAAAGCGAACAAGATTTATTAGTGATTGCTTATAGGTTGATTCAGGAATTCCTTCGAGTAAAATAAATGCACGCTTCTGATAATCATACATTGCTTTTCGAGCATAATCTAGTCCGCCTGTTTGCATGACAAGATGAATAACTTTTTCAACACGTACCTTATCCTCACTGTAACTTTTTACTGTATTGATGATAAATTTTTTATCGTCCTTACTTACATTTTGCAATGTGTAAATAACTGGCAATGTCATTTTATGTTCTTTGATATCGATGCCACGAGGTTTGCCTGTTTGTTCTGTTTGTTCATAATCAAAAAGATCATCTTTTATCTGAAAAGCAATTCCTACATTTTCACCAAAGTCGTGCATGCGTTGTACCATTTCTTGATTTGCACCTACAGAACTTGCACCAGTAGCACAACACGATGCAATTAATGATGCAGTTTTTGCAGTGATAATTTCATAATAAACTTCTTCTGTAATATCTAGTTTTCTTGCCTTTTCTATTTGCAATAATTCACCCTCACTCATCTTTCGAACAGCAGTAGAAACAATTTTCAGCAATTCAAATTCTTCGTATTCTACAGAAAGAAGTAATCCTCGTGAAAGTAAATAATCACCAACAAGAACTGCAATTTTATTTTTCCAAAGTGCATTGATAGAAAAAAATCCGCGACGCAAATTACTATCATCAACAACATCATCATGCACTAAAGTTGCAGTATGCAATAACTCGATTAGCGAAGAAGCGCGGTAAGTACTTTCAATAATTTCACCTGTCATTCCCGCAGTTAAAAAAACAAACATCGGACGCATTTGCTTACCCTTTCGTTTCACTATATAATGCATAATACGATCCAATAACGGAACAGTACTTTGCATCGATTTACGAAACTTCTGCTCGAATAATTCCATCTCCTTACGGATAGGATATTTTATTTCATCGAGCGTTAACGACATACCACTAATTATTTAATTTGAACATCACTGGAATACTTACCTGCACATCAACAGCAATATCATTTTGAATTCCTGGCGACCAATTAGGCATTAACTTAACAACACGAATTGCTTCTTTTTCTAAAATTTTATCAGGACTTCCTTTTGAAATAATATCGCGTACTTTTCCTGATTTATCAATGATTACTAAAAGTAAAACTCTTCCATCAATATGTTCTGCAATTGCCTCTTCAGGATATATTACTTCTTTCGAAATAAATTTTTGCATTTCATCCTTTCCACCAGGAAATTCTGGCATCTTATCTACCATTATAAAAACTCCCTCTCGTGATGGACTTTTTTCAGGTAATGATTGTGCTAAAGAAACATAACTCAGAAATGAGAAAAATAATATACCAATAAAAGCAATGATGCGGCTCATAGAATAATTTTAAGCTAAGATAAATATTTTGCCATTATACAATTACTCTTCCTTGCGTTTGTACACTGGAACAGTGCTGCATGGCTCTCCATACATAATGCTTTTCACTACCGGACGAAGTCGTGCTGTAAGTTCTAAATATGCAGATATTGGAACAGGCTTATTACTACAACCTTTAATCACGACTTTCTGATCACGATAAATTTCAATATCTAATGTTACAATTAATTCATGAAAAAGTGATTCTTCCAATACTGTTGCATCTCCAAAAACAATTTTCTTCGCAAAAGGTTCAAGTGATGATGCTACTAACATCCAAGCCCAACGTGGAATAATTGCTTCACTAGAACAATATACTGCGACAAACTTCTCTTTATAAAGCGACCAATCATTTGTCTTTACAAACGCTCTAAAATCTTTTTCACGAAGCAAAAGTTCTTCAATCAAAATTGGTTTAATATCAAAAACTATACGATCACCAACAGGAAACATCTCTTCCAAGTCAATCGTAACCAATCCCGAATTTGTAACCTTATTTAGTATTTCCATGCTAGTTTGCTAGTGTGCTAATCCCGTTAATTTACGCATATGTGATAGCTAATGAGACTCCAAATAATGAACTCTAATGGGTAATTCTGCATTATGAATTATGAATTATTCACCACATTCCTAATTCCAACTTTGCTTCATCACTCATCATTTCTTTTTCCCAAGGTGGATCGAAAGTTATTTCAACTTTAGCCTTGTTTACATCGGGCATATTTCGAATTTTATCTTCTATCTCTGGAGGCAATGTTTCTGCAACCGGACAAGCTGGCGATGTTAAAGTCATTCGAAGATGTACATCATTTCCTTCGTTGATGATGATCTCATAAATTAATCCAAGCTCCCAAATGTCAACTGGGATTTCTGGATCGTAACAGGTCTTTAATGTTTCGATAACTCGATCACGAAGCGGTCGTACTTCAGGAATTACTGGCTGCGATTGTTCTAAATTCTGCTCTTCCATCTCACACTGTTTTATGTTGAAACCCGAGGGCGTATAATTTCATTTGCTTAATCATTGCTGCTAATCCATTCGCACGTGTTTGTGCCATGTGCTGACGTAATCCAATGCGATCAACAAAACCTAATTCGGTACTTATAATTTCTTCTGCAGGTTGTCCGCTTAAAACATTTATCAGCAACGCTATTTCACCTTTTACAAATGTTGAATCACTATCTGCTTCAAAAAATATTTTATCAGCTACATTATATGCATGCAACCACACACTACTTTGACAACCCTTAATTTTGTTATCATCAATTTTATATTCTGTAGCTAATGGTTTTAATTTCTGTCCTAAGTCAATGATGTATTGATATTTCTCTTCCCACTCATCGAACAATTCGAAATCCTCCACAATCTGTTGCTCTAATACTGCAATTGATTTCATGCGTGCTGTGGTTTTAAAAATGCAATTGCTTTCGAAACATTTTCCACTAATGCATCGACTTCTTCAAAAGTATTATAAAATAAAAAAGAAGCGCGTATCGTTCCTGGAATATTTAATCGTGTCATAATTGGTTCTGTACAATGATGACCAGTACGAACGGCAATACCTTTTGTATCGAGATACATACCTGCATCAAATGCGTTAATATCTTTCAAAACAAATGAAACTACACCTGCTTTATTTAGAGCAGTACCAATTAATCGAACACCATCAATTTTTGAAAGATGATGCATTGCATAGGTTAATAATTCATGCTCATGCGCTAATGCTGCTGTACGATCCATCTGCAAGAGATAATCTACGGCAGTACCAAG
>JAYVOC010000263.1:0-25667 GCA_043758125.1 Bacteroidota bacterium | reverse complement strand
CGAAAAACATATTATAATTTTAGAAATAATTTAATGATGATGCATAAAAATTTACCAGCGTCAAAATTGTATTTTGTAATATTATTACGATTGCTTTTAGATGGTATTGCTGGAATGAAATTTTTATTCGATGGCGACTTCCATGATATGAAAGCTGTTTTTTGGGCACATCTGTCATTCTATAAATCATTACCGAAAAGAATAAAAATTCGTAAAGAACAACAAGCTCGTAAGAAAACTACTCACATAAAAGGAATTTACAATAGAAGTATCGTTGCTGATTATTACCTCTTAAAAAAGAAATATTTTTCGCAATTGAATACGGATTCATTTACTTGAAATTAAATTAGTATGAAAATTATTTGCGTTGGACGTAACTACGCTGCTCATGCCGCAGAACTAAATAATCCAGTTGAATCTGATCCTGTCATTTTCATGAAACCAGATACGGCATTAGTGCAAGCAAGACAACCATTTTTCTATCCATCGTTTTCTGATGATATCCATTATGAAACAGAATTAGTAGTGAAAATTAATAAGGTTGGAAAAAATATTGCCGAGAAATTTGCTCATCGTTATTACGATGAAGTAAGTTTAGGAATCGATTTCACAGCTCGCGACTTACAATCAAAATTAAAATCTAAAGGACTCCCGTGGGAACTAGCTAAAGCATTTGATGGATCAGCTCCTGTAGGAACTTTTATTGCGAAAGAAACTTTGGATCCAATCAATGATTTACATTTTACATTAAATATTAATGGTGAAATCCGCCAAAAAGGACATACTGCTTTAATGCTTTTTTCTGTCGATAAAATCATCGCTTTTGTATCCTCTTATATTACCCTAAAAAAAGGCGATCTCATTTTCACTGGCACTCCTGAAGGTGTTGGTCCAATCAAGCAAGGAGACCTATTGGAAGCTTTCCTCGGCGACAATAAATTGTTGTCATTAAAGATAAAATAAAACATTTCTAAACTTTATTTAACGCCATTTCCATTAACATTGCTACGTTGAAATATTTTACGTTTAGCTCATCATTTATCAACACGATGTTCCGTATCATTGATAGATGATTTCTGCGACTATAAAAAGGATAGAGTTATTTGTTTTTTCTCTATTCTGTCTATGTATTTTTTCTGCAAATGTGCAAGCAACTCATATTGTTGGTGGTGAACTGAATTACACTTATTTGGGAAATAATCAATATGAAATTCGACTAACAATGTATCGGGATTGCTTCAATGGCGTTCCTCCATTTGATAATCCAGCATCGGTGGGCATCTTCGATCAGTTTAACAATTTTATTATTGAATTATCATTAACATTTCCAGGATCTGATACCATTCCACCAACCATCAATTCTCCTTGCTTCATCCCTCCTACTAATATTTGTTATGAGCATACTTCTTATACTGGTATCGTAACACTTCCACCACGATTGCAAGGTTATCAATTATCGTATCAACGTTGTTGCAGAAACCGAACGATAAAAAATATTTTCGATCCAAGTTTTACAGGAGCTACTTACTATGCTACAATTCCATCATCTTTTTTAGCAGTAAATAGTAATCCTAAATTTAATAATTGGCCTCCCCCATTTATTTGCGCTGGAATTCCCTTTGTCTTTGATCACTCCGCTACCGATTTAGATGGAGACTCTATCATCTATGAATTATGTTATCCTTACACCGGTGCAGATAGAATTAATCCTATGCCGCAGCCACCTAATCCCCCACCTTATAGCAATGTTACATTTATTCCACCATTTAATTTGAATGATATGCTTGGTGGTGTTCCTCTAAAAATTGATCGCTTTACAGGCGAGTTAACTTGCACACCAAATACGATCGGACAATTTGTTGTTGGAATTTGTGCAACCGAATTTAAAAGAAATGGAACCTACATAAGTACAACGCGAAGAGATTTTCAATTGAATGTCGTTCCTTGTCCTTCGTATGTTGTTGCAGCAATTCAAAATCCAATTATTAATTGCAAAACAAATGAAGTTACGTTTGCAAACTTTTCATTAAACGCTGGATCTTATCTCTGGAATTTTGGTTTATCAGGAACTTTATCAGATACTTCAAATGCATTTTCACCTACATTTATTTATCCAGATACAGGAATTTATAATGTAACACTTATTGCCTATTCTGCCCTATCCCCAACATGTGCTGATACTACTGTTGGAACAGTCACCATCTTACCGGAATATGCTGCATCATTAAATTATTCACGCGATACCTGTACAAATACTTATTCCTTTACGGATACATCAAATAGCATTAGTGGAACAACGTCTTCTTGGTTTTGGGATTTTAAAGATGGTGTAACTTCAGATCAACATAATCCTATTCATCAATTTTTAATTGCTGGCACTTATGATGTAATATTAATTGCTACATCGACGAGAGGTTGTATAGATACAGTAACAACTCAAATTATTGTCCCACCGCTGCTTAATATTTCTTCTTCCCAAATTAATAATGTTCGTTGTCATAGTGAATGCAATGCTACCGCAACTATTAATGCTGTTGATGGAAATTTTCCTTATAGTTATTTATGGAGCGATCCCAATAACCAACTAAATGCAACTGCAATAAATTTATGCGCAGGTAATTTTATTGTTACCGTTACTGATAATAAAGGTTGCATTTTAATGGATACCATTACGATTACCCAACCCGATACACTTACACTAAAATTGATAAGTACACCTGCATATTGTAAAGGTGCATGCATAGGAACTGCTAGGGCAATTACGAATGGTGGAAATGGAGGAAATCAATATCAATGGAACGATCCACAAGCGCAGCAATCGGATAATGCCACAGAACTTTGTCCTGGAAATTATTTGCTCGTTGTTACAGATAGTTTAGGTTGCACAATTCAAGATACTATTACTGTTCAATATTCCGATTCACTTCCAGTAATACATGCTTCCGCAGATACAACAATTCTCTATCAAGGTCAATCTACAACACTGCATGCTACTCCTATTTTAGGCTATACTTTTATTTGGACTCCTCTTGAATCATTAAACAATTATCTATTACCAAATCCAATAGCGACGCCATCACAAACAACAACTTATGTCTTATCAATCATTGATAAAAATCTATGTAAAAATCAAGACACGGTAACTATTTTAGTGAAAGATGTGTTTTGTAAAGAACCAGAGTTATATATCCCTAACGCATTTACGCCAAACAATGATCAACAAAATGATGTGCTTTTTGTGAGAGGAAATACGATTGAGAAAATGCATATTTCTATTTATGATCGTTGGGGAGAAAAAGTTTTTGAAAGTGATAATAAATTAAATGGTTGGGATGGAACTTACAAAGGAATTAGTGTACCTCCTGGCGTATTTGTTTATTATCTTACAATAGGATGTTACAATAAGTTGCAGTTTACCAAAAAGGGAAACATCACAGTAATACGATAATGAATATCAATTGAGAAAAGTAAATCTAATTCTGTTTATGATTTTTGCAACTAGTTTCTTTATGAAATTAGATGCGCAGGATTTACATTTTTCTCAATTTCAATATAGCCCAATGAACTTAGGTGCATCAGAAGCAGGTAACATGGATGCAGATCTTCGCGTTGCAGGATTACATCGCCGACAGTGGGCATCTGTAACTGTCCCATATCAAACTTTTTCAATAAGTATTGATGGAAAACTAAATGCTTTAAATGATAAATTAAAAGGTTTAGGTGCTGGTCTATTAATCAATCAAGATAAAGCTGGAGATGGTGCATTACAAACATTACAACTAACTTTAGCACTTTCGTATTCTTTTGCATTAACAAAAGATTCTGTACACTTCTTACACGTTGGTGTGAACGGAGGTTTTGTTCAAAAAAATCTAGATGTAACGAAACTTAATTTCGATAATCAATTTGATGGTGATAATTTTATTCCGCAATCACCTAATGGAGAATCTTTCGATAGAACAAATTACACTTATGCCGATGTAGGATTTGGTGCAGGATGGTCTGCTCATTATGCAAAAAACAGTTGGAATGCTGGAATTCAATTTCAACATCTTAACCGATCTGATTTAAGTTATTATAATTCTGAAAAAGTAAAATTGCCTATTCTTTCGCAATTGCATGTTGGTAGTGATTTTATTTTTAATGAAAAAATATCTCTTCTACCAGCAATAAATTTTATTATGCAAGATAATTTTCAAGAATTAAATTTGGGGATGGAAGCGAAATTGACAATGCGAAATGAATCTGCAAAAAGATATGCTGTTGGTTTAGGATTATTTTACAGAACTTCAGATGCATTAATTCCAATGATAAGTTTATACTATAATAAATTTCGATTTGGATTTTCGTATGATATCAATACATCATCTTTAAAAAAAGCTAGCAATTACAGAGGAGGGCCAGAAATTACGCTCATCTATATGGCAAAGAAAATAAAATCAAATTCACAACGACGAATAATTTGTCCGCTGTATTAAATGAATTTAAAACTATACATTCTTATTATTTTTACGTTACTGTTTTTTATCAGTACGAATAGTAATGCCCAATCAGCTGCTGCTTACGAACATGCTGGTGATAGAAGCATGCAACAAAAAGATCCTTTAGCTGCAATAAGTTTTTATGGTTCGAGTTTAGCTTACGCTGAATCAGCATTACTAAGTTTTAAAATTGCCGAAGCATATAATTCGTTGCATGATTATCCCAACGCATTACATTGGTACAATTCAGTAAATATAAATGCAGGAAATGATCACTCATTGTTACTCAAATCTATTTTTAAAACTGCAAATTTGTTAAAATGTTTAGGACGATTTGATGAAGCAAAACAAGTTCTAATCTCTCAAAAAGATCTTACAAAAACAGACAGCATCAGTTTAAATAAAATTCTTCATGGAGTAAATTTTGCAGAACAATTAAACAAGGATAGCATTTCCATTCATGTAAATCATACAGGAGAAATCATCAATTCTACCTATTCTGATTTTGCACCATCAGCTGTAGGTGATTCCGTAATTTATTATTCGTCAATGCGATTTTTCATAAAAAGCAAAACGGAAAATAAAAAGTTAACATCAAAAATACTCACTTCAAAAATTAGCGACAATACATTTGAAAGACCAGAAGCATTATCGAATTTAATTAATTCACCAAAATTCAATAATGCAAATCCGTCGATAAGTCCTGATCATAAATTAATGATTTTTAATCGTTGTTTAGAAGACGAAGAAAATAATTTGATTTGCACATTATGGGAATCCAATTACAAAGACAAACAATGGCAAAGCCCTATAATTTTACCCGACAATATCAATTTGCCAAAGTATACATCAACACAACCATGCATCACCACGAATGGAAATGAAGGTTATTTATTATTCTACTCTTCTGATTGTCCGAATGGATTTGGGAAGCATGATATTTGGTTGGCAAAAAGAAATCCCGAAGGTGTTTATTCCACTCCTTTAAATGCGGGTGCGCTTATCAATTCTTCCGATGAGGAGATGACTCCTTTTTATGATGCCATGACAGATACCTTGTATTTCAGTTCTGATCGCGAAGATGGATTGGGAGGATTTGATTTACTCGCCACTTCGTATAAAAACAAAACTCCTCAATACACATTTCATCCTGGTCCACCGATAAATTCTGGGTACAACGATTTATATTATTCTGCCAATTATTCCGATTCTAGATCGCGTTATTTGGTATCCAATCGTCCTCCTTCCGAGCAATTAAATGAAGGTGCTTGTTGTTATGATATTTTTAAGCTCGAAGACATTCCAATTGTTAAAAAAGATAGCGTTGAACAAATTCCAACAATTCCAATAAGTTCATTGCCGCTAGTACAAATTCCACTCGATTCCATATCACATTTACCTGTTGATTTAATCATCAATAAGCTAAGTAAATTATTGCCATTACGACTTTATTTCGACAATGATTTCCCTGATCCACATACTAGAAAATCAATCACTTCAAGCATATTCGATAAACTTACTAGTGCCTATCTGCAAAAGCTGTCAGAATACCAAAACGAACATAAAAATGATACGTTAGAACGGCAAAATCTAAAAGTATTTTTCAATGATTCTATCACTGCAAATTTCCAAAAACTAGAGAATTTCACTGCTGTGATTTACGAATTATTGCAATCTGGACATCGTTTACAACTTAAGCTTCAAGGTTGCGCCAGCCCTTTGGCTGATAACGCTTATAACCTAACTTTGTCGGAGCGAAGAATTAGTAGCTTAAAGAATTATTGGCAACATTGGAACAGCGGAAAATTGAAAGAGTATATTCAAACCGGAAGTCTGGTGCTTAATGATGATCCTGCTGGTGAAAATCTAGCAACAAATAAAGTGAGTGATCGTTTGGATAACAAAGCCGCTTCGGTATATAGTGTTTCGGCGGCACTCGAAAGAAGAATTGAAGTAACAGAAATTAGCTTGCAAAAACCATGAAGTATTTCACTTTACGCACCCTGCTCCTTATGGTGGCTTGTAGTTTTGCATTCTCACTTTCTGCGCAAAACTTAGTGCCGAATTCTAGTTTTGAAACAGTACTTAGTAATCCTACTTCACAAGATCAATTACAAAGTTTAGCGGTGCCTTGGCTAAAACTAAATGCTACTCCCGATTTATATTATGCTGGTCAAACTTCTTTACCTATCACTGCATGTGATCAAGTGGATGTCCCAAATAATGCAGGAGGTCACGCCCCTGAACGAACCGGCTTAAAAGGTTATGCAGGTCTTCAATTTGATTTGAATAACAATTATAGAGAATATATCTCTGCTCCTTTGGCAATTCCATTGCTTAAAGACACACTGTATCGTGTTTGGTTTTATGTTTTACGTGCTGATAGTTCGCGTTATGCTTGCAATAAAATTGGTGCTTTATTTACCAATAATTTTCCAATCCAAACTGGAACTAGCCCTATCGCTTTTCCTTCAATAATTGAAAGTAATACCATCATAACAGATACTGTTAACTGGACGATCATAACCGGTATCTATAAAGCTACAGGAGGCGAAAATTATATTACCATTGGTTTGTTTTATACTGATGCGAATCCTGCTTTACAAAAAACCGACTTCGGACCTCATGCCACAGGATGCGCAAGTTTTGATAACTCTGCATATTATTATGTTGATGATGTAGTTGTAAAACCAGTTAGTGAATCAGTAAAAATAAAAGCGGATACTGTAATTTGTCCTAATGAAAGTGTAACGCTAAATGCGACTTCAAATGTTCCATTTTATTGGAGTGAAGCTAGTACACCAACTGATACATTAAGTCTGGCGGCCAATGTTACGGTGTCGCCAACAGTTCCTACAACTTATTATCTCAATGGATTATTTGTGAAAGATAGCGTTACGATCACTATTGTAAATCCTCCAGTTGTTAATCTTGGTCCTGATTCTCTTTTATGCGAAGGCGATACTGTATTACTCGATGCAACAATTACTGATGGAATAAAATATCAATGGTCGACAGGTGATACTACAAGCTCAATAAAAATCACAACACTTGGCGATTATTCCGTTATCGTAAATAATATTGGTTGTGCGCGTACCGACACAATTTCTTTTACAGATTATCTTCCTAATCCACCCATTAATTTAGGAGAAGATTCGCTCTACTGCTTTTTCAGTGGTGATACATTGCATTTAGATGCAGGAATTGGGTATAGTTATTTATGGTTCCCAACTGGAGAAACAACAGAAAAAATTACTGTATTATCAGAAGCAAATTATTCTGTTAAGGTAATTCATAATAATGGTTGTCCACGTACGGCTTCATTAGAAGTATTAGAAGTTTGTGTGCCAACACTATTTATCCCAAGTGCATTTACTCCTGATGGTGATGGATTAAATGATGTATTTCAACCAATAATTAATAACGTTTCTAAATATAGTTTTAGAGTATTAAATAAATTCGGACAAACAGTATTTTACACTGATAATCCTGGTCTTCCTTGGGATGGAAAATACAATGGTAAAGATGCGTTAGATGGCGTTTATGTTTACCGTATAAACTTTGAAGGCTTAGATAGCGAAGGTGATAAATTAAAAGGTAAAAAATTAGGAACTATTACTTTGTTACGGTAAAAGTAACCTGTTGCATAACGAAAAATGGAACCAAAACAAAAAGGTATATTTCATGTAGAATTTACTAATAAAAATGTTAGTATACTTTTAGTTGATGATAATCGTGTCAATCAGTTTCTTGGCAAACGTATACTTCAAAACTTAGGAATTTCTATCGTAGATATTGCAGGTGATGGTATAAGTGCTTTTGAATGCGTGAAGAATAATTTTTATGATATTTTGCTCACGGATGTAGAGATGCCAGGAATGAATGGCTACGAATTAAGTAAAGCAATTCGCAGTTATGAAAATGACGAATCGCATATCACTATTATTGCATTAACGGCAAATGCTTCCGAAGAAGATCGTGAGCTCGCTAAGGAGGCTGGTATTGATGATTACTTAACAAAGCCATACAGTCCGCAAGATTTGCAAGAGATCCTCTTAAAGCATTTATCAAAAACGGATCGAATGATCATAGAAGATTTTGGTAGTACTAAAGTTAGTAGTTCGTCTGATGCGATGCAGCATCTTTACACGATTTTAAATCATAACAAAGATGATGTTCGCCATTTTCTACACATGTTAAGCGGACAAATACCTATTTTGACTTCGGAGATAAAAACAGGGATACTTAACTCTAATTGGGAACAGGCATTTCAGTCGGCACATAAACTGAAGTCACCAGTAAAAATGCTTGCAGGATCCATTTTAGAAAATCAACTCAATGACCTTACAGAGCAACTTAAAGAAAAAAGAAATACTGAAACTGCTTTAGTGAATTTTGAAAATATTGCTCCCGCTATTGAATCACTTTTAGTACTTGTAAATCGTGAACTCGAATCATTGATGTGATGTAGAATAATTTTCACTATAAAGTATTCTATTTATTCAGATCATCAAAATCAATATCTGTAAAAGAACTTTTTAGAGGCTCAGATTCAATAAAACTGCCTTCAATTTTATCGTAATTTTCATTTTGATCTAGACTTTCGGTAGATTCTTCTGATAATCGTTTATCACGTATAAACTGCAAAGAATCCATTAACCCTTCCGTAAATTTTTCAAAATCTTCTTTGTAAAGAAACAACTTATGTTTCTCGAAAAACGGTTGATCATTACTCTCTCCGGGCTTCTTTTTACTCTCGGTGATAGTAAGATAATAATCATTAGCCCGAGTTGCTTTTACATCGAAATAATAAGTCCTTTTTCCAGCACGAATTTTCTTAGAAAAGAATGCTTCACGCGGCTGTGACTGATCGTAATCGTTCATATTTTGGTAATTTCCATGACAATAATAATAAAAAATAAATTCAGAACGAGTAAAGTTGATTTAAAATGTGAAAATTGAACAATTTTTTCACAATATCCAACATAATTGGATCCACTAAAATGACAAATCCATTAATCCACTAGCCCTATTCACCTTGATAATTTTAAAAATCAGCTCAATAAAAAGGTTTTAAACAAAAAAAACGAACATTTTACAGCAGAAAACTATTATAAATGGAGAATTATATAATTATTTTGATTTATTATATAATGAATATCACTAGAAAGGTGTCCATTTTTGCAATCCATATAATTGAGATAGGAATCAAATCCAATAAAAATGATAGGCTCAAAGAGTATCTTCTTATTAGAAGATGATAAGGACGACCAAGACCTTTTTTCGGAGGCGCTTAATGAAATTGCCAATACAAATTTACATGCAATAGCTTCCAATGGAATCGAGCACTTCATAGGCTCAAAAATTCAATAATACTTCCTGATATAATTTTTATGGACATCAACACGCCCGTAATGAACGGTATTGAATGTTTAATTGCATTAACTGAAAATCCGTTAACAAAACACATTCCTGTTGTGATTTTAACTACAGATAATAATAGCATGAAACTTATTCGTGAACTTGGAGCGAAAGCTTTTATTAAAAAACCAAATAATTACCAAGTGCTCTTAAAAAATATAGAACAAATAATCAAGTTAGATTTCAATAATAAATAGCACAATTTGAGAAATAAATTTCTCTGTTTTTCATAAAATAAATCTTTCCATCTTTTTCAACGGCATAACAAAAGTCACTTTCAATTTAAACATCCCAGTTATTGCTTTAGTAAGAAACAAACTTTTTAAACTTTATATTTCGTGGCACATCTTTTTAACTGCTATAATTGATTCCATTTCGATAAATTAAAATTCCATTAAATTATATAAATTAAAAATGTAATTGTATAATATTTAATTTTAAATAGCTAAATATCTTTACCTCATTAGAACATTTAAACAACTTAAAAAAAATCAAAATGACAGAAAACCAAAATGACTCACGCAATCAGCAATCTGATAACAAGTCGCATCAACAACAAACTCAGGAAGGAAAAAAAACTACTGAAACCAATCCTAACAATTTTAGAGCTTCACAAAAACAGCAACAAGGAAATCAACAGCATCAAGATTCCAACTCAAACCAAAATCGACCAAACCATACTGATCAAGATACCGAAGAGAATGATAAAGAAACAACAGATAAATCAAGTAAAACTAACAAAACAATTGATGCTGAAACCAATAAAAATCAAGATATATCGAGTACTTCAAATCCTCAAAAAGGGAACATGTGATACTGTATTTTTCAGTAAAACAAACGGAATTTAATTCCCGTTTGTTTATAAAATTATTTTCCATAGCTGCAACAAATTTAAATGTAGAGTTTTCAAAAGATTAATTTATATGAAGGCAAAATTTCAGTTTCAAAAAATTCAGACATCTTCACATCAGTTAAATCCAGTTATTCATAAAACTTTAAATAGTATATGTAAATTAATTGGACATAATTGGCGTTACAAAGATTATTCAAATTGGATGAAAGACAATGGCGATAAATATGAATTCACTGTTTCAAGAAATTGTTTCCTATGTAACCAAATCGAATACTAAAATGGAAAGTGGGAAATAGCGAAAAACAAATTGTCTCTTGATGTAGAAAGTGATTCACATACAATAAAGAATCTTCTAGAATTAGAAATACATTAAAATAATTTCTCTACGAATCTTTTAAGGATTCTTGTTATCATTCCATTAAAAAAAGACATTCAATTGAAATGAGAATATAAATAATTGTTGATTAAATTTCAATAACAATTTAAATATGTTTAAAGTAAAGTACATACGCATCAAATAAATTTATAGTAAAATCTAAAAAAATAATATTTATGGAAATACAAATTGGATTAAAAGAAAAATTTGCCATAGATAGAAGATGGCACATCTTTAAAGATAAGGCACGAAATTTTTCATCTAGCTTAATCAATCCCATTATAAATTCACTTGGAAAAATTTTAAGTATCAATAAAGCTACCCATAAAATAGTAGGAAGAGAAGAATCCCATGATGATCTCAACAAACAAATTAAGGATTTAGAAGAACTTAATGAGCACAAAGAAAATATACTTTCATTGATAGCACATGATTTGAGAAGCCCATTAGCCAGTATTATCTCCATTGCTGATCATTTAAAATCCAATTTTACAACCATAGAACCTGCAGAAGCGTCGAAAATGATAAATTATTTATACGATTCTTCAAAAGAAGAATTATTCAAGCTCGATTCTTTAGTGGAATGGGCTAGAGTAAAATATGCCTCAGAAACATTTTCACCAAAAAATATAGCTATTAGACAATCTGTCAATAAAGTTTTAAATACATTAAATCAACTGGCGACAGAAAATAACATTAAACTATACAATACTATACCTTTAAACATAACAGTTTTTGCAGATGAAAAAATGCTAGACTCCATTCTTCAGAATATAATTTCAAATGCAATAAAATATTCACATAAAGGAGATCAAGTTTCCATTAACGTAACGAAAGAAACAAAAGAAATTATAATCGAAGTGAAAGATAATGGAATAGGAATGTCAAATGAAGTGAAGGCTAAACTTTTTACACCACAAATGGAGATATTGTCGAAAGTTAGAAAAGAAAAAAAAGGTGCAGGAATAGGATTATTAATGACAAAAAAATTTATTGAAAAAAATGGCGGAAGGATTTGGATTAAAAGTGAAATTGGCATTGGCACGACATTTTTTTTTACACTACCAATAAACAATTCGAATTAAATATAAATCTGAATTCATAATCAAGTTTATATAGACAAAAAACAATATTAAAATCCATAAAAACATTCCAATCTATTTTAAAATGAAAAATTTAATTAAAACTACAAGGCAAATTATTTATCTAACTTTTTGCTCTATAATTTTATCTATTACCTCATGTGGCAATGATTCTAAACCAGAAGATACAAAAGAGGTTGCTGAAGAACATAATGATGCAAAATTTGACAAAAAAAGCCAAGAAAAAGATGCACAATTTCTTGTAAATGCAGCTGAAATAAATTTACAAGAAATAAAGCTTGGTGAATTAGCACAAGAACAGGGCAAAGCATCACATATAAAAGAATTAGGTAAAATGATGGAAGAAGCGCACACTAAATCGTTAGCAGAATTGATAGCCCTAGCAAAAGCGAAAACAATTACTATCCCTACTTCTCCCAGCAACGATGCGATGGATGCATACAAGAAATTAGATACTAAATCAGGAAATGATTTTGATAAGATGTATACCGACATGATGGTTAACGGGCATAAAGATGCTATCAATGCGTTTGAAAAAGCATCAGAAAATTGTGAAGATACTGATATTAAAAATTGGGCTTCAACAATGCTTCCAAATTTGCGCAAACATCTTGATCATTCATTAAAATGCCAAAAGGAATGTGAAAAAATGTAATGTAACAAAGCCACTAAGACTTAAATAGTGCAAGTAACGATGAAAATTACAACTATTTACTTGAAATTATTTGACCTTAATTCATTTTCAAAAAAAATATAAATAATAAACCTTAAACTCTAATCAGTCAATAAATATTTCGATATGAAATTTTAGAGACATAAAACTAAAACAAAAATGAGCACTGGAAAAGTAGTACTAGGAACATTGGCAGGACTTGCCATTGGTGCAATAGCTGGGATTTTATTCGCACCAGAAAAAGGCTCCACAACGCGCAAACAAATTATGGATAAAGGCGATGATTATGTTGATGAGCTGAAGTCCAAATTTGACGATTTCGTTGACTCAATCAATGAAAAATTTGAAAGTACAAAAAAAGATGCCGAGGAGTTTGTTGACAAAGGAAAAGCTAAGTATGATGAAGCTAAAAAAGATGTAAAAAATGCAGCAACTGATTTTAAAAACACTGCATCAGATTTCAAAAATAATGCAGCTTCAGAGATTAAACATACTGTTTCTTAAAAACAAATTAACAAATTTTAAAACAATAAATCCATGATTGATTCTGCAACACCCATAGAAACGCTTATTGAAAGAGCAGAAGATTATAGTAAAACAACTTTTGAGTTGTTCAGGCTCCAGGCGATTGATAAATCCGCCGATGTTGTATCGTCTTTACTTTCACGATTAGCCGTTTTTATGGCTGTTGCATTGTCAATTTTAATTATAAACATTGGTGTTGCATTGTGGATTGGTAAAATGCTCGATAATTTATATTTAGGTTTTTTTATTATCGGCGGATTCTATGCAATCTTAGCAATTGTAATAAATGCATTTAGGCATTCTTTAATAAAATATCCTGTTAGCAACTCTATTATAACTCAAATGTTAAAACAAAAGAAGGTATGAAACATCTAAATCAAACTGATGCCTTAAATGAAAAAATTTTAAGTTTACAATATAAGCAAGCTGTAGAATTAAAATTATTAAAGGCACAATTTCATCATACATATCAGACCTTAAGCCCCATCAACTTAATAAAGTCAACATTAAACGAAGTGAAATCAGCCCCCGAAGTAAAAACAAATTTATTTAACAATGCAATTGGGTTAACAACTGGTTATATTTCTAAATTAGTTTTGTTTGGCGCCTCCCGTAATCCAATAAAGAAATTGATTGGTACTATTTTGCAATTTGCTGTAACGAACATTGCTTCAAAACATGGGCAAGAAATTAAATTAGCAGGTGAAAATATACTTCATCGTATTTTAAAATTAAAAAATAACACGAAGAAAGAATTTCACCATAACGGAAATCTTTAATAGTTTAAAGTATGAACAATATATTTAGAGGTCTGATGGCAGGCTATGGTGCAAAAAAATTAGGCGGAGGTTGTTTGAGTACCATAGTTGTTTTTGTTCTTATATGGATGTTACTAGGTCATTGTAATTAATACTAGAAAAAATAATTTGGTAGAACAATTAAAAATTGATTTTTCGAATTATTAATGAAGGTGTTTTGAAAATTTAATAATTGTCTTCACTCAATTAATCAGATAACAAAGAAAATTTTACAAACAATTAAAAAATAAGATGGAAAAAGATAAATCAATTGAGGTATTAAATACGCTCATTACAATCAACAACGACAGAATTGAAGGGTATGAAACAGCATCTAAAGAAACTGAAGAACAAGATTTAAAATCTTTGTTTGCAGAGTTTATACTTACAAGTCAAAAATGTAAACGAGAATTAGTAAGTGAAGTGAATAAATTAGGAGGACAACCTTCTGAAGGGACGAAAACTTCTGGTAAATTTTTTCGGGTATGGATGGACGTTAAGGCTGCCTTAACAGGAAAAGACCGAAAATTAATTTTAGACTCTTGCGAATATGGCGAGGACGTTGCTGTCAATACGTATAATAAAGTGTTACGAGACCATTTATCAGACATAACCGCCGATCAACAAAAATTACTCAATGCACAGCAAGCATTAATTAAAGTAGATCACAACAAAGTAAAATCAATGCGCGATAATTTAGTGGGACAACATTGATTAACTTTTAAACATATTAAAATGTCAATTAATTCTTAAGTTTTTTACAAAAAAATCTTGAAAAATATTAAAGTTTTCAAAAAATTAATTTGTGAGAAATCGATCTATAGTATCATTTGTTTTTAATAGAATAGTTAGATGTATACTTAAGTTTGGCGATAAATTATTTTAGCTTGAAAAGTTAAAAATATTTTAACATTCAATCACTAACCTCTTCTAATAATTGCATCTCAAACAAGCTTGCATAAAGTCCTTTCTTCGTCATTAATTCTTGATGAGTTCCTTCCTCAGCTACCGAACCTTCATCCAAAACAATAATATGATCCGCATTTTTTACAGTGGCAACTCTGTGGCTTATCAAAACAGTTGTTCTGTCTTTCATAATCCTTCTTAAATTAGAAAGGATATGTTCTTCTGTTAACGTATCAACAGCGGATAAACAATCATCAAAGACTAAAATATCAGGTTGTTTAATGATTGCTCTGGCAATTGAAATTCGTTGTTTCTGTCCACCTGAAAGTGTAATTCCTCTCTCGCCAACAATCGTTTTGAATCCCATTGGAAAATCTGCGATATTATCATAAACATCAGCATCTTTTGCGGCTTGTTCTACTCTTGATAAATCCATTTTACTTTTTAATCCGAAAGAAATATTTCCTTCAATAGTATCCGAAAATAAAAAAACATCTTGTGGAACGCAACCTGTTCGATCACGCAAAACACCCAAATCAAAATCCTTTAAATTTTTACCATCAAGAACAACATTCCCCTCCGATGGATCTAACAAACGAAGCAATACATTTACGAGTGTTGTTTTACCACTTCCTGTTCTTCCTATAACTCCAAGCGATTGTCCAGGCTTTACAGAAAATGAAACATTGTTAAGGGCAATTGTTCCAGACTGTGCATATTTCACTGTTACATTCTGCAAAACAATCTCTCCTTTTAATTTTTCAGGAGAATATGTTCCACCAATAATATCAGGTTGAATCTTTAAAAATTCATTAATACGTTCTTGTGAAGCAGCTGCACGTTGTACAATTGTAACCACCCATCCTAGTGAAGCAACAGGCCACGTTAACATCGTAACATATAAAACAAATTCAGCAATATTACCAACTGTTAACCGCCCATTCATCACTTCAATACTACCAACGTAAATCGTTAAAATAGTACTTAATCCAACTAATAAAAGCATACTCGGCATAAAGAGGGCATTCACTTTCACAAGATCCATCGAAAGGTCTTTGTATACTCTTGATTGTGTTGCATACGCTTTCAAAAATTGTTTCTCACGAACGTAGGCTTTCAATACTCTTATTCCAGAAAATGTTTCTTGTACAAATGTGGATAAATCGGAAAGTTTAGCTTGAACAGCTTCACTTCTTTTATTAATCTTATCATGAACATTGTATACCATAAACGACATGATTGGCAATGGCAATAACACATAAAATGCTAATCGTGCATTCACACTTACCATCGCCCATATTACTAAAATAAACATAACAATTAAATTGATGGTATACATTATTGCAGGACCAACATACATACGAACTCTACCAACATCTTCACTAATACGATTCATTAAATCACCTGTATTGTTGCTGGTATAAAAGCTTAAACCCAACTTTTGGTAATGCGCATAAATTTCGTTTTTCATGTCATATTCAATGTGCCTTGACATTACAATAATTGTTTGTCGCATTAAAAACATGAAAATACCTTTCAATAATGCCATCGACAAAACCAATATTCCGAAAAGAAAAATATTAAATGTTAAGAGCTTATAGAAATCATTTTGCAACTTAAAGCCGTTAAAAAGACGATACGTATCGATATTCCCTGCCACCACATCCAATGCATTCCTAGTTAACTGCGCTGGGAATATCCCGAAAAGGTTGGAAATAGTAACGAAAAGGATCCCCCAACCAAGGTGCCTACTATATTTTAGAAAATATTTATTGAGTGATTTTAATTCTTTCACAAGGCAAACAACTGGTTTTCAGTTAACAAACAGTAATTACTTAAATATTAAATTTATTTGGTTGTAAAAATAGAAGATTTTATGCTCACATAAGACGAGAAAACGAGGTATTATCTTTTATCCATGAATCAAAATAACATACCTTTGCCCCCCTATAATAAAGATAAAAACATCGATTCATGATCGAAGTGAAAGAACAAAATTCTACTGCAGCAGCAACTGCTCCCGTAGCAACCAACGTGTTTGACAGTATTTCAGGTAGTCGCCATGAACAAATTGTTTTTTGTAACGACCCTGAATCTGGACTACGCGCAATCATTGCGATTCACAACACTGTTCTCGGACCAGCATTAGGTGGAACCCGAATGTGGATGTACAAGACTGAAAGTGAAGCTTTAAATGATGTTTTGCGTTTGTCACGAGGAATGACATATAAAGCAGCAATCTCCGGATTAAATTTAGGAGGTGGTAAAGCAGTTATTATTGGTGATAGTCGTTTGCATAAATCAGAAGCTCTATTCCGCAAATTTGGACGTTTTGTAAATAATCTGAACGGAAAATATATTACTGCTGAAGATGTAGGAACGAGTACCAAAGACATGGAATACATTGCGATGGAAACAAAGCATGTTACCGGCCTTCCAGAGTCGATGGGTGGTGGTGGAGATCCTTCTCCTGTTACCGCTTATGGAGTTTATATGGGAATGAAAGCTTCTGCTCAATTTGCATGGGGAAGCGATAGCCTTAACGGAAAGAAAATTCTGGTTCAAGGTGTTGGTCATGTTGGTGAAAACCTTGTGATGAATTTAGTTAAAGAAGGCGCTAAAGTTTATATCAGCGATTTGAATGCGGATCAATTAAAAAAAGTTTCTTCTGAATTTGGTGCAGAAGTTATTGATCCTGACAAAATATTTGATTTAGATATTGATATTTACGCGCCATGCGCCTTAGGAGCGACATTAAATACAGAAAACATTAATCGTTTGAAGTGTTCTATCATTGCTGGTGCAGCGAATAATCAGTTAGCTGATGAAACAGTTCACGGACCAATGCTAGTTCAAAAAGGAATTACCTACGCTCCTGATTTTTTAATCAATGCTGGTGGTTTAATTAATGTTTATTCTGAGTTAGATAATTACAATCGTCAGCGTGCACTTACTCAAACAGAACATATTTACAATGTTACTCTTGAGATCTTAAAGAAAGCAAAAGCAGAAGGTGTTTATACACAACTTGCAGCAATACAAATGGCTGAAAAAAGAATTTCAGATATCAGTAAAGTGAAATCAAGTATGTAATTTATTCCTATAATTTGGGATTATCGAATAACATAGAAATCCTCTTTCTTATTCATTATTACTAATTCAAAATCGTAAATCTTTTTTACGAATAAAATTTATCGGAGCAAATTAAATGTTGAGTAGAAGGCATCTTCGTGTTCGTGTTATGCAGGCGTTATATGCCTATCACCAATCGGAGCCAAAGGATATTCGTTATACTGAACAGGAATTACTGAACGGAACCAAAAAGATTTTTGAATTGTACTTGATGGTAATGCAATTCTTTCTAGAAATGGCGCATCAAGAAGAAGTGTATTACGATGATCTTCCTACGAGTGCCTTAACCGGAGAAAGAAAAAAAGCAGAATTTCTTTTAAAAGATAATGCATTTATTGCTTGGCTTTCTGACAATAAAAAATTTAGTGATCTCGTAAAGCAATATAAGATTAGCTGGCAGAGTGAAAACGACTTAATCAAAAAAGCATTTTTCCATATTCGCCAAACAGATTCATATACTGTGTATTCTTCAAGTATGGGTTCTGATCATGTTAAGGACATTGCATTTATAGAATGGATCTATAAAGAAATTTTTATCAATGTTGATTTCCTTCGACACATGCTTGAAGAAAAAACAATTTATTGGGCCGAGAGTTTAGACCTTGCAGAAACACTTCTTAATAGAACATTGGAATCAGGAAAAGTAGATGGTAATTTTAAAGTTTTACCGCTGTATAAAGATGAAGAAGATGATATTCATTTCATGAAAGAATTGGTTCAAAAAACGATTCGTGATGATGATTATTTTCAGCAATTAATTTCCGACAAAACTACCAATTGGGATGCAGATCGTATCGCAATGGTAGATATTATTTTGATGAAAATGGCTCTTTGCGAGATTTTAAATATCGCTTCTATTCCAATCAAAGTAAGCATCAATGAATACATCGATATCTCTAAAGATTACAGTACGCCAAATAGTAAAGGGTTTATAAATGGCGTTATTGATAAAATAGTAATAGAATTACGCGAGCAAGGTAAAATTCAAAAAACAGGCAGAGGCCTTGTTGAATAATTTAGCAAATATGAAAAAGATTTTAATTTCAATTTTAATGTGTGGCTCCGTTTTATTTGCCGCTTGTGGGAGTAATAGTCAGAGTGATGATAGCGGACAAGTATCTCCTGATATCATCAATAATCCAGCATCTGCTTCAGGTAATAAACAAGAAGAGAAGATGCCTAAATTCGAATTCGATGAGTCATCATTCGATTTCGGAACAATAAAATCAGGTGATGTTGTTACTCATGAATTTAAATTCAAAAATGTGGGTGATGCTGATCTCGTCATCTCACAAGCAAAAGGTTCGTGCGGATGTACAGAACCAGAATATTCTAAAGCACCTCTAAAGCCAGGTGAATCAAGTATTCTTAAAGTAACCTTTAACAGCGATGGAATGGCCGGTCAACTTGCAAAAACAGTAACGGTATTAGCGAATACGATCCCAAACACAAAAGTGGTAACCATCAGTGCTGAAGTAGTAAAAAAATAACTAACGAACATTAATATTATTATGATAAATACGATTCTATTACAAGCATCAACAGGGAATCCTGCAATACAGCAACTTCTAATGATCGGGATGATCGTAGTGGTATTTTACTTCTTTATGATTCGCCCACAAATGAAAAAAGCGAAGGCTGAAAAATCATTTAAAGAAAGCTTAAACAAAGGCGATAAAGTGGTAACAATTGGCGGCGTTCATGGTAAAATTGTAGAGGTAAATGATACTACTTTCATCCTCGAAATCGACCAAAATGTGAAGGTTAAAGTCGAGAAATCTGCAATTTCTGCTGATGCTACCAAACAATACAAGCAACCTGTAGAAGTAAAAAAATAATTTCCTATCGTTGCTTTCTTTAAATTCGCCTAAAGCAATTACCATTGGAAGAAGCTTCAAGTCAGTTTTCGTTATCCCGTATACTAGGCAATAAAAAGTTTTTGTCTTTTTTGTTATGTGTCCTATTGGCTGCAGGAATATGGGTTGTCAATGCACTAAATAAAACGCAGCAATGTACTGTTGATGTTTCGATCAACTACGATCAGTCATGGCTGAAATCCTGGAGTTCAGGTGATCAACCTTCCAAACTAACGGTAACTTTGAGTGGGCGTGGATTCGATCTGGCAAATTTTTTATTTAAAAATCATCAACTTGAAGTAAAGATAAATCAAGAAGGATTGTTCAATGGTAACAAAGAGCTTTCAACAATGGATTTAGTTCATTCCATCTTTTCAAAATATTTAAATACAATTCATATTGATCGTATTTCTCCTACATTTATTACACTTCCATCAAGAAAATCATTCTTTAAAAAAGTTGCGGTAAAACCTAAATTCGATATTTCATTAAAATCCGAATTCATGATCTCAGGTCCTGCAGTGTGCGTACCCGATAGTGTTTTATTGTCTTCAACAGATGAATTTCCCGATACATTAAAAACAATTTCGACTATCACTATAAAAAAAGAAATGGTTAAAAATCCTGTCTTTAGCACGGCTTTAATTAACCTTCCAGAAAACTTAAATATCATTGCTGAAGTTAAATCTGTTTGGATTTATATTCCGGTTGAAGAAGCCACAGAAAAAGTTATCGAAACCATCCTCCTCCCCGATTTTATACACGGTGGTAATGTTGAACTCGTTCCCTCAGTAGTAAGATTAACTTGTAGAGTGCCCATCAGCAGATTTGATCAAACTACGGCACAACGTTTTTTAGTTATTGCAAGTGTTATGAATGACAAACAAAAACAAGCAGTAGTAAGTGTTAAAAAAGCTCCTTTTTGGGCCGATCATATTTCATTCAAACCTGCCACTGTTGATTACTTCTATCGTAATCCATGATGCTGAAAATTGGAATCACAGGAGGTATTGGATCTGGAAAAACTGTTGTAAGCAAATGTTTTCAACTACTAGGAATCCCTGTTTACAATGCTGATGATGAAGCCAAAAGATTGATGAATGAAAATCTTGATTTACGAATTTTATTAATCAATCATTATGGAAAAGATGTTTACAATGGTGATAATACCCTAAACAAGTCATGGCTTGCAAATAAAGTTTTTAATGATGATACGGAGTTACAAAAATTGAATTCATTAGTTCATCCCGTTGTTGCAGATGACTATCAAAAATGGTTGCTGCTTCAAAAGGATGTTCTCTATACAGTACGAGAAGCAGCTATATTATTCGAGACTGGATTATGGAAAGAGTTAGATTTTGTTATTTTAGTAGATGCACCTGAAGCATTGCGTATTCAAAGAGTACAATTGCGCGACCATCGCACCGTTGAGGCAATAAAAGCAATTATTCAACGACAATGGCAATCAGATAAAAAACGTACTTTTGCCCACGCTATTATTGAAAACGATGATCAGCATTTAGTTTTACCGCAAGTAATGAATTTGCATTCTAAATTTTTAAATTATGGAAGCTGACGAAGCCCCACTTGAACGAACTAGTCATGGTTTTCACATACCTGGCACGAGTATATATATTGACCCAAAGGAACCTGTTGCGTGTGCAATAATAAGCCATGCGCATGGTGATCATGCAATACCTGGCCATGATACCGTTTATTGTACCTATCAAACAGCAAAATTATTAAGAGCCCGGTTTCAAAATTTTGCTTTTAAAATTGTAACACCTCAATGGCAAGAGGTATTTCAAATTGAAGGAATAAATTTCCGTTTCGCATCAGCAGGACACATGCTTGGATCCGCTCAAGTTGTTTGGGAAAAAAATAATATCACGACTGTTTATACAGGAGATTACAAACGTCAATTCGATGAAAGTTGTGATCCTTTTGATGTTGTTGTTTGCGATAATTTTATCACAGAAACAACATTCGCACAACCTGGAAAAATTCACCCACCGCCTGAGGATTGCTTACTCGCCTTAAAAGATTTTCCATCCACTAATTTTGTGATTGGTGCTTATAGTTTAGGTAAAGCTCAACGACTTACGTTGCTCTTCAATCAATTTATTCCAGAATTCAATGTGATGGTTCATCCCAAAATAGTGAAGTATCATAAAATTTATGAAGAAGCAGGATTTAATTTAGGCAAATGGGCACCTTTCCAACGTCAGGTTTTTAGAAAAGAAAAAGGTAATATTTTTCTCGTTCCACCTCCTGTTTTACAAAATTATACGCCATCCGAAAATTATTTGCGTGGAATGACTTCTGGCTGGGAACATCTTCAACAAGGATATGAATTAAATTTACCTATCAGCGACCACGCAGATTGGAATGAATTACTACAAACGATCACTGATTCAAAGGCAAAAAAAATATTTACTGTTCATGGTGATGATGAACAATTGAAAAACTACCTTTCATCAAATAACATTTTTGTAGATTCAATTATTTAATGATAAAAATAGTAAGTGCGAATCAAATTCGGGAAGCCGAACAAGAAACAATAATTAATGAACCAATAAGTTCACTCCAGTTGATGGAACGTGCAGCAAAATCTTGTTGCAATTGGTTAATAGATTTTTTTCCAGCAGGTTCCGATTACGTTTTTTTTTGTGGAAAAGGTAACAATGCAGCAGATGGATTGGCGCTCGCAAGAATGCTCTACGAAAAAGGAAAAAATATACAAATTTATATTTTAGATTTTGCTGGAAATCCAACAGATAATTTTATTACTAATCTCAATCGTTTAAAAAAAATTGTTCCTGCATTAATTTTTGAAGTGGATGAAAAGAATAATTTTCCAACGATTAAACCTAATTCAATAATTATCGATGCAATATATGGGATTGGATTGAATAAGTTAATTACAAAACCTGTTGCTCATTGGATAAAGAATATTAATAAATCAGGAAATATTATTGTAGCAATTGATATTCCATCTGGCTTATATGCTGATGAATCAACAACTAATCTCGATGATGTTATCCATGCAAATTTCACACTCACTTTCCAACTGCCAAAACGAGCTTTCTTTTATCCCGAATATGCAAAAGCTATTGGAATTTGGGAGGTGTTAGATATTGGCTTAGATCGACCTAGCCTTGAATCTGCTGAATCGAAATGTTTTTATTTATGTGATGCAGATGTGCGAGAAATGATTCGTCCTAAAGCTTTATTTGGACATAAAGGACAATTTGGACACGCATTACTTTTAGCAGGAAGTTATGGCAAAGCAGGTGCTGCAATTTTAGCAGCGAAAGGTTGTATTCGGTCGGGATCTGGATTAGTTACAGTTGCTGTTCCAGAAAATATTGTAAATCCATTACAATCTTCTGTTCCTGAAGTAATGCTAATTCCTGATACAGAAAAAAAATATTTAAGTACAGCAATTATTGCAGGAAATTATACTGCTATCGGAGTTGGTCCAGGTATTGGAATTGCGAAAGAAACAGGAAATGTTTTAAAGCGATTAATACAAGATGTAGATCTTCCAATGGTATTTGATGCCGATGCAATAAATTTATTAGCAGAAAATCCAACGTGGTTATCATTCATTTCCAAAGGAAGTATTTTCACGCCTCACATAGGTGAATTTAAACGTTTAGCAGGAAATTTTCCAAATCCATTTGATCGTTCGAATGCACAAATTGCTTTTGCGAAAAAATACAATTGTTATGTTTTATTGAAAGGAAAATATAGTGCAATAGCTTGCCCCGATGGTTCATTGATATTTAATTCAACAGGAAATCCAGGAATGGCAACAGCAGGATCAGGAGATACTTTAACTGGAATTATCACAGGCTTTTTGGCGCAAGGATATTCACCTTTTCAGGCAGTAATTATTGGTGTTTATATTCATGGATTAGCAGGTGATCTTGCAGCAGAGTCGTTAAGCGAACATGCCATGATTGCAAGCGACATTATTGATTTTTTACCCGCAGCATTTAAAGTGTTATCATAAAAATTAATAAGTAAACACACTTAATATCAGTAGCAATTTCTTATTGCAAAATATCAACATCCCCTGCTCCTTCCCTAATTACTTTAGGCTCACCATCAGTACAATCAATAACAGTACTAGCTAATATTTTTCCGTAGCCACCATCTACCATCATTTCAATGAGATTTTCATATTGCTCGTGGATTTCTTGTGGATCGGTTGGATATTCTATTAATTCATCTATATGATGCAATGAGGTTGCAACTAATGGATGTCCTAATTCAGCTATAACCGCTTGAATAATTTTATTATCAGGAATCCTTAATCCGATTGTTTTTTTCTTACTTCTAAACATCGAGGGAACTTCACTACTAGCTTCCAAAATAAATGTGTAAGGGCCAGGTAATGCGCGATTCAAAAGTTTATAAATACTACGATCAAAAGCTCTAGTAAATTCCGAAATATTACTCAAATCAGAACATAACAATGAAAAATTTGCCTTCTCCGGTTTTACTTCTTTAATCCTACATATTTGTTCAAAAGCTTTGTATTGAAAAAGATCACATGCGAGTGCATAAATGGTATCAGTAGGCAATATCACAACAGCACCTTTTCGAAGTGCTTCTACAACCTGCTTTATTTTACGCGCATCAGGATTTTGAGGATGAATATCTAAAAGCATTTTGCAAAGATACAATAGTTCACCTTGAAAGCTAAACTACTTCACAGCTTACATTTGTAACTACACGATTTTCAAGGAACGAAGAATAAAATTTTTCTGTGAGAAAGAAATATTCGTAGGCATCATCAATTGCCTTCAGCAAAATTAAAGGACAATCAAATTTATATTTATAAAAATATTAAATTTTGAAGCATTTCACATTAATTTCGCACTTGTAACGCAATTTATAAATCCACGTTAAAACTGTAAAAAAATGAGCGACGGAGAATTAGGAATAGGATCACGATTACGACATCCAGAATTTGGTATCGGGGTTGTAATAAATGTTAAGGCTAAAACGTATGATGTAGTTTTTACTGAAAAAGGAAGACGAGAAGTAGCAAAAAGTTATCATTCTCTAGAAGTAATCGAAACAATAGAACCTGATACAGATCTTGTAAGTCTCTTTGATGTTGAAAGAACATTAACGAATATTATTAAACGTTATTCTGATATGCAAGAAACCGTTCCACTTGGTGCTAAATGGACTGGAGGTAAAATTGTATTGTATCCTGGTAATACTGGTCTGCAACCAAAAGAGTTTCCTATTGATGCTTTCTTCAATAAGATCATCATGGTTCGTGATCGTTTGCGTGTGATGGAACAACGTATCAATGCGCATGATAAACTTACTGAAGAAGATAAAATTAATTTGCAACAATATCTTACAAGAATTTATGGAAGTTTAACAACATTCAATGCCTTGTTTAAAAATACTGAAGATCATTTTGTTGGTGATCGATCCAGTAAAGGCGAATAAAATTTACAAATCCATTTCACACAAAAATATCCTCATGAAAATTCGTCCATTTAAGTTAGTGTTAAT